>NZ_JAKQYH010000069.1:0-293111 GCF_022343545.1 Streptomyces arenae
CGCTCTTCAGATCTAAGCGCGGGGTGGGCGCGCCGGGCGGTGTTGAGGCGGGTGATGAGGGGGGCGATGCCGTCGGTGTCGGCGCGGTCCCAGTCGCGGGGTTTGAGCTGGTACTTCTCGGAGTCGAGGTATTCCTCGCTGCCCTCTTTGAGGGGGGTGTTCTCGCAGAGTTCGTAGCCGCTGTAGATGCCCCAGGTGGGGGAGAGGGTGGCGGCGAGCACGGCGCGGACCTCGAAGGCGGGGCGGTGGCCGTGCTGGAGGTAGGCGTGCAGGATGTCGGGGGTGTTGGCGAAGAAGTTGGGCCGCATGTAGGCGGCGCTCTCGGTCGCCAGTTCGGTGGCGTACTCGGTGAGTTCCTCTTTGGTGGTGCGCCAGGTGAAGTACGTGTAGGACTGCTGGAAGCCGATCTGGGCGAGGGTGCGCATCATCGCGGGGCGGGTGAAGGCCTCGGCGAGGAAGAGGACGTCGGGGTCGGCCGCGTTGATCTCGGCGATGACCCGTTCCCAGAACACGACGGGTTTGGTGTGCGGGTTGTCGACGCGGAAGATCCGTACCCCGCAGTCCATCCAGTGCCGCAGCACCCGCACGGTCTCGGTGATGAGGCCGTCCATGTCGGCGTCGAAGGCGATCGGGTAGATGTCCTGGTACTTCTTCGGCGGGTTCTCGGCGTAGGCGATGGTGCCGTCGGGGCGGTGGTGGAACCACTCGGGGTGTTTCTCCACCCAGGGGTGGTCCGGGGAGCACTGCAACGCGAAGTCCAGGGCGATCTCCAGGCCGTGGCGGGCGGCCTCGGCCACGAACCACCGGAAGTCCTCCAGCGTCCCGAGGTCCGGGTGGACGGCGTCGTGGCCGCCCTCGGACGAGCCGATCGCCCACGGCACCCCCACGTCCTGCGGATCCGCACTCAGCGTGTTGTTGCGGCCCTTGCGGAAGGTGGTGCCGATCGGGTGGATCGGGGGCAGGTAGACGACGTCGAAGCCCATCGCGGCGATCGCGGGCAGCCGGCGCGCGGCGGTGCGGAAGGTGCCGTGCGGCCGCTCGGGCGTGCCCTCCGAGCGCGGGAAGAACTCGTACCAGGAGCCGTACAGGGCGCGTTCACGCTCGACCAGCAGCGGCAACGGCTCCGAAGCGGTCACCAGCTCCCGCAGCGGGAACCGCTCGAGGATCTCGTCCACCTCGGGCGCCAGCGCGTTCGCCAGCCGGTTGTGCAGCGGGAGCGAGTCGTCGCCCAGGGCCCGGGCCGCCGCCAGGACCCGCTCGCGCTCCGGCCCCTCGGGGACCTGGGCGGCCGCGCGCTCGTAGAGCTCCGCGCCCTCCTCCAGGACCAGACCGGTGTCGATGCCCGCCGGGATCTTCACCCGGGCGTGCTGCCGCCAGGTGCGGAGCGGGGCGCTCCAGGCCTCCACGTGGTACGTCCAGCGGCCCGTCGCGTCCGGGGTGACCTCGGCGCCCCAGCGGTCGGTGCCGGGAACCAGTTCGCGCATCGGCGTCCAGGGGCCGCGGCGGCCCTCGGGATCGCACAGCACCACATTGGCGCCGACCGCGTCATGGCCCTCCCGGAACACCGTGGCGGTGACCGGGAAGGTCTCGCCGAGAACCGCCTTCGCCGGACGTCCGCCGCACTCCAGGGCCGGCCGGACGTCACGCACCGGAACACGGCCGATGGTCTCGCTCGCCTTCATGGGTCTCACCTCCGCCGTGCGCGGGAGCCGGGCCTGGGGCCCGGCTCCGCGATCCGTAGTGCGCCGGAGGACAGGTGTCCTCCCGCGGGGTCCGTCCGTGCGGTCACTGCCTCGCGGAACGCCGGTCCGACGGCGGCCCGCGCCGGACCCGCCCGGTCAGCTGGGTCCGCCCGCCCTGTTCCCGCACGTAGGTGACGAGGCTGGTGCGCAGATAGCGCTCGGCCGCGTCCACCGCCTCCCGGGCGCAGCGCTTGCCCATCAGCACGCACAGCGTGTAGCCCGAGTCCTCGAAGGTGGACCGCACCTCACGGTCCTGCGGCGAGGCGAGCATCACTCGCTCCCACGCCCGGTAGCGCCGCAGCTGCCGGGCCACCTCGGCCTTCGCGGGTAGCAGCATGGCCGTGTCTTTCCTTCCGACGCTCTCGAATGGGCACGTGTCCCCGACGATCGGGGGAGCGTCCGGGCACGGAGAGGCACGGAGCCGTTACGGCGAATCGAGGCTTTCACTCATGGTGCACGCATGATGACGCACCGTCTTGTTGGATCTTCAACCACTCCTCACCCGCCCCGTGCGCTCCTCGTGTTGCACGAATGGCGTAGCGGCCGCAATGTGGTGGGTGACTCAGAAGCGATCAGTGCTCACGCTGTGCGTCCGGAACCGATTTCCGGACGGGGAGGGGGACGTGAGCCGCGCCGGTGAGGAGCGAAGCGACAATGAAGACCGCAGTGCCCTGCTACTACCACCTCGACGTCGAGGTCAGCCAGGAACGGGTGGGACAGGTCGGCCGCATCCTGGCCGCCCATCTCCGCTACTGGGACCTCGACAACCTCGTGGAGCCCGTCCGCCGCGGTGTCGAACTGCTGCTGACCGCCATCGACCAGCACGCGACGGACAAGCACACGTCCATCGAGATGTGGTGGAACGGGCAGCACCTCATCACCGCCATCGGTGACGACGACCGTGACCTGCGCCCCGACCAGGACCTGCGGTCGTGTCTGGCGCACCTCGCCGCCACCAGCGACGGCTGGGGCTGCTGCGCCTCGGAGACCGGCAGCAAGATCATCTGGTTCTCGCAGCGCGCCCGGTCCGGCGAGC
The DNA here is from genome assembly GCF_022343545.1 of Streptomyces arenae. Classification (NCBI taxonomy): domain Bacteria; kingdom Bacillati; phylum Actinomycetota; class Actinomycetes; order Kitasatosporales; family Streptomycetaceae; genus Streptomyces; species Streptomyces arenae. The sequence continues at coordinate 2,779 of NZ_JAKQYH010000069.1, forward strand.
GGGTGCCGCTGGTCCCGACCGCGCCGGCGCCCAGTCTGCGCCGCACCCTCCGTGTCCCCCGCCGGCAGCCGGTCGCCCAGTTGGCCGAACCCGCCGGCGGCGTCCTGGAGGGCGCCCGGTGACGGCGAGCAAGTCCCGGAAAGGGGTGCCCGTGTGGAGCGGGCACCCCTACCCGTTGGGCGCCTCCTTCGACGGCCAGGGGACCAACTTCGCCCTGTTCAGCGAGGTCGCCGAGCGGGTCGAGCTGGTCCTCGTGAACGACGCCGGCACCCGTACCCCGGTCCCGATGACCGAGGTCGACGGCTTCGTCTGGCACGCCTGTCTGCCCGGGGTCGGCCCCGGCCAGCGCTACGGCTACCGGGTGACCGGGCCCTGGGACCCGGGCGTCGGCCACCGCTGCAACCCGGCGAAGCTGCTCCTGGACCCGTACGCCAGGGCGGTCGACGGCCAGATCGACAACCACGCGTCCCTGTACGAGCGCACGCCCGGTGGGCCGTCCCCGGCCGACAGCGCCGGGCACTCCATGCTCGGGGTGGTCACCGATCCCTACTTCGACTGGGGCGACGACCGTCCGCCGCGGCGGACGTACTCCGACTCGGTGATCTACGAGGCCCATGTCCGTGGCCTCACCGCCACCCATCCGGAGGTGCCCGAACGGCTCAGGGGCACCTACGCCGGTCTGGCGCACCCGGCGGTCATCGAGCACCTGACCTCGCTCGGCGTCACCGCGGTCGAGCTGATGCCGGTCCACCAGTTCGTGCAGGACGGCGTCCTCCAGGACCGGGGCCTGTCCAACTACTGGGGTTACAACACCATCGGCTTCTTCGCCCCGCACAACGCCTACGCCGCGTTCGGCAGTCGGGGCCAGCAGGTCAACGAGTTCAAGGCGATGGTGAAGGCGCTGCACGCGGCCGGCCTCGAAGTGATCCTCGACGTGGTCTACAACCACACCGCCGAGGGCAACGAGATGGGCCCCACGCTGTCCTTCCGGGGCATCGACAACGCCTCCTACTACCGGCTGGTCGACGGCGACTGGGCGCACTACTACGACACCACCGGCACCGGGAACAGCCTGCTGATGCGGCACCCCTACGTCCTCCAGCTGATCATGGACTCGCTGCGGTACTGGGTGACCGAGATGCACGTGGACGGCTTCCGGTTCGACCTCGCGGCCACCCTGGCACGCCAGTTCCACGAGGTGGACCGGCTCTCGGCGTTCTTCGACCTGATCCAGCAGGACCCGGTGATCAGCAGGGTCAAGCTCATCGCCGAACCCTGGGACGTGGGGGAGGGCGGCTACCAGGTCGGCAACTTCCCGCCGCTGTGGTCCGAGTGGAACGGCCGCTACCGGGACGCCGTACGGGACTTCTGGCGGGCCGAACCCGGTTCGCTCGGCGAGTTCGCCTCCCGGCTCACCGGCTCCTCCGACCTGTACCAGCACAGCAGGCGCAGGCCGCGGGCGAGCGTCAACTTCGTCACCGCGCACGACGGTTTCACCCTGCGCGACCTGGTGTCGTACAACGACAAGCACAACCAGGCCAACGGCGAGGGCAACCGGGACGGCGAGAGCCACAACCGGTCCTGGAACTGCGGAGCCGAGGGCGAGACCGCCGACCCCGCCGTCCTCGAACTGCGGGCCCGCCAGCAGCGCAACCTCCTCGCCACCCTGCTGCTCTCGCAGGGCATCCCGATGATCGGTCACGGCGACGAACTCGGCCGTACCCAGCGCGGCAACAACAACGCCTACTGCCAGGACAACGAGGTCTCCTGGATCGACTGGGACCTGACCGAGGAACAGCGCACCCTCACCGACTTCACCCGGTACGTCATCGCCCTGCGCGCCGCCCACCCGGTACTGCGCCGCCGCCGCTTCTTCCGGGGCGAGACCGCCGTGCACCCCGGGCAGCCGCTGCCGGACCTGGTGTGGCTGCTGCCCGACGCCCGCGAGATGACCGACCGGGACTGGCAGCGCCCCGACGCGCACACGCTCGGGGTCTTCCTCAACGGCGACGCCATCGCCGAACGCGACCCCTACGGGCGGCGTCTGGTCGACGACTCGTTCCTGCTGCTTCTCAACGGCCACTGGGAACCGGCCGACTTCCGGCTGCCCGACGAGTCCTTCGGTGAGCGCTGGACGACCCTCATCGACACCGCCGATCCCGAGGGCATCCCCGACGAACGCGAACGCAAGGCCGGTACCAGGCTGCGCGTCGAGGCCCGCAGCCTGGTCCTGCTGTCCCGGCCCTCCCGCGCCAAGGACGGCAAGGGCGGCAAGGGCAGCGGGGACAGGAGGAGGACCAGCGGGACCAGCGGGACCGACAGAAACGGCAGGACCAGCAGGAACGGCAGAAGCGGCAGGACCAGCAGAAGCGGCAGGAACGGCGAAGGCGGCCCGGACGTGCCGGGTGGCCGGGGTGGCCGGAACCGCGGGGGCTGAGGGGCGTCAGGGGAGCAGCGGGCGGACCGTCACGGTGAACTGCGCCCCGTCCGGGTCACGCAGGACCGCCTCGGTGTCCAGCTCCCGCAGGACGCTGCCGCCGTGCTTCTCGGCCGCCCGCGCGCACTCGCCGACGTCCGCGACCGCGAAGTGCACCTGCCAGTGCGGCCGCACCGAAGGATCGGGCGCCGCCTCCACCGCCCCCGAGTCGATACGGGCCACCGCGTCACCCCGGCTGCGCAGCACCACCTCGCCGGCCTCGTACTCCACCTCGCAGCAGCCCGGCCGGTCGGAGGCCCAGCCGAGGACCTCGCCGTAGAAGATCGCCGAGTCGAACGCGTTACGGGTGTGCAAGCGGATGAAGGTGGGGGCGGCCCGCCGCCAGGTCTCCCAGTTGGAGACCAGCTCCCCCTCCCAGATACCGAACACGGCGCCGTCCCGGTCGGCGATCAGCGCGGCCCGGCCCGGCGGGAAGGACAGCGGACCGACCGCCGGCGTGCCGCCGCGCTCCCGGGCCCGGGCCACCGCCTCGTCCGCGTCGGGCACGGCGAAGTACGGCGTCCAGGCCACCGCCATCTGCCACATCGCGGCGACCGCGGCGATGCCCGCCACCGGCACCCCGTCCGCCAGGGCGATCCGGAAGTGGTCGCCGAGCCGGACGCTGCGCCATCGCCAGCCGAGCACGGCGCCGTAGAAGTCCTCCGTGGTCTGGAGGTCACGGCTGGTCAGGCTCACCCAGCAGGGAGCGCCGAACACCGAGTGCGTGGAGAGGACGTCCCGCTTCGTGTGCGCCGGGCCGGGGGCAGACATGTCGTGGTTCATGGCACTCGCGTCCTGGGGTCGGGACCGGCCGGGAGAAACCGGTCTGACACCAGTCTCCAACCGGAAGCGGGAGGAATGCCTGCTGAGTACCCCACTGGCGCTCGGCCAGTCGGATGACGACGATGGGTGGGTGGGCGAGAGCGAGACGGAGCGGATCCTGCACCTCCAGGAGGAGGTCGACCAGCTGAAGGAAGCGGTCGCCTCCCACGCCGTGGTGGACCAGGCCATCGGGATGGTGGTCGCGCTCGGCCGGGTCACGCCCGACGAGGGCTGGGCGGTGCTCAAGGAGGTCTCCCAGCACACCAACATCAAGCTGCGCAACGTCGCGGACCTGATCCTCGTCTGGGGCCGCTCGGGTGACATACCCCCCGAGGTCCGCGCGGAGCTGGCCGACGCCCTGGAACGGTACGGCCCGACCCAGATCCCCGGCGCACCGCCCGCCGGGTGAACCGGTCTCAGGCGCCCTCGGCCAGCAGCTCCTCGCGCAGCCGGTCGAAGCAGGCGGTGAGCAGGCGGGACACGTGCATCTGCGAGATGCCCAGCTGCTCCGCGATGTTGCTCTGCGTCATCCCGCGGAAGTACCGCAGATAGAGGATGAGCCGGTCGCGCTCGGGCAGGCCCTGGAGGCAGGGTTCCGCCGCGGTGCGCTCGTCGACCAGGTCGTAGCCGGGATCCGGGCAGCCCAGGGTGTCGCCGAGGACGTAGCCGTCGCCGCCGGGCACCTCGGCGTCGAGTGACAGCGCGGAGAAGCACTCCAGCGCCTCCATGCCGGCCCGCACCTCGCTCTCGGTGAGCTGGGCCCGCTCGGCGATCTCGGCGACGGTGGGTGTACGGCCCGCGGTGGTCTGCCCCAGTTCCTTGAGGGCGACCCGGACCCGGTTGCGCAGTTCCTGGACCCGGCGGGGCACGTGCAGGCTCCACATGTGGTCGCGGAAGTGCCGCTTGATCTCCCCGGTGATCGTGGGCACCGCGTACGCCTCGAAGGCCCGGCCGCGCTCCGGGTCGTAGTGGTCGACGGCCTTCACCAGTCCCAGCGCGGCGACCTGGTAGAGGTCCTCCAGGGCCTCCCCGCGGCCGCGGAACCGCACCGCGATCCGCTCGGCCATGGGCAGCCAGAGCTCCACCAGTTCGTCCCGCAGCGCCCGGCGCCGCGGTCCCTCGGGCAGTTCGGCGAGCCGCGCGAAATCCGCGGCGGTGTCGGGTGAGTCGTCATGCGGATGAGGCTTGGCGAGGCTGGTGGTACGCATCGCGCGCACCTCCCTCAGCGAGGTGCCAGTGTGGATCGTGGGAGGACCGCGCTCGGACCCTGGGGAGGCACGGGGCGGCCGGCGGAAACCGGCTCCCACGCACGTGCCTCCGATCCGAAGCACTGATCTGCGGATGCCCTGAATGGGGCAAAATAAAACAGATACTCCAAAAAGGTTAGATTGATCTCATCGGACCGGGTTCGCGGTGGTGGCTCCCGGCGCCGACGGGGCTTGACCGTTCCTTGGGAGGAGATACCTCTGTAGCAGAGGTAATCTTCGAACGTGGAATCCCTGGTATCCGAATCCCTTCCGGAAGAGCTGGCCGACGCGCTCGTCGGCATCCAGCGGCTGATCCGCCGCCGGCTGCGCCGCGGGCTCGCGCTGCCCCGGCTGCGGGGTGCCGAGGTGGAACTGCTGCGGCTGGTCGAGTCCCGGCCCGGCATCGGCATCTCGGACGCGGCCAAGGAGCTGTACCTGGCGAGCAACTCGGTGTCGACGCTGGTCAATCAGCTGGTCAAGGCCGGCTACCTGGTACGGGAGACCGACCCGGCCGACCGGCGGGCCGCCCGGCTGCGGCTGACCGAGGCCGCCACGCAGCGCCTCAAGGACTGGCGGCGGCGCCGCGCGGAACTCGTCGCCGGCCATGTCTCCCGGCTCGACGAGACCGACCAGCACCTGCTCGAAGCCGCGCTACCCGCACTGCGCAGACTCGCCGTCGCCCTGCACGAGGAGGCCGAGGAATCATGACGCCGGACACCCCCGCGGTCGCCTGCACCAGGCTGGCCTACTCGTTCGGGGACACCAAGGCTGTGGACGGGCTCGACCTGACCGTCGGCGAGGGCGAGGTCTTCGGACTGCTGGGCCCCAACGGCGCCGGCAAGACCACCGCCATCCGCTGCATCACCACACTGCTCCCCGTCCCCGCCGGGATGGTCAGCGTCTTCGGCCACGACACCGGCCGGGAGCGGATGGCCGTACGCCGACTGCTCGGCTACGTCCCGCAGCAGCTGTCCGCCGACAGCGGGCTCACCGGACGCGAGAACGTCGCCCTGTTCGCCCGCGTCTTCGACGTACCCCGGCGCGAACGTGCCGAACGGGTCGCCGAGGCGCTGGCGGCCGTCGACCTCGCCGACGCCGCCGACCGGCTCGCCGGCACCTACTCCGGCGGTATGGTCCGCCGCCTCGAACTGGCCCAGGCCCTGGTCAGCGCGCCGAGGCTGCTGATCCTGGACGAGCCCACCATCGGCCTCGACCCGATCGCCCGCACCGGCGTCTGGGACCAGATCAACGCCGTACGCGCCGCCACCGGCATGACCGTCCTGGTCACCACGCACTACATGGACGAGGCCGACCAGCACTGCGGCCGCGTCGGCCTGATGCACCGCGGCCGGATCCGCGCCCTCGGCACCCCCGCCGAACTGCGGCAGGGCCTCGCCGAACGCCGGGGCACCGACACCCTGCCCACCCTCGAAGACGTCTTCCGCGACGTGGCCGGCAGCGGCCTCGACGACCAGTCAGGAGGTTTCCGCGATGTCCGAAGCACCCGCCGCACCGCGAAGCGCGTCGGCTGAGCGCACGGCAGCGGCGTCCCTGCTGCTCACCCCGCCCCAGCCGCGCTCCGGCTGGCGGCTGCTGCCCGCCCGGGTCGTCGCCATGTGCGCCGTCGAGCTCCAGAAGCTGCGCCACGACCGCACCGAGCTCTACACCCGGGCGATCCAGCCGGCCCTCTGGCTGCTGATCTTCGGCCAGACCTTCACCCGGATCCGGGCGATACCCACCGGCGGCATCCCCTACATCGACTATCTGGCGCCCGGCATCATCGCCCAGTCCGCGATGTTCATCGCCATCTTCTACGGCATCCAGATCATCTGGGAACGCGACGCGGGCATCCTCAACAAGCTGCTCGTCACCCCGACCCCGCGCTCGGCGCTGATCACCGGCAAGGCCTTCGCGGCCGGGGTGAAGTCCCTGATCCAGGCCGTCGTGGTGATCGTCATCGCCGCGATCCTCGGGGTCTCGCTCACCTGGAACCCGCTGAAGCTGCTCGGGGTCGGGCTGGCCGTCGTCCTCGCCTCCGCGTTCTTCTCCTGCCTGTCGATGAGCATCGCCGGCATCGTCCTCAGCCGCGACCGTCTGATGGGCATCGGGCAGGCCATCACCATGCCCCTGTTCTTCGGGTCCAACGCCCTCTACCCGGTGGCGATCATGCCGGGCTGGCTCCAGGTGGTCAGCAGGATCAACCCGCTCAGCTACCAGGTCGACGCCCTGCGCGGGCTGCTGCTCGGCACACCCGCGCATCTCGGCCTGGACTTCGGGGTGCTGGCGGTGGCCGCCGCCCTCGGTGTCACCGCGGCCTCCTCGCTGCTCGGCCGCCTGGCCCGCTGATCTTGTGGCGGTCGGGACGCCGACGTGATGTGCGGCACGCGCCCGGCTCCCGCCCCGGACACCCGGGGCGGGATATCCGCTGCGCAACGCTTGATCAGCGATCAAAGCGGGCGAACCCCCTGGCCACAGCGCATTCTGCGCATTTGACAGTGCGCTGAGTGCACAGATAGACAGCGTGGGTCGAGAGGGGCACTGTGTACGAGCCGAACGTGGTCGGGGACTGGCACGAGTACGACGAGCATGCCGGTCTGCGGGTCCGCGTCCACCGCCTGGAGGCGGCCGAGCCGCCGCGCGGCCGGGACGACGCCGCGGCCGGGCTGACGTACTTCAGTGCTCGCGTCACCATCGAGAACCGCGGCTCCGGCCACTTCAGCGTCCAGCTGGAGGACGGTCAGATCGACGTCCGGGTGGGGACCGACGGGGAGGGCGCGTTCATCGACTGGCGCAACTCCCAGTTCATCGAGGGCTTCGACGTGTACCCGCTGCGCCGCGCCACCGCCGTCCTCTACGCGGCCGCGCCCGAGAGCGCGCTGACCCAGGTGGACATCCAGATCCAGCTGCGCGTCGACGAGGAGTGGACCGAACGCCGGCTGTGGGCGGGCGGCATCGGAGTGCTGGAGTCGACCGCCGCCACGCCCTGCCAGGCCGCCGGCCCCGGCAGCCTGGCCCACCAGGTCAGCACCTTCCTCAAGGACCAGACAGAACCCGGCTCCTCCGCCTGACCTGCGTCGGTTCCGCCTCTCTGGCGTCAGTGCGGGATGCCGTCGATGAGTTCGCGGGCGCCCTGGCGCAGCAGGGCGACGGCGACCGAGGTGCCGAGGGTCGCCGGGTCGAGGCGGCCGGCCCACTCGTGGGCGTTCAGCCGGGTCTTGCCGTCAGGGGTGAACACACAGGCGCGCAGCGACAGTTCACCGGCATGGTCGACGCGGGCGTAGCCGGCGATCGGGCTGTTGCAGTGGCCCTGGAGCACATGCAGGAACATCCGCTCGGCGGTGGCCTCCCGGTGGGTGGCCGGATCACCGAGGTCGCTCACCACGTCGATCAGGTCGCTGTCGCCCTCACGGCACTGGAGGGCGAGGATGCCCGCGCCGATGGGCGGCATCATCGTCTCCAGGTCCAGCACCTCGGTCACCACGTCGGTACGGCCGATCCGCTCCAGGCCCGCCGCCGCGAGCAGCAGCGCGTCGGCCTCGCCCGCGGCGAGCTTCTCCAGCCGCCGGTTGGCGTTGCCCCGGAACGGCACGCACTCCAGATGCGGGTGGGTGGCCGCCAGTTGGGCCACCCGGCGGACCGAGGAGGTGCCGATCCGGGTGCCCGGCGGCAGCTGGTCCAGCGTCAGCCCGCCCGGGTGGACCAGGGCGTCGCGGATGTCGTCCCGCTTCAGGAACGCGGCGAACACCGTCCCGGCGGGCAGCGGGCGGTCCGCCGGCACGTCCTTCACGCAGTGCACGGCGAGGTCGGCCGTGCCGGCCAGCAGCGCGGCCTCCACCTCCTTGGTGAACGCGCCCTTCCCCTCCACCTGGGAGAGATCGCCGAGCCACTTGTCACCGGTTGTCTTCACCGGTACGACCTCGGTGCGCACCCCTGGATGCAGTACGGCCAACTCGGCCCGCACGCGGGCGACCTGAGCGAGCGCCATCGGCGAGTCGCGGGAGACGATGCGGATCAACTCGGGCACGGACATGGGGACACGATAGACCCAGGAGCCCCCGGCGGATTCCGACATCCTGTCGGCCGCCGGCCCGGCGGCACGGGCCCTGCGGCCGTCGCCGCGCAGTGCCAGGGTAGGCCGTTCGGTAGGTCCCGGCAGGGTCAGGGCAGGCCGTTCGGTAGGTCCCGGCAGGGTCAGGGCAGGTCGTTCGGCAGGTCCGCCGCCGATTCCTCCGGGGTGAGGTCCGGGCGCAGCCGCAGCCAGGACGGCTGGCGCAGCAGCCCGGCCCGGGTGCGGGTGCTGTAGCTGACCTCGCCGACCAGACGGGGCAGCACCCAGCGGGCGTCGCGGACCGGGGGCACCGGGTCGAAGGGGCAGGTGTCCGTCGCGGCGGCCCGCAGCAGCCCGGCCAGTTCGGCGCGTTCCTGGCCGCTCCAGCCGGTGCCGACCCCGCCGACGTACCGCAGCCGTCCGTCGGCGGACCGCTGGCCCACCAGCACCGCGCCCGGCAGTCCGGTCAGCCGCCCCTTGCCCGGCAGCCAGCCGCCGACCAGCACGTCCTCGGCGCGCATGTTCCGGATCTTGATCCAGGCCCGGGACCGCGCCCCCGGCTCGTACACCGAGTCCAGCCGCTTGCACACCACGCCCTCGAGTCCGTGCTCCCGGGTGGCCCGCAACGCCTCGGCGCCGTGCCCGACCACGGCACCCGGCGTCGACCAGTACGGCCCCTCCAGGGCCAGGGCCTCCAGCCGGGCCCGCCGGTCCGCGTACCGGACGGTGAGCAGCGGCTGCTCCAGGTGGAGTACGTCGAACAGGACCAGGTGGACCGGGACCCGGGCCGCCATCCGGGCCGCCCGGGCCGGGGCGTGGGCGAGGCCCATCCGGCTCTGCAGCAGCTGGAAGTCCGCGCGCCCGTGGTCGTCCAGGGCCAGCACCTCACCGTCCAGGACCGCCGGGAGCCGGCCCAGCACCCCGCCGAGGGGCTGGAGTTCGGGGTAGGCGGCGGTGATGTCCTCGCCGGAGCGGGCCCGCAGCAGCAGGGTGCCGTCACCGGGCAGGTAGACGACCGCGCGCTGGCCGTCCTGCTTGGTCTCGTACGCCCACCGGGCGTCCTGCGCGGCGGGCGGCAGCCTGCCGGGAGTGGCGAGCATCGGCGGGATCAGCGGCAGTGCGGTCACGCAGAAGGTGTGGACCGGCCACGCACGCCGCACGCGCCGCGCCGCACCGGTTCCCCCGAACAGGCCTCGGCCACCCGATTCCGCCGACGGGACCGCACCGGCCCGACGCCCCCTCGGTTCCGGAGGCGGGGGCCGCACCGGTCCCGAAGCCCGCCCGGTTCCGGAGGCGGGGGTCTCACCGGTCCCGAAGCCCGCCCGGTTGCGGCGCGCGGTCAGCGGTGGCGCAGGTAGGCCAGGACCGCCGGCACGCGGCGGTGCCCGCTGTCGCTCGGCGGCAGGCCCAGCTTCAGGAAGACGTTGCCGATGTGCTTGCTGACCGAGCGTTCGGTGATGACGAGCGTGCGGCCGATGGTGGTGTTGGCGTGTCCCTCGGCCATCAGCTTCAGCACCTCGCGTTCCCGCGGGGTCAGCGAGTCCAGCGGGGAGTCCCTGCGGTGCGTCATCAGTTCCGTCACCACCTCCGGGTCCAGTGCGGTCCCGCCGGCCGCGACCCGCTCCAGCGCGTCGAGGAACTCGTCCACCCGGCCCACCCGGTCCTTCAGCAGGTAGCCCACCCCGCTAGCCCCGCCGCCCAGCAACTCGGCGGCGTACCGGGTGGTCGAGGGAGCCCGGGGGACGCCGCACGGCGCCGCTCAGCCCACCGGCTCGGCCGAGGGCTCGGCCGGTGCCGGGTCGGGCTGGGCGTCCGCCGGGCGGCGGCCGGGCAGGAAGGCGGCGAGGACGAAGGCCAGGACGGCCGCGCCCGCGCCGATCGCCATGACCACCTTGAAGCCGTTCTCGGACGGGAGGGTGTGGCCGCCCAGGCTGATGGTCAGCTGGGCCAGGATCACCCCGGCCACCGCGCTGGCCACCGAGGTGCCGATGGACCGCATCAGCGTGTTGAGGCTGTTCGCGGCGGCCGTCTCCGACGCCGGGACCGCCCCCATGATCAGCGCGGGCATCGCGCCGTAGGCGAAGCCGACACCGGCGCCGATGATGCAGGAGACCAGGATCAGGTGCCAGACCTCGGACATCAGGACGATGTTCAGGCCGTAACCGGCGGCGACGATCACCGCGCCGGTCATGAGGGTGATCTTCGGTCCCCGGGCCTTGGTGATGGCGGCCGAGACCGGGGCGAAGGCCATCATCACCAGACCCTGCGGGGCCATCACCAGACCGACCGTCATCATGGACCTGCCGAGGCCGTAGCCCGTCTGGGTGGGCAGCTGGAGCAGCTGCGGCAGCACCAGGGACATCGCGAACATCGAGAAGCCGAACGCGATCGACGCGAGGTTGGTGAACAGCACCTGGCGGCGGACGGTGGTGCGCAGGTCCACCAGCGGCTGCGCGGAGCGCAGTTCGAAGAAGCCCCAGGCGACGAGCACGACCACCGCGAGCGCGAACAGGCCGAGCGTGGTGCCGCTCGCCCACCCCCAGTCGGCGCCCTTGGACACCGCGAGCAGCAGCGAGACCAGTCCGACCGCGAGGCCGACGGCGCCGACCGCGTCGAAGCGGCCGCCCGAGCGCACCCTGGACTCCGGCACCAGCAGCATGACCAGCGCGAAGGCGACGACGCCGAGGGCGGCCGAGGTCCAGAACAGCATGTGCCAGTCGTAGTGGTCGGCGATGAAGGCCGCCGTCGGCAGGCCCAGCGCACCGCCGACCCCCAGGGAGGCGCTCATCAGCGCCGTCGAACCGGCGAGGCGCTCCGGCGGCAGTTCGTCGCGCATGATGCTGATGCCGAGCGGCACCACGGCGGCCGCGAGGCCCTGGAGGGTACGGCCGACGATCATCGGGACCAGCGTGTCGCTCAGCGCGCACACCACCGAGCCGGCCACCAGCAGCACCAGGCTGACCAGCAGCATCAGCCGCTTGCCGAACATGTCACCGATCCGGCCGGCCACCGGCGTCGCCACGGCGGCGGCCAGCAGGGTCGCCGTCACCGCCCAGGCGGCGTCGGACGCGGAGGCGTTCAGGTAGTTCGGCAGCTCGGGGACGATCGGGATGACCAGGGTCTGCATCAGCGAGACGGTGATGCCGGCCAGGGCCAGCACCGCCACCACCGCGTTCGGGTTCGGTCGTGCCGGTCTCGTGGACGCGGCGGACCGGACAGGGGCTTCGGACATGGGAGAAGACCTCCGTAGGCATGCGGGACGGGAAGCGACCGGAACGCAATTTAAGTCAGTCGCTTGACTTACTTTACTGGCAGGGCCCGGCCGCATCCGGCGGCGTCGCCGCGTAGGCTTTTTCGGCTGGACCCCGCCGCCCCGAGCGGGGCCCCGGTGCGGCGCGCGGGACCTGCCGGACCGGGTGGTGCGCGGTCCCGGAGCGGTGGTGGACATGGCGGGCAGGACGGCGCGGGCCGAGCAGGCGGGCGCCACGCGCGAGGTCATCCTCGGCACGGCGGAGCGCCTGTTCGCCGAGCGGGGCGTGTACGCGGTGTCCAACCGGCAGGTCAGCGAGGCCGCAGGGCAGGGCAACAACGCCGCCGTCGGCTACCACTTCGGCACCAAGGCCGACCTGGTCCGCGCGATCGCCGCCCGGCACTTCGACCGGATCGAGGAGACCCGGGTCCGGCTGCTGGCCGGCGTCGGCGACTCCGACGACGTCCGTGACTGGGTGGACTGCCTGGTCCGCCCGGTCACCGAACACCTCGCGAGCCTGGGCAGCCCCACCTGGTACGCGCGCTTCTGCGCCCAGGTGGCGACCGACCCGGCCCTGTACGACATCATGATCGAGGAGTCCCTGGCCTCGCCCTCGCTGCGCGAGGCCGTGGCCGGGCTGAACCGGCGTCTGCCGGAGTTGCCCGCCGAGGTCCGCGCCGAACGCGGCCAGATGGCGCGGACGCTGATCCTGCACACCTGCGCCGAACGGGAACGCGCCCTCGCCGAGGGGACCGCCACCCCGCGCGCCACCTGGAGCGACGCGGCCACCGGACTCACCGACGCGCTGCTCGGACTGTGGCGGGCGCCGGTCACCGCCCCGGCGCCGCGGCCGCCCGCTACGCATCGAAGGTGACGACGACCTTCTCGGCCGCGCCGGGGGTGCGGGCCAGCTCGAAGGCGCGTTCCACCTCGGTGAACGGGACCCGGTGGCTGATCATACGCCCGAACCGCTCGTGATGCCGGATCAGTTCGGGGGTGACCTCGAAGATCTCGGTGGGGTAGCCCTGCGAGGCGATCAGCGTCAGCTCGCTGCGCAGCATGCCGCCGAGGTCCACCTCACCCTTCTTCTGCACGGCGACCATCACCAGCCTGGCGTGCCACCTGGCGTTGGCCACCACCGTGTCGAAGACGGCGGGAGCGCCGGCCGCGTCGAGGTAGATGCCGGTCCCCGGCCGGGGCTGGCCCAGCGCGTTGGCGCTCTGCCCGTGCAGTTCGGTGAGCCGGGCGGTGACGTCCTCCCGGGCGGAGTCGACCACCGCGTCCGCGCCCACTGCCAGCGCCTTCTCCAGCCGGGAGGGGATGACGTCGGCGACGACCACGTGCCGCACCCCCCGCAGCTTCAGCCAGATCACGGCGCCCAGGCCGATCGGCCCCGCGCCGAAGACCACCACCTGGTCGTCGGGCCCCGCCCCGGAGCGGCTGACCGCGTGCCGGGAGACCGCCATCGGCTCGTTGAGGGCGGCGACCTCGAAGGGCACGGTGTCCGGGAAGACCGCGACGCTCCGGCCGGCCTCGGCGTTCTCGATCAGCAGGTACTCGCTGAGCGCGCCGTACCTCCCGCCGCAGCCGATGATCCCGGTGGGCGCGTCCTGCGGGTTCACCACCACCCGGTCGCCGACCTTCAGCCCCGTGACCTCGGCGCCGGCCTCGACGATCTCGCCGGCCGGCTCGTGGCCCAGCGCGACCGGGACCAGCTCGCCGCCCAGATGCGCGCGGGCGGGCATGCCGCCCAGGTTCAGGAAGGTGACGTCGGTGCCGCAGACGCCGCCCGCGCGGATCCGCAGCAGCACGTCCTTCGGACCGGGCACGGGACGCTCCACGTCCACGACCTCGATCCTGCCGACGCCACCGGTCTGTACGGACTTCATCGTGGCCATGGGGTGACTCTCGCTTTCTGGGGGTGCCTGGAAGGCGTCGGAAGGTCCGCCCGACGAGGCGCCCTCGGGCCGGCCGGGCCCGTCGGGGCGGCCCCGCTCGCGCGACCCCGATTACTTGAGTTAGGCAAGCACATGTAGCTTACTTGAGTCAAGCAATCGAATCGGACGCCGGCCGGCCAGTGGAGGGGGAGTCGGCGGAGGGCCGGTTCCCCTTCCTCCTAACGGGGCGCCAGACTCACCGCGTTGGCCGCGACCACCGCCCCGATCGCCGCCCACTCCGGGGCGCCCAGGGTCTGGCCCAGGACCAACCGGCCCACCAGCGCCGCCAGGACCGGGTTGACGCTCATGAACAGGCCGAAGGTCTGGGGCGGGACGCTCCGCAGGGTGAGCAGGTCGGCCAGGTACGGGACCGCCGACGAAAGGACGCCCGCCGCGACCGCGCACAGGACCGCCCCGGCCGTCGGCGGGTGCCGCAGCGCCACCACGATCCCGATCGGCAGGAACGTCAGCGCGGACACGCACGCGGCCGCGGCCGCGCCCTGGGCCCCGGGCACACGCTGCCCGACCAGCCGGTTCAGCAGGATGTACGACGCCCAGCAGCACGCGGCCACCAGACCCAGCGCCAGCCCCGCGTAGTCCGTCGACGGCCGCGGACGCATCAGCACCACCACTCCGGCCGCGGCCAGCACCGCGCACCCCGCGTCCAGCCGGCGGCGGGAGCCGGCCAGCGCGACGGTGAGCGGGCCCAGGAACTCCAGGGTGACCGCGAGACCCAGGCCGATCCGGTCGATCGCGGTGTACAGGCTCAGGTTCATGGTGCCGAAGACCGCCGCGAGCAGTAGCACCGGCCACCACTGCCGCCAGGTGAAGGCGCGCAGGCCAGGGCGGCCGACGGCGACCAGGACCAGGGCGGCGACGTACTGCCGTACCGCCACCACACCGAGCGGGCCGAGGACCGGGAACGCGAGGGAGCCGATCGCCGCACCGGTCTGGTTGGACAGGCCGCTGCCGAACATGGTCGCCACCCCCTTGAGCCGGGCGGGAGCGGGTTCGGCAGGTACCGGGGAGGGCGCGATCGCCGGGTGTTCGAGAGCTCGTCGCATGCGGAGAGGGTGATCCTGGCTCTCGTATGCACAAAATGCATGCGCTTCGCTATCTATACGATGAGCGTATGGATGGGGTGGAGCTACGTCAGCTGCGCTGTCTCGTCGCCATCGTCGACGAGGGCACCTTCACCGACGCGGCGATCGTCCTCGGGGTGTCCCAGGCGGCCGTCTCCCGCACCCTGGCCGGGCTCGAACGGACCCTCGGGGTGAGGCTGCTGCGGCGCACCTCGCGGGAGGTCACGCCGACGGCGACCGGGCTGCGGGTGGTGGAGCGGGCCCGGCGGGTGCTGGCGGACGTCGCCGGGCTGGTCGAGGAGGCCGCCGCGGGGCCGGCCCGGCTGCGGATCGGTTACGCCTGGTCGGCGGTGGGGCGGCACACCGTCGCCTTCCAGCGGGGATGGCACGCGGCGCACCCCTCGACCGACCTGCATCTGATCCAGGTCAACTCGCCGTCCGCGGGACTCGGCGAAGGGGCCTGCGATCTGGCCGTGGTGCGGCGGCCGTTGGAGGACCGGCGGTTCGACACGGCCATCGTGGGCCTGGAGCGGCGGCTGTGCGCGACGGCCGCCGACGATCCGCTGGCCCGGCGCCGGTCCGTACGGCTCGCGGATCTCACCGGGCGGACCGTCCTGACCGACCGGCGCACCGGCACCACCACGCCCGAACTGTGGCCGCCGGAGATCCGCCCGGCCGTCGAGGAGACCCACTCCGTCGACGACTGGCTGACCGAGATCGCCGCCGGCCGTGGCGTCGGGGTGACCGCGGAGTCCACCGCGCACCAGTACCCGCGGCCCGGTATCGCCTACCGGCCGGTGCGGGACGCCGAACCGGTGGCCGTCCGGCTGGCCTGGTGGCGGGACGATCCGCACCCGGCCCAGCAGGCCGTGCTCGAACTGCTCAGCGAGCTGTACCGCACCGGCTGAGCGTGCGGTCCGGCCATGCTCGGCCGAGCAGTCCCGGCAATACGGCAGACAAAATTGTTGACAATCTTGTTTGGCTAGATTTACGTTCGACAGGCACTCACTCAGGGAGGGCACGATGCCGAAAGAAGCCCGTCCGACCAGCGGAGAGCAGGCCAAGCAGCATGCGCTCACGCTGCTGCGGCAGGCGATCCTGCACGGCGAGATGGCTCCGGCCCAGCGGCTGGTGGAGAACGAGCTCGCCGAGGAGTTCGGTGTGACACGGGCCAGCATCCGTGCGGCTCTGATCGATCTGGAGGCCCAGGGACTGGTGGAGCGGATCCGCAACCGCGGCTCGCGGGTGCGGGTGGTGACCGTGCAGGAGGCGGTCGCGATCACCGAGTGCCGCATGGTCCTGGAAGGACTGTGCGCGGCGAAGGCGGCCGTCGCGGCCAGCGACGAGCAGCTCACCGAGCTCGCCGACCTCGGGGCGGCCATGACCAAGGCCGTCGCCGACGGCGAACCGGTCACCTACTCCGAGCTCAACCAGGAGCTGCATGCCCGGATCCGGGTGATCTCCGGCCAGGGGACCGCCGTGGAACTGCTGGAGCGGCTCAACGCCCAACTGGTGCGGCACCGCTTCCAGCTGGCACTGCGCCCGGGGCGTCCGCAGCACTCCCTGAACGAGCACCTGGCGATGATCGAGGCGATCAGGGCCAGGGACCCGCAGGCGGCCGAGGCGGCCGTCCGCGCCCACCTCACGAGCGTGATCGAAGCACTGCGCGACTGAGCACGCCCGGGCGGGGTGGGCGCACACCTGTCCACCAAGGAGATTTCTGCAATGACGCATGCCGACGCGCCTGCCACCAACCCACCGCGGTCCACCCTGGTGGTCACCGCGCACGCCGGGGACTTCGTGTGGCGGGCGGGCGGAGCCATCGCCCTGGCCGCGTCCCGGGGCGAGAAGGTCACCATCGCGTGTCTGACCTTCGGCGAACGAGGTGAGTCCGCCAAGGCGTGGCGCGAGGGCAGGAACGTCGAGGAGATCAAGGCGATACGCCGGGAGGAGGCCGAGCGGGCCGCCGCCGCGCTCGGCGCCGAGGTCCGCTTCTTCGACGCCGGCGACTACCCGCTGGTCGCCTCCGCCGAGCTCACGGACCGGCTGGTCGCCGTCTACCGCGAGACCCAGCCCGACGTCGTGCTCACGCACCCCGTCGACGACCCCTACAACGGCGACCACCCGGCCGCCAACCGCATGGCCCTGGAGGCCCGGATCCTCGCCCAGGCCATCGGCTACCCGGGCGAGGGCGACATCATCGGCGCCCCGCCGGTCTTCTACTTCGAGCCGCACCAGCCGGAGATGAGCGGCTTCCGGCCCGAGGTCCTGCTGGACATCACCGAGGTCTGGGACACCAAGCGCAAGGCGATGGAGTGCCTCGGCGCCCAGCAGCACCTGTGGGCCTACTACACCGACCTCGCGGTCCGCCGGGGCGTCCAGCTGAAGCGGAACGCGGGACCCAACCTGGGCCTGGCGCACGACACCATGGCCGAGGCCTTCATGCGCCCCTTCCCGCAGATCGCGAAGGAGCTGGCGTGAGCGGCGTGATCGTCACCGACCCGCCGAAGGCGGAGCTGAAGGACGTCGACGCGCTGGCCGGCTTCGGGGTGGCCACCGTGAGCGAGGCGATGGGGCGGACCGGGCTGCTCGGTCCGGAGATCCGGCCCGTCCAGCAGGGCGTGCGGGTGGCCGGCACGGCCGTCACCGTGCTCGGCTGGCCCGGCGACAACCTCATGATCCACGCGGCGGTCGAGCAGTGCGGCGAGGGCGACATCCTGGTCGTCACCACCACCTCGCCCTGCACGGACGGCCTGTTCGGCGAGCTGTTCGCGACCGCGCTGAAGCAGCGCGGGGTGCGCGGGGTGGTCCTCAACACCGGCATCCGCGACACCCAGGAGCTGCGCGAGATGGGCTTCGCCGCCTGGTCCCGGGCGGTCTCCGCGCAGGGCACGGTCAAGGCCACCGGTGGCTCGGTCAACGTGCCGGTCGCCATCGACGGCCAGGTGGTCCGCCCGGGCGACGTGATCCTCGCGGACGACGACGGGGTGGTGGTCGTACCCAGGGAGCGCGCCCGCGAGACCGTCGAGAAGTCCGCGGCCCGCGAGGCCAAGGAGGCCGCGACCCGCGCCGCCTTCCTCGACGGTGAACTCGGCCTGGACCGCTACGGACTGCGGGAGACGCTCCGGCGGCTCGGCGTGGAGTACCGCACGTACGAGGAGTACGAGGAGCAGGCGAAGTGACCGGCTCCGAAGAGGTGCGCTGCATGCTGATGCGCGGCGGCACCTCCAAGGGCGCGTACTTCCTGGCCGGCGACCTGCCCGCCGCTCCCGCCGCGCGCGACGAGCTGCTGCTGCGGGTCATGGGCAGCCCCGACCCGCGCCAGATCGACGGCCTGGGCGGGGCGCACCCCCTCACCAGCAAGGTGGCGGTGGTCTCGGCGTCGGCGGATCCCGAGGCGGACGTCGACTACCTCTTCCTGCAAGTGGCGGTCGACCGGCCGGAGGTGTCCGACCGTCAGAACTGCGGGAACATCCTCGCCGGCGTCGGCCCGTTCGCCGTGGAGCGGGGGCTCGTGGCCGCCGGTGACGGCGAGACGTCCGTGCGCATCCGCATGCTCAACACGGGGGAATCGGCGGTCGCCACCTTCCCGACCCCGGGCGGGCGCGTCGACTACACCGGGCACGCCGAGATCTCCGGCGTCCCGGGCACGGCCGCCCCGGTGGTGATCGAGTTCCCGCCCGGCCGGAAACCGCTGCTGCCCACCGGCAACGTCCGCGACACCGTCGCCGGTACGACGGTGACCTGCGTCGACAACGGCATGCCGACCGTGCTCGTCGCGGCGAGCGCCCTCGGTGTCACCGGGTACGAGGCGCCCAAGGACCTGGAGGAGAACCTCGCCCTGGCCGACCGGCTCCGCGAGCTCCGGCTGGCGGCGGGCAGGCTGATGGGCCTCGGCGACGTCGAGACCGCGACCGTGCCCAAGCTCAGCCTGCTCGCCCCGCCCCGCTCCGGGGGCGCGGTCGCCACCCGGACCTTCATCCCGGTGCGCTGCCACACCTCGATCGGTGTCCTCGGCGCCGCCGGCGTGGCCGCGGGCCTGCGGCTGCCCGGCGGGGTGGGGGAGGGGATCGCCCGGCTCCCGGACCACGGGGACCGCGTCCGCATCGAACACCCCACCGGTTTCCTGGAGATCGACGCCGGAGTCGACCCCGGAGCCGACGGCAGCCCGCCGGCCGTCCGCCGCACCGCGGTCGTCCGCACCGCCCGCAAGATCTTCGACGGCACCGTCTTCCCCCGTGCCGCCGCCGTTCCCGCACAACCCCAAGGAGGCAACGATGGCCCCGCCCCTCGGTGACATCGCCCATGTCGGCCACGCCCAGCTCTTCACCCCGGACCTGGACGCCAGCGTCGCCTTCTTCACCGACTACCTCGGACTGACCGTCAACGGCCGCCACGGCGACACCGTCTACCTGCGCACCTTCGACGACTACGAGCACCACAGCCTGGTGCTCACCGCCCGCGAGCAGCCCGGCCTCGGCCGGCTCGCCCTGCGCACCTCCAGCGAGGAGGCGCTGTACCGGCGGGTCAGGGCGGTCGAGGAAGCGGGCGGCACCGGCCACTGGACCGAGGACGAACCCGGACTCGGCAAGCTCTACGTCACCACCGACCCGGACGGCCACGAGCACGCCCTCTACTGGGAGAGCGAGCACTACCGGGCCCCCGACGAGCTCAGGCCGGCGCTGAAGAACCAGCCGCAGGCCAAGCCCAACCGGGGGGTCGGCGTCCGCCGCCTCGACCACGTGAACTTCCTGGCCGCCGACGTGCTCGCCAACGCCGAGTTCCAGGAACGGGTGCTGGGCGCCCGGCCGACCGAGCAGATCCGCCTCGACACGGGGCGGATCGGCGCCCGCTGGCTGACCTTCACCGACAAGTCGTACGACGTCGTCTACACGTCCGACTGGACCGGCTCGACCGGACGCCTGCACCACATCGCGTTCGCCACCGACACCCGCGAGGACGTGCTGCGCGCGGCCGATCTCGCCATCGACAGCGGGGTGTTCATCGAGACCGGCCCGCACAAGCACGCCATCCAGCAGACGTTCTTCCTGTACGTCTACGAGCCCGGCGGCAACCGCATCGAGCTGTGCAACCCGCTGACCCGGCTGGTGCTGGCCCCCGACTGGCCGCTGATCACCTGGACCGAGGCCGAGCGGGCCAAGGGGCAGGCCTGGGGCCTGAAGACGATCGAGTCCTTCCACACGCACGGGACACCGCCGGTCGCCTGATCCGCCACCGGTCGGCCAGGGGGGTGCCCGGCGCACGGCTGTGCGCGGGGCACCCTCTTTCGCTTCCCTGAGATTGTTAACAAAAACGTTGACAGTAGTTACCAGGGTCCTTAACGTCTAGCGCACCACGGGTCAGCCGCACGAGCCGCGCGGCCCGCTCACTGATCCCCTCCAGGGAACGCCTCCTGGACGAGAGGAAAACAACGATGTCCTCCTCACCCGCCCCCTCCGCCCGCGGCGGCAGACTGGCTCTGCTGGTGGTCGGCCTGTGCTGGCTGGCCGTGCTCTTCGACGGCCTCGACATGTTCATCTACGGCTCGGTGCTGCCCCACCTGCTGGAGACGAAGACCTTCGGCCTCACCGCGGACCAGGCGGGCGACCTCGGCTCCTACGCCACCTTCGGCATGCTGGTCGGCGCCCTGACCGCGGGCACGGTCGCGGACCGGATCGGCCGCAAGCAGCTGATGACCGGCTGCGTCACGCTGTTCTCGCTGGCCTCCGGCATCTGCGCGGTCTCGGGCAGCGTCGCGGTCTTCGGCCTCGGCCGCACCCTGGCCGGCGTCGGCCTCGGCGGGCTGCTGCCGACCGCGATCAGCATGGTCTCCGACTACGCCAGGGGCGGCCGGGTGGCGATCACCATCGGCCTGCTGATGACCGCCCACCACGCCGGGGGCATCCTCTCCGCGTACGTGGCCAAGTGGCTGATCGACCCGTTCGGCTGGCGGTCCGCGTTCTGGGTGTGCGTGCTCCCGCTGCTCTTCGTCCCCGTCCTGATCCGGTTCCTGCCCGAGTCGCTGAGCTTCCTGGTCGCCAAGGGCCGCACCGCGGAGGCCGCCGCCCTGGCCGAGCGCTACCAGGCCGAACTGCCCGCCGCCGCGGCCAAGAAGACCGCCGCCGACCGCTGGGACGCGTTGCTCGGCCTGTTCCGCGGCGGGGAGTGGCTCCAGACCCTGCTCTACTGGCTGGCCTCCTTCGGCGGTCTGCTGCTGGTCTACGGTGTCGCCACCTGGCTGCCCACCCTGATGCGCACCGAGGGCTACGCACTCGCCAACGCCCTCACCTTCGTCGTCGTGTTCAACCTCGGCGGCATCGTGGGCATGCTGCTGGCCGGCCGCGCCGCCGACCGCTTCGGCGCCCCGCGCATCGCCGCGGTCTGGTTCGCCCTCACCGCCGTCGGCGTCTACCTGCTCAGCGTCCACCTGCCGATGGGCGTGACCACCCTGGTCGTCTTCCTCACCGGCGTCTTCCTCAACAGCGCCCAGACGATGATCTACGCGACCGTCTCCATCCGCTCCACCCCGGACAACCGCGCCACCGCCGTCGGCTGGACCTCCGGCATGGGCCGCTTCGGCGCCGTCTTCGGCCCGTGGCTCGGCGGCCAGTTGCTCGCGGCGGGCAACGGCGACTGGGGCTTCACCGCCTTCGCGCTGGCCGGTGTCTCCTCGATGGTGTTCATCGGCATCGCCGCCCTGCGCTCGGCGCGGCGGCCGCAGGCCCGCGAGGGCCGGGAGGAACTGCTCGCCGCCCACTGACGGCACGTCCGGGCGGTCCGGCGCCGCGCTCCTTCCACGGGCGCGGCGCCGCTTTCCTTCACTCCTCCAGATCGGGCTGGGCCTCCAGCCCGGTGCACGCCAGCTTCCCCCCGACGTCGGCGCAGGCCTCCACACCACGGGGCGTCGGCACCGCGAGCATCGGACTGGTGTAGCCGACGGAGTCCTCGGCGGGATAACTCGCGGACAGCACGTCCTGCCCGGCCCTGACCGACACCTCCCGGGCGTGCGGGGTGTGCAGCCGCACCTCGGACCAGGCCGTGCCGCAGGCGGGGGACCAGCGCAGCCGGACGTCGTAGGCGGCGTCGGCGACGGCGCTCTTGGTCTGCGCGTCCCGGGCGCACGCCGAGGCGTTCGGCAACTCGCCCTGACAGGACCGGCCGTGGCACCTCGGCGCCGCGGACACGGGTTGCGCGTCCGGTGTGCCGCGCCGGTACGACACGGTCACAGCGGTGGCCGTGACCCCGGCCACGGCGAGCAGTGCGAGCGCGGTCAGCGGCAACCGCCACCACCGCCTGGCCCGTGGCTGCCGCGCGGCCGGCTCGACCGCCGGCTCCTGCGCGGCGGCAGCGGCCTCGTACAGCGCCAGTACGGCGGCCGGATCGGCGCCCGCGAGCCGGGCCAGGGCCTCGACGGCCGGGCGCGGCGGCCGCTTCGCGCCGGAGAGGTAGCGGTGCCAGGCCGACTTGCTGTACGGGGTGCGGGCGGCCAGCGCCGCCAGGCTCAGCCCCGTGCGCTCCTTGAGCTCGCGCAGCCGCGCCGCGGGCGAATCGTCCGGTGGGGTGGTGGGCGCTCCTTCGGGGTGCCGCATGGTGCGTGCCTCGACTTCATTACGCTATGGGCGTTTCGCCCCTGTTGTCGGGATGGCTTCCCATGGGGACCGGGCCCGCAATCGGCGGACAGGTGTGAAGACGGTGAAACGGGGGGCGCGTCGAAGGCCTGTTCGCGAACCCGGGGGTTCCCGAACAGGCCTCGACAGTCAGGGAGTACGGCGGGAGCGGGGCGTCAGTGCCGCGGGGATGTCAGCACCAGGGGACGGCGTGCCCGACCCGGACGTAGCGGGCGGCGACGTACCCCTCGCGGTGCGGGAGCCGGTACCAGGTGTGGTTGCCGCGCACCGAGCCGCCGTACGCCTTGCAGGTCACCGGGACGAGCCGGTTGCTGTGCCGGTGGCCGACGACGCGGTAGCGGGTGCCCGGGCCGGAGCGGACGTTGAGGCGGACGTGGTGCGTGGTGACCCGGCCGACGCTGCGGTACCCGTAGTGCCGGTGGTGAGGGCGGGCCACCGGGGCGGGCAGGGTGGTGTAGTTGTAGTACTGCACGATTCCCTGGGGCGCGGGGATCGGGGTGGCGGCGCTCGCGGTGGCGGCTCCGGCCGTGGGCAGGAACGCGAACACCGCGACGGTGGCCAGCAGGCCGTTCTTCAGGATCCGACGGGACATGGAAACCTCCGTGCTGTCGTGCTCGTGACCACGAAGCGTGATCACGATGGGGAGGATTGCCGTGACCGGCGGGCGCCATGTCGTCCCCGCGTGCCCGGGGACGCGCGGGACGTTCCCGGGGACGGGAGACGCGGGGCGCGGGCGGGGTGGAACGGTGCGCGGACCCGGGCGGCGAGGCGCGCGGCTCCTTACTTGAGTTACGCAACTACATGGTAAACTGACCGATATGCCCACGGAACCGCTGTCCAGCGTCCCCGCCGCGACCCCGGAGGTCGTGGAGATCGAGCGTGCCCTGACGCGCATCACCTATCTGAGCACCCGCGCTCGCCAGCACGAGCGGCTGATGGCCCTCGCGGGCGTCCCGCTGGACCGGGCCGCGGTGGCACTGCTGCGCCAGGTCGCCGACTCCGAGCCGCTGCGCCCGGGGGAGCTCGCGCAGCGGCTCGGAGTCGAGGCGTCGCACGTGACCCGTACGGTGCAGCAGCTCCAGCGGTCGGGCCACGTCACCCGCGTCCCGGACCCCGACGACCGCCGGGCCCAGCGGATCGAGCTCACCGACGCCGGCCGGGAGGCCGTCGACCGGGTCCGGGACGCCGGCGCCCGTGGCATGCAGCTGGCCCTCGGTGAGTGGCGGCCCGAGGAGCTGCGACAGCTGGCCGCGCTCTTCCATCGCATGGTCGACGACTTCCTGTCGTACGCGGTCGAGGACGAGCCCGCTGAGGGCTGACGCCCCGGCCCCGCAAGGCACTTGAATCTCCACCCGGCACGTCCGACCCGTTGACATCCGAACGGTCGGCAGCACGCTGGACAAGCAGGACGCCACCTACTACCCGGAACAGGGCCCGGCACGGACCGGGACCGTACCGCCGGGTAATATCCGGCGCAGGTCGTCAGAGGAGGCTGCGTGTCCCGGTCCGAACGTTCACCCCTGTTGCTGGCGGGGCTGCTGGCCGCCGCCGGTGTCGCCCACTTCGCCGTGCCGAAGCAGTTCGACGCCACCATCCCCAAGGCCCTGCCGGGGTCGCCGCGGACCTGGACGTACGGGAGCGGCGCGGTGGAGCTGGCGCTGGCCGCGGGGATCGCGCTGCCCCGCACCCGCGCGGCGGCGGCCCGGGCGGCCGCCGCCTTCTTCGTCGGCGTGTTCCCCGCCAACGTGCAGATGGCCGTCGACTGGCAGAAGCGGCCCCAGCCGTACCGGACCGCGGCCCTCGCCCGGCTGCCGCTCCAGGTCCCCCTGGTGCTGTGGGCGCGCGGTGTCGCACGCAACGAGGAGGGCCGCTAGATGGCCGGAACCATCGAGGTCGGAACCACGGTCGAGGACTTCGCGCTGCCGGACGAGACCGGCACGGTCCGGACCCTCACGGAGCTGCTGGCCGACGGGCCGGTCGTGCTCTTCTTCTACCCGGCCGCCCTGTCGGCGGGCTGCACCGCGGAGGCCTGCCACTTCCGGGACCTCGCGGGCGAGTTCGCGGCCGCCGGCGCCCGGCCCGTCGGGATCAGCGGGGACACCGTGGAGCGCCAGCAGGAGTTCTCCGGCAAGCACACCCTCAACATGCCGCTGCTCTCCGACGCCGACGGCACGGTCCGGGAGCTGTTCGGCGTCAAGCGCGGCTTCTCGCTCGCCCCGACCCGGCGGGCCACCTTCGTCATCGCCCAGGACCG
Organism: Streptomyces arenae; assembly: GCF_022343545.1. Classification (NCBI taxonomy): domain Bacteria; kingdom Bacillati; phylum Actinomycetota; class Actinomycetes; order Kitasatosporales; family Streptomycetaceae; genus Streptomyces; species Streptomyces arenae. The sequence continues at coordinate 27,523 of NZ_JAKQYH010000069.1, forward strand.
CACCGTCCTGGAGGTCGTCCGCAGCGAACTGCGCATGAACACGCACGCCGACCGGGCCCTCGCCGCGCTCCGCGCCCACGCGGGGGAGTGACCCGGGTCATTCGAAGTCGCAGCCCGGGTTGGGCACCGACTCCGCGTACGGCGACCCGTGCGGCAGCACGTACAGGACGTCCAGGACGAGGTCGGTGTCGCCCAGGTTGGCACCCAGGTGCACGTCACCGGCCCCGCCCGGCTCGTACACCGTGCCGCCCCGCCGGTACACCCCGTCCTCCGCGCAGTCCGAGTGGAAATGGCTGAGGGTGCCCTTCTGGACGTACCCGTAGACCGGTCCGTCGTGGTAGTGCCAGCCGGTGGTCTGGCCGGGCGGGACGGTGATCTCCCGCAGGACGTAGTCCGTGTCGCCGATGGTGGTCTCGCTGATCACCCGGCCGGTGACCCCGGGCCCGGCCGGGGTGGCATGGGCGGTGCCGCACGTCAGCAGGGTGCCGGCGGCCACCGCACCGGCCAGGGCGGTACGGAGCGCGATACGCATGTGGGGAGCCTCCTGAACCGAGGGAAGATCGAGACCCTCGTGAACTTAGGCCCCCAGGGGCCCTGTCGGGGCCGGAACGACGTCATCCGCATCCCTGCGGAGCCGCGCCCGCCGCGACAGGGGCGCCGTCGGCCGTCAGCCCGCGGCCCGCTGACCGATCCCGTCGAGTTCGACGACGGCGTCCTCGGGCAGCACCAGGGAGGCGGCGGCGATGTTCTCCCGCAGGTGCTCGGGGGAGGAGGTGCCCGGGATCAGCGCGATGTTCGGGGAGCGCTGCAGCAGCCAGGCCAGTGCCACCTGCTGCGCCGAGGTACCGAGCCGGTCCGCGACCTTGCTGAGCGTCTCGGACTGGAGCGGGCTGAAACCGCCCAGCGGGAAGTACGGCACGAAGGCGATGTTCTCGGCCGCGGTCCGCGCGACCAGCGCGTCGTCCTGCCGGTTGGCCAGGTTGTACATGTTCTGCACGGTGACCACGGGCGCGATCGCCCGGGCCTCGGCCAGCTGACCGGCCGAGACCGTGCTCAGCCCCAGGTGCCGGATCAGACCCGCCTCGCGCAGCTCCGCCAGCGCGCCGAACTGCTCGGCGACCGGGTCCTCGTTCGGGGTGTCCAGGTCCCCCAGGCGCAGGTTGACCACGTCCAGGGCCTCCACCCCGAGGTTGCGCAGGTTGTCGTACACCTGCGCCTTCAGGTCCTCGGGGTGCCGCATCATCACCCAGCTGCCGTCGGCGGCCCGCCGGGCGCCGACCTTGGTGACGATCCGCAGCTCCGCAGGGTAGGGGTGCAGGGCCTCCTTGATGATCTCGTTGACGACCACCGGGCCGTAGAAGTCGGCGGTGTCGATGTGCGTGATGCCCGCGGCGACCGCGGCGCGCAGCACCGCGACGGCCCGCGAACGGTCCTTCGGCGGGCCGAAGACGTGCGGGCCGGCCAGCTGCATGGCGCCGTAGCCGACGCGGGTGAGGGTCAGGCCGTCCGCCGGGGTCAGGGTTCCGGCGAGCTGTGCGGTCATGGTGTCGTGCCTCTCGGAAAGCGTTGGGGGCCACCGGCGGGACCGGTGTTCCCTCTCCTCACCGACCACCCTGCGGCGACCGCCTCCGCCGTGGCTAAGCCCCGGTGTTCCTGGGAGTGCCAGGGCCAGGCACCGCGCGGGGCCGGACCGTAGGGTGGGGGCGTGGACGGTTCGAACGCGCTCGGTGAGTTCCTGCGGGCCCGCCGCGCCCTGGTCCGGCCCGAGGACGTGGGGCTGCCCGGCGGCGGCCTGCGTCGCGTACCGGGGCTGCGCCGCGAGGAGGTCGCGATGCTCGCCGGCATCAGCTCCGACTACTACCTGCGGCTGGAGCAGGGCCGCGACCGCAACCCCTCCGTGCAGGTGCTCGAAGCGCTCGCCCGGGTGCTGGCCCTCGACCCCGACGCCACCGCCCACCTGGTGTCCCTGGCCCAGGACCGGCCCGCCGGCGTACGGGACCCGCGGACCCGCGCCCCGCACCGGACCGAACAGGTGCCGGCCAGCATCCTGCAGCTCATCGACGGCTGGACCCGCAACCCCGCCTACGTGCAGAACCGCTACCGGGACTGCCTCGCCGCCAACACGCTGTGCACGGCGCTGTCCCCGAACTACCGGCCCGGTGTCAACCTGCTGCGGGCCGTCTTCCTCGACCCCGCGGAACGGGCACTGCGCAGGGACTGGGACGACCTCACCCGGGAGGGCGTGGCCACCCTGCGCGCCTACGCCGGAGGCGACGCCGACGACCCGCGCCTGCGCGACCTGGTCGGCGACCTCTCGCTGCGCAGCGAGCGCTTCCGCACCCTCTGGGCCCGGCACGAGGTGCGGCCGCTGCGCGGCCGGGTCAGCCGGCTGACCCACCCGCTCGTCGGCGACCTGGAACTGCACTCGGACAAACTCGTCATGGACGGCACCGACGGGCTCGCTCTCGTCGTCTTCCACGCCGAACCCGGCAGCCGCGACGCCGAACTCATCGACATCCTCGGGAGCCTCACCGCGACCGGGGCCGGCCGGGAGGCGCGGGAGCCCATGGAGGAGTAGCGGATCAGAACTCCTCGTGTCCGTCAGGGTCACCGCCCAGCCGCTGGTGGACGCGTTCCGAGACGGCCGTCATCTGGGTGTCCCGCAGCTGGAAGCCGAACACGTCCAGGTTCGTCCGCTGCCGGCCGGCGTCCGCCGACTTCGGGATGGCGACGGCACCGAGCTGGACGTGCCAGCGCAGGATCACCTGCGCGGGCGTCACCCCGAGCGCCTGCGCCACGCCGACGATCGCGGGGTCGCTCAGCAGCCGCCCGTCCTGACCGAGCGGGCTCCAGCTCTCGGTGACGATGCCCTTCTCCGCGTGGAACGCCCGCAGTTCCTCCTGCGGGAACAGCGGATGCAGCTCCACCTGGTTCACCGACGGCAGCACCCCGGTCTCCTTCTCCAGCCGGCCGAGATGCTCCTCGGTGAAGTTGGAGACGCCGATCGAGCGCACCAGACCCTCCTCGCGCAGCCTGACCATCGCCCGCCACGAGTCGACGTACCTGCCGACCCGGGGGTTGGGCCAGTGGATCAGGTACAGGTCCACGTACTCCAGACCCAGCCGCCGCCGCGACTCCTCGAACGAGGCGAGGGTCTCCTCGTACCCGTGGTCGCGCCCCGGCAGCTTCGTCGTGACCAGCACCTCCTCGCGGGGCACACCGCTGCTCGCGACACCCCGGCCGACGCCGGCCTCGTTGCGGTAGTTCACCGCCGTGTCCACGAGCCGGTAACCCGTCTCGAGCGCGTCCCGGACGGCCCGCTCCGCCTGCGCGTCGTCCATCGGCCAGGTGCCCAGGCCGACCGCGGGGATCGTCGTGCCGTCGTTGAGCGTGTACTCCGGAATACTCATCGCGATGGGCCCTTCTCTCGACTGTGTCCACTTCCCACCCTCACGGATAGGGTGAGCGGTGATCAAGCGGGGCGGGCACGACGAGCGGACAGCGGGCGGCATGGGCGGCGGCGAGGGCAGGATCGGCGGCGGCGGTGGACGGCCCACGTCGAAGGACGTGGCCCGGCGCGCCGGCGTCTCGCACACGGCCGTCTCCTTCGTCTTCAACGGCCGCGCCGAGGGCAACCTGTCACCCGCCACCCAGGAACGCATCCGGGCGGCCGCCGTCGAACTCGGCTACCGGCCCGACCCCGTCGCCCGTGGCCTGCGCCGGCGCCGCACGGCCGTGATCGGACTGGTCACCGACGAGATCGCGTCCTCGCCCTTCGCCGGACGGCTGCTGCGCGGTGCCATGGACACCGCCTGGAACCACGACCACCTCGTCCTCACCATCGACACCGGCGGCGACCCGGCCAAGGAGGACGCGGCCGTCGCCGAACTCCTCGACCGGCGCGTCGACGGCATCATCTACGCGGCGATGTCGCTGCGCCGGGTGCGCGTCCCCGAGGGCCTGCACCGGACCCATTCCGTGCTCGCCAACTGCCTGCCCGAGGACGACTCGCTGCCTGCCGTCGTCCCGGCCGAGCGGGCCGGCGGCCGTACGGCGGCCCGGCTGCTCCTGGCGGCCGGGCACCGCAGGGTCGCGATGGTCGGCGGCCAGGGCGACATCGCCTCCGTCGAACGGCTGCGCGGCTTCCGGGACGCCCTGCGTGCCGAGGACGTACCGCTCCCGAAGGAGTGGGTCGTACGCACCGGAGGCGAGATCGCGGCCGGCTACGAGGGCGCCGCCCGGCTTCTCGACGGCGTCGCCCCGCACCACCGCCCGACCGGCCTCTTCTGCTACAACGACCGGGTCGCGGCGGGGGTCCTGCACGCGGCGGCCCGGCTCGGCATCGCCGTACCCGAGGAGCTGTCGGTGATCGGCTACGACGACCAGGAACACATGGCCGCGTTCCTCACCCCGCCGCTCACCTCGGTCGGCCTGCCGCACCGGGCGATGGGCGAGGCGGCGACCCGGCTGCTGCTCGACACCATCGACACCGGCCGCACCCCGCCCGCCACCGTCCGGCGCATCGCCTGCCCGGTGGTCAGCCGGTCGTCGGTGGGACGAGCTCCCACCCCATGACCTCGCCGGCCCCTTCGATCGTCAACTCCCGCACGTCACCGGGGCGTTGATACACCCGCTCGGTGACCGTCGCCCGGTCCGCCACGAACAGTTCGAGCAGCGAGCCGTCGACGAGGACCCGGACGGTGAGCCGTGCGTCCGGGGTGGTGGCGACGGTGACGGGCGCGGCGCCCTCCCGGCCGGCGCGCGGCCAGCCGGTGCGGTCCAGGGTGACGGTCCCGTGCCGGGGATCCAGCCGGATCGTCAGCCGGCCGCCGGCCGACCGGAGCAGGGTCACCGTCGTCCGGTCGTGCGCGGTGACCTCCAGGTCGTACGAGACCGGGAGCGGCCCCACGCCGAACGGGGCGGGCGCCCGCAGGAGTTCCAGTTCAGGGGCGGGGGTGACGCGCAGGCCGCCGTCGGGACGCGTGCCGACGACCCGGGGCGCGGTGAGCACACCCGCCCAGTCCCCGGGGGCGTCCCGGGCCTCCCACGACCAGCCCCACAGCAGGGCACGGCCGTCCTCCTGGAGCACGGCGGGTGCGTAGAAGTCCCGGCCGTGGTCGAGCCGCCCGCCGGTACGGGGCTCGAAACGCAGCCCCGCCTCGGCGTCCGGGACGAGACGGCCCGTCAGGTAGCCGGTGGAGCACGGGTCGCCGTCCCACAGGGAGACCACCAGGACGTGATCACCGTCGCCGGTCCGGAACAGCTGCGGGCACTCCCAGCCCACCGCCTTGTCGCCGAAGGCGTCCGCCGCGACCGGGTCGCCGCCGTCCAGCAGGACCCCGGTGAACCGCCAGTCGGTGAGGTCGTCGCAGTCGTACACGAGGACGGACGCGGTGCCGTCGGCGAGACCGGCGCCGACGAGGGCGTGGCGGCGGCCGGCGTGCCGGAAGACGAAGGGGTCGCGGAACATCACCACGTCGAGTCCCTCGGGCGGCGCGGAGACGACCGGGGCCGGCTCCGGGCGCCACCGGACGAGCAAGGGGTCGGCGGCCCGCGCCAGGCAGATCGTGCCGAGGCCGGTGTGGTCGTGGCCGACCCCGGTGTAGACGGCGGTCGGGGTGCCGTCGTCGTCGACCACGCACCCCGACCAGCAGCCGGCCTCGTCCGGGCCGCCCGGGGTCGGGGTGAGAGCGATCGGGTGGTGCTCCCAGCGGGCCAGGTCGGGGCTGGAGGCGTGGCCCCAGTGGACGTTCGCGTGCACGGGCGCGGCGGGGTTGTACTGGTAGAAGAGGTGGTAGCGGCCCTGCCAACGGAACGGCCCGTTGGGGTCGTTGAGCCAGTTGGCGGGCGGGCGGACCCGGAACCGCGGGGCGTTCGGGTCCTGGGGAGCGGCGGGGCTCAACGGTTGACTCCTGCGGAGGTGATGCCCTCGCGGAGAGGGCGCTGGCCGACGAGGAACACGGCGACGGCGGGGAGCATCGACAGCACGACACCGGCGAGGACGACCGAGACGGAGCCGGTGCCCAGGTTGCCCTGGAGGGAGACCAGGCCCAGCGGCAGCGTGTAGTTCTGGCCGGAGGTCTCGAGGATGAGCGGGCGGAAGAACTCGTTCCAGTGGTAGTTGAAGGCCAGCACGCCGACGATCGCCAGCCCCGGTGTGGCCAGCGGGGCGTACACGGACCGGAAGATCCGCCAGGGGCCCGCGCCGTCCAGCATGGCCGCCTCGCCGAGGTCCTTCGGCATGCCGAGGAAGTACTGCCGCATCAGGAAGGTGCCGAACGCGGTCGGGAACGCCGGGACGATCAGGCCGAGGAGGGTGTCGGTCAGTCCCATCGACTTCAGCACCAGGAACACCGGCACGATCGTGACCTGGAGCGGAACCATCATGGTCGCCAGCACCAGCCCGAACAGCGGTCGCCTGAAACGGAATTCGAGGCGGGCGAACGCGTATCCCGCGAGCCCGGCCGTGACCATCTGGCCGGCCGCGACCAGGGCGGTCACCAGGGTGGAGTTGAGAGCGAGCAGCCAGACGTCGATCTGGTCGAAGACGCCCCGGTAGGCGGCCGTGCTCGGGTGGGCCGGGATGATCCGCGGCGGCAGGTCGAAGGACTCGGCGGGGGTGCGCAGGGAGGTCGAGACGGTCCAGATGACCGGACCGAGCGTCAGCAGCGCGCACACCGTCAGTCCGGCGATCCGCGCCCAGGGCGTCAGCCGGTACCGGACGCTGCCGAGGGCAGGGGCCGCTTGGCTCGGGGTCGCTTGGCTCGTGGTGACTTGGCTGGTGGTGGCTTGGCTCAAGGGTCTCACCGGCTCACTGGTAGTGGACGAAACGCCGGCTGAGCCGGAACTGGACGGCGGTCACCGCCATGATCAGCACGAACAGCAGCACACCCACCGCGGACGCCTCGCCGAAGCGGAGCTGCTCGAAGGCCCGCTCGTAGATCACCATCACGACGGTGCGGGTGGAGTCGCCGGGGCCGCCGTCGGTCAGGACGTACGGCTGCTCGAAGACCTGGAGCGCGTTGATGATGCCGACCACCGAGGCGACCAGCAGGGTCGGCGACAGCAGCGGCAGCGTGATCGCGAGGTGCTTGCGCGGGCCGCTCGCGCCGTCCAGGGCGGCGGCCTCGTGGATCTCCTTCGGGATGTTGTTCAGACCCCCGACGAACAGCAGGAACGAGAAGCCGAACTGCTGCCACACATAGACGATGATCACCGTGGCCATCGCCCCGTGCTCCGAGGTCAGCCAGGGCACCGGCGCGACACCGACCAGCCCGATCAGCCAGTTGACCACGCCGAAGTCCTGGTTGAAGAGGTACTTCATCACCACCGAGATCGACGCGGCGGACAGCACCAGCGGGAAGAAGAACGCCGACCGGAAGACCGAGCGCAGCCAGCCGGGCATCCGGCCGTTCAGCGTGAGGGCCAGCGACAGCGCGATCACCAGTTGCAGGGCGACCGCGAGCACCATGAAGACGAGGGTGTTCCGGAACGAGACCAGGACGGTCGAATCGCTCGCGATCTCCCGGTAGTTGGCGCCACCGGCGAAACTCGGCGGATCTATCACGTTCCAGTCGAAGAAACTCAAGCCGATCGACCCGATGATCGGTACGACCGTGAAGACGACGATCCCGACGATCGTGGGCGTCAGGAAGAGCGCGGCCAGCAACCGCGTGCCGCGCTCCCGGGCCGGCGGCCGCACGGACACCGCGGGCGGAGCGGGCACGGAACGGGCCGGCCCGGCGGTGATCTGGGTGTTCGTCATAGGTCACGCTCCATGGCCTGCTCCAGGTCGCCCTGCATCCGGCGCAGCGCCGGCGCCACCGAGCGCGGACTCGCCAGCGCCGTCCCGGTGTACTTGAGCAGCACGTCGGTCACCTCGGCGACCTGCGGCGGAGCCGGGATCGGTCCGGTGTCGGGGAACTTGTCGAGGGTGTCGTAGAAGACCTGCCAGCGCGTCGGGCCGGTCTCCCGGTAGCGGCCGGCGGTGAGCATCGAACGCCGGGCCGGAGTCGTCTGGTTGGCAGCGAACAGCTCGGTCATCACGTCCTTGCGGGCCGCGTACTTGATGAACTCCCAGGCCGCGTCCTGTTTCTTCGAGGTCCGCAGCATCGCGTAGCCCGCCGCGCCGAACTGCATGCGCTGGGTACGCCAGCGCGGGAAGTACTGGACGTCGTAGGCGTCCGCCTTCATCCCGGCCAGATGCAGACCGCCCGCCCAGAAGCCGCCCGCCGGCGTCACCCCGACCCGGCCGGTGGAGAAGACCCCGACCAGGTTGGTGCCGTTGCCGCCCTCGGGCCGGGTGCACAGGTCCTCCTGGATGAGCGAGGCGAGGTAGTCGTACGCCTCCTCGACCCGGGCGGAGGTGGCCTGCGGGGTGGTCCAGCGGAAACCACCGCCCCGGCCCGCCCGGTCGGCCGCCGGGTAGAAGGTGTCCCACAGCCAGCTCCCGCCGGGCGCCCTGGACTCGGCGAGGAGACTGGCGCCGTTGTTGAACAGCCAGGGCACCACCCCGCCCCACAGCCGGTTGGTCCAGAAGTACGGGGTGAAGTGGGAGTCGCTCGACCGTTTCATCTCGCGCAGCAGCGCGGTGAAGTCGTCGCGGGTCCAGTCGGCCGGCGGGAAGCCCGCGCCGGCCCGCTTCAGCACCTGCTTGTTGAGGTACATGTCGGCCGCGTTGAACTCGACCGGCAGCTGGTGCAGGCTCCCCTCGTACATCATCGACTCCACCAGCGAGGGATGGACGTCGGCGAAGTACTCGCGCAGCTCGGCCGCGTCGCGCTTCACCCAGCGGTCCAGCGGCACCCCGAGGCGCCCGGCGAACAACTGCACGCCCTCGGTGGCGACATAGACCAGGTCGGGCGCGGTGCCCGCCGCGATCTGGGTGAGGATCTTCGCGAAGAAGTCCGACCAGTCCACGGCCTGCACGGCGTTCACCCGCAGCGGGACGTCGGGGTGCAGCCTCCGGAAGCCCGTGCTCAACGCGTGCACGGCGGCCGGGTCGAAGGCGGAACCGAGGGTGGCGACGACGAGTGAACCGTCGTCCCGGCCGGGTATGTCGGCCCCGGTGAGCCGGTCCCAGCTCGCGGCGGTACCGGCCAGCGCGGCGGCCCCCGCGCCGTAGGCGCCGTACCGCAGCAGGGCGCGGCGGGAGAGGTGCGAGTCGGTCATCCACATGCCTAACTCGTTTTAGGAAAGGTTCGATGCCCAGATGATGTGAAGGCGCCACAGGCCTGTCAAGGGTCGCGAAAGCTTGACCTTTAACGAGTTAGGTCTACAGTCCTGGATTCAGCCGGCCGGCTTCTGAGCCGCAGGGACGGCCGGTTGACACGAGAGGGACGATGCGTGATGCCAGGGCTGTCCAGAAGAGCACTGTTCGCCGGATCGGCCGCGGGGGCGACCGCCGCACTGCTGCCCACCACACCGGCCGCAGCCAGGACCAGGACCAAAGCCGTTCGCGGCTGCGCGAGTTACCGTGCCGCCTACCACTTCACGGTCCCCGACCAGTGGAAGAACGACCCCCAGCGCCCGGTCTGGATCGACGGCGAGTACCACTACTACTACCTCTACAACGCCGACTACCTGGACGGCGTCGTGGGCACCGCCTGGCGCCTCGCCACCAGCACCGACCTGGTCTCCTTCACCGACCGCGGGATCGCCGTGCCGAAGGACACCACCGTCAACGGCGACGTCTGGTCGGGCTCAGCCGTCGTCGACACCGGCGACACGGCGGGTTTCGGGGCGGGCGCGGTCATCGTGATCGTCACCATGTCACCCGGCGGCGGCACCGACCACCAGGAGCAGTTCCTCTACTCCTCCACCGACGGCGGCCGTACCTTCACCAACCACGGCACCGACCCGGTCCTGCCCAACCCGGGTGTCGCCGACTTCCGCGACCCCAAGGTCATCCGGGACCAGGTGCGCGACCGCTGGGTGATGGCCCTCGCCGAGCGGAACAAGGTCGGCTTCTACCACTCGGCGGACCTCAGGTCCTGGACGTACGCGGGCGGTTTCGTCAAGGACGGCATCGGCACCCTGGAGTGCCCCGACCTGTTCGAGATCACCGCCGACGACGGCACCGTCAAGTGGGTGCTGGGGGTGAGCGCGGACGGCACCGGCTCCGGACTGCCCAACACCTACGCCTACTGGACCGGTTCCTTCGACGGCAGCGCGTTCACCGCCGACGCCGCCGACCCGCAGTGGCTCGACCACGGCTGGGACTGGTACGCGGCCGTCACCTTCGAGAAGCGGGACCGCGCCGGCACCCTCGACGGCTCCGCACGCTACGCGGTGGGCTGGCTCAACGACTGGGCCTACCCGAACACCACCCCCACCATCGACTGAGACGGCTTCAACGGCACCGACTCCGTCGTCCGCGAGGTCACCCTGAAACATGCCTCCGACGGCTACCACCTCGCCTCCCAGCCCGTCGCCGCGCTCGACGCCCATGTCTCCCGCACGGTCGACCTCGGTGACCTGACCGTCGACGGCACCCTCCTCCTCGACTACACGGGCACGTCGTACGAGCTGACCACCGAGATCACCTGGTCCCAACTCACCGGCGCGGGCGCTCAGTTGCGCAGGTCGCCGGACGGCGGGCGGCACATCGACGCCGGGGTCTACGGCGACTACGCGTTCCTCAACCGGCGCAACACCGTGAACCCCGACACCAGCGGCGCCCGGCAGGAGAGCCACACCCCGTTCGACCTCGCCACGGGCTCGGTGAAACTGCGCATCCTCGTCGACCGCACCTCCGTGGAGATGTTCGTCGGTGACGGCCGCTACACACACTCCAGCGAGGTGTTCCCGTATCTCGTCGACGACCGGCTGGCGCTGTTCACCATCGGCGGTCCCGCGGTGTTCCGGAACACCGTCATCAGGGAGTTCACGGTGTGACGGCCGCGATCAGCCGGGACACCGCCGCGAGGTCCGGCACGTCGGCCAGCCGGGCGGCGACCTCACCGCTCCCGAACTCGCGCTGATCCGGGGGCAGTTCGGGGTCCACGGCGGCCTCGGCCTGGACGTGGACGTAGTTCAGGGCGGTCGCGAAGAGCAGGGCGAAGGACTCCGGGCCGCGGACGGTGGCGGGACCGCCCGCCCGCCGGTAGGCCCGGGTCAGGCGCCGGGCGGCGGCCGGGTCCGCCCGGTTGCCGCCCGACCACACGTACAGGGCCTGCGCGAACTCCCGTTCGGCGGAGACGGGTCCGGCGTTGTCCCAGTCGAGCAGCACGGGTCCGGCGGGGCCGGCCAGGACGTTCTGGGGCTGCAGATCGAGGTGCGAGATCACCCGGTCGCCCGCGTCGGACGGGCTCACCCACCGGGCCAGTTCCACGGCGGACGTGCCGATGAACCTGCCCAGCGCGTCCGCCCAGGGCAGCCCGGCCTCGGTCACCCTCGCGTGCAGGTCCCACCAGTCGGCCTCCGCGGGGCACCGCTCGTACCACTCGTGGGGTGCCTCCGTCGCGCCGGCGCCCGCCCGGTGCAGCAGGCCCATCGTCCGGCCGAACCAGTCCAGGACCACCGGGTCCCTGGGGTCCGCCCGGGTGCCCTCGATCCAGTCGTACAGCTTCACGTGGGCCACGCCGTCGGCAACCGGGACCCGGGTGACGTGGGCGCCCCGGCGGTCGGCGAACAGGCGCGGCGAGTCGATGCCCAGGCGTTCGGCGGCGAGCCGTAACCCGGCCTCCCGCGCCACGCTGTCCTCGTCGCAGCCGAAGAGCAGCTGCTTCGCGGCCCAGGCGGCACCGGCCGCGTTCGTGAGCTTCCAGATCCGGCCCAGCGCGCCCCGGGTGACGGGGGTCAGGGTCCAGGGGCCCGGTCCGAGCCCGTAGCGCTCGGCGATGAGGTCGGCCGTGTCATGCATGAGTCACTCCTCCGGTGCGGATCCGCTGCACTGCGATCATCACGCCGCCGACGCGTTCCGCAACGTCTTTTGCGGAGTGCGCCGGGCTGTCACGATCTTGGGGGAAGCGGTACCTACGACCATCGGAGCAGGCATGACGACGGACCAGGGCACGGCGGAGCGCACCGCGGGGGTCGGGGTGAACCCCGTCGCGGGGCACATCGGCGCCGAGATCACCGGGGTAGACCTCACCCAGGACCTCGACGACGCGGTGGTCGCGGTGATCCGGGAGGCCGTGCTCCGCTGGAAGGTCGTCTTCTTCCGCGACCAGCGGCTGGACCACGCGGGCCATGTCGCCTTCGCACGGCGCTTCGGCGAACCCGTCGTCCTGGGACGGCGCGGCAGCGCCTCACCCGCGGACTTCCCGGAAGTGGAGACCACCGCCGACCGGCTGGAGCTGGGCGGCCGCTTCGGGATGGAACACGAGGAGTGGCTCCAGCGGCGTCGGCACACCCTGCTGCGCGGCTGGCACTGCGACCACGGCGCCCGCATCGACCCGCCGGCGGCGACCGTCCTGCGCGCCGAGACCGTCCCGCCGTACGGCGGCGACACCACCTGGTCCAACCTCGCCGCCGCCTACGCCGGCCTCTCCGCACCCGTGCGCGCCTTCGCCGACGGACTGCGCGCCGAACACCGCCTCGGCGTCGGCTACCAGCCCCGCCCCGGCGACGACGCCTACCTCCGGCACCTGCTGGACCGCCAGGTGGCCTCGGTGCACCCGCTGGTGCGCGTCCACCCGGAGACCGGCGAGCGGGTGCTCTACGTCAACGGCTACTACGTCGAGCAGATCGTCGGCGTCTCCCGCCCGGAGAGCGCCGCGCTCCTCGAGATGCTCCTCGAACAGGCCGTACGACCGGAGTACACCGTCCGCTTCCGCTGGGAGCCGGGCAGCGTCGCCTTCTGGGACAACCGCGCGACCATCCACCTCGCGCCCAGCGACAACGCCCACCTCGGATTCCCCCGCGTCATGCACCGGGTGATGCTGCACGGCGAGGTACCGGTCGGCGTGGACGGCGAACCGTCGCAGCCGGTCACCGGCACGCAGCCGCGCCGCTGGTGAGTCAGACGGCGGCCGCGGGACGCCAGCCGAGCGCCGGGCCCAGGTGGGTCGCGATGTCGGTGAGGATCTGGACGTAGTCCTCGTGCTCGAAGGTGAACGGCAGCGCGAAGGCCACCTCGTCCACCTCGCGGAAACCGGCGTGCGCGTGCAGTCGCGCGGCGATCTCGGCCGACGTGCCGACCAGGTCCGGCGCGAACAGCAGCCGCGCCGGACCCTGCGGGGCCGTGGTGCGGGGCAGCCGCTTGGCCGCGTACGCCTCGTACCGGGCGCGCTGCTGGGGCGTCGCGGAATCGGTGGGGATCACCACCAGGCCCTGGGAGACCCGGGCCGCCTCGCCGTCGGGGTGGTGGCCGCGGAACTCGGCGATCTGCGAGCGCTGGATCTCCGCGAAGTCGTACGGTCCTTCGGCGCCGTCCGGCCCCTCGGCCTTGACCACACTGCTGGTCAGGAAGTTCATCCCGTTCTCGCCCGCCCAGCGCGCCGAGCCGAGGCTGCCGCCGCCGTACCAGAGGCGACGTCCGAGACCGGCGGAGTGCGGCTGGACCACGTCCGAGAAGACCTCGAAGCCCTCCACCCCGCTGAAGTCGGTGGCCGGCTCGCCGCGCACGAAGTCCAGCAGCCGCCGCACCCGCTCGTAGCCGAAGTCCTCGCTGTCCGCCGTGTCCGGGTAGAGAGCCTCCCTGACCTGCTCGTAGTGCATGGGCGGGCCCACGCTCACACCGGGGTTGAGCCGGCCGCCGGACAGCAGGTCGACGGTCGCCAGGTCCTCGGCGAGCCGCAGCGGGTTCTCCCAGCCCAGCGGGATCACCGCGGTGCCGAGCTCGATACGGCTGGTGCGCTGCGAGGCCGCCGCGAGGACGGCGACGGGCGACGAGATGCCGTACTGGAGGTGGCGGTGGCGCACCCACGCGCTGTCGAAGCCCAGCCGCTCGCCCAGCTCGATGATCTCCAGTGTGGACTCGTGCCCCTTGGCCGGATCCGCGCCGTCGAACAGGCCGATGGTGAGGAAGCCCAGTCTGCGCAGCGGGCGGGGGGTGGACGGCACGGGTCCTCCAACGGTCGTACGTCAGTTCTGCCCCGATTCTGGCACCAGAACATTGCGGGCGTGTGATCAGGCGAGCGGGATGACGATCTCGTCCTCGACCGGCGGGTCCAGTTCCTGCGGGCGGTTGCCGGTGGCGGCGAAGCAGCGCAGCCGCACCGCCTCCGGAGTGACGTCCAGACGCAGGAAGCACTTGAAGAACGGCGGGCTGTAGCTGACCGAGCCCGGCGAGAACAACTGGGTGTAGATCTTCTTCACCGGCAGCCGGAACCGGGAGCCCCGGTCCGGCCGGCTGCCGGTGCCGAGCAGGGTCGCCACCAGCCGGGCGCGGCGGGTGACCGGGGTGTCCGCGCTGGGGGTGCGGCCGGGCCGGATGCCCAGCCGCTCGGTGATCACGGCCGTGGCCTCCGCCGCGGTGAGGGTGAGGAGGCGGGGGAGCCGCAGCCGGCGGCCGTAGAGCCGGCTGTAGAAGGCGAGCGAGTCGCCGCGCAGCGGGTAGCAGCGGAAGTCGTCCTCGGTGACGTTCGCGACCGAGACCCTGGGAATGGTGTGGGTGGCGTGCATGAAGGCACCGCCGCCGCCCGCGACCACGTACTGGATGGTGCGGCCGCCCACGTCGACGGGGTAGCGCTGGTAGTTGTGGATGTCGCCGCCGATCGCCGCGACGTAGTGGTGCGCCGGGTCGCGGACGACGTCGTCCACGGTGCCGCCGCCCTCGACCGGGCACGGGTGGTGTTCGCCGTCCACGTACAGCGGGGAGCCGGTGACCAGGATCTTCGGGCGCGGTCCCCGGGACACCTCGCGCAGCCAGGCGCCCTGTTCGGCGTCGATGGTGCCCAGCAGGCCGGTGTCGATGCCGACGATCCGGACCGGTCCGGCGTCGATCGCCCAGTAGGGGCCCGGCTGTACGGCCCTCTGTTCCGGTGCCGACCGCAACTTCCGCGCCTGCGCCAGCAGTTCCTCGTCCGCCGGGCGCGGCCGGTGCCACAGCAGGGTGCGCCACCAGGCCCGGGTGAGCGGACGCGGCTTCGGTTCGGCGGCCAGGGGCGGGGCGTCGTCGCAGAAGACGCGCATGAACGCGCCGAGGTCCTCGTACCAGTCGTGGTTGCCCGGTATCGCGTAGATCGGCGCCGGGTAGTCCTGGTACGGGCGGAAGAACTTCGGGCCGTAGTCGTCGGTGGCGCCGACCGGGTAGATCACGTCGCTCGTGATCACCGCGAAGTCGGTGCCCTGACTCACCTTCAGGAAGCCCGGCACCACGGCGTACTGGGAGTCGTCGCCCTCACCCGGATCGCCGATCACCATGAACGAGAAGCGCTCGCCCTCGTGCTGCCTGATCACCTTGTCGGCGGGTGCCCCGGCGGCCTCCCGCTCGGCCACCCAGCGGCCGCGGGTACGGCCGGTCGGGTCGCCGAACCAGGAGGCCAGCACGCCGTTGCGGGCGGCCCACATGGTCCCGGGGTCGAACCAGAACAGCTTTTCGACATGGTCCGGCATCAGCCGGCGGTAGGCACCCCGCTCGGCCGCGCCCCAGCCGGCGCCTTCTGCGGTATCGCGTGAGGAGTCAGACACTCCGGAACCGTAGCAACGATCAACGAAGTGCCGAGGTGCGGGGGTTGACGCGGCGCGGGCCGGGTCACCACCGCTCGGGGTGCGAGGGGGTGCCGTGGGGCGCCGGGGTGCCCGGTGCGGGGCGGGTCGGGCGGCCGTCCCGGTTCCTGGGGGTGCGGCCGCCGCGCGGGCCCGGCGGCCGGGAGCGGGGCGCCCGGACCGGCGGGGCGGCGTCCTGCTTCGCGGGCTCCCGGCTCCAGTCGCCCTCGCCGAGCACCAGCAGCGGGTCGAACATCACCACCACCCCCGCCAGCAGCAGGAACACCACCGGGCCCAGCAGCATGGGCAGCAGCAGCGAGGTCGACGACGTGCTCGGCCAGGCGGTGACGGAGGCCGGATGCACCTCGACGCTCACCGCGGCCATCGCGGTGAAGTGCATGCCGGACACCGCGAGGCCCATCACCAGGCTGGCGCCCAGGCTCGCCGTGAAGCCGCGGACGGACACGGCCGCCCAGAGCGCCGCGGTGGCCGCCGCGATCGCGATCAGCACCGAGAGGGCTACCGTGACCCCGTCATAGTGAACCGCTCCGTCGAGGCGGAGCGCGGACATGCCCAGGTAGTGCATGGCGGCCACGCCGAGCCCGGTGACGACGCCCGCGGCCCAGAGGGTCCCGGCGGTCGCGCCGCGGTAGCCGACCGCGAAGACGCCGATGCCGACCACCACGATCGCCACCGCGAGGCTGAGCAGGGTGAGGCCGGCGTCGTAGTGGATCGTGGTCTCCCGGACGTGGAAGCCGATCATCGCGATGAAGTGCATCGTCCAGATGCCGCAGCCGATGGAGGCCGCCCCGAGGGCGAGCCAGCCGGGGCGCCACGACTGCCCGTGGTGGTAGAGCGACCTGACGATGCAGCGCAGCCCGAGGGCTCCGCCCAGGCAGGCCATCAGATAGGCCGCCACCGGAGTGACCGCGCCGTAGTGGAACCCGTCGATGGTGCCGTGCATATGTGCAACTCCCCCCAGAGTCACGGCCATTGTGGGGCAAGGTACTACGCGCCGGGGGCGTGCGCCGGGAGGTTCGCCAGGACGCCGGCCACACCTCGGGTGTCACCGCCCGACACGCCGGCCACAACAACGACTTCCGGCCACGCCGAGGGGGTCGATGGGGCCGAAGGGGTCGATGGGGGCGATGGGGGCGGTGGGGCCGACGGGGTCGGTGGGGCCGACGGGGTCGAGGGGGCCGATGGGGTTGATGGCGCCGATGGGGCCGGCAAGCCGATGGGGTAGATGGGCCGGCGGGGCGGACGGGGCCGACGGGGTAGATGGACCGACGGGGCGGACGAGGCCGATGGGGTAGATGGGCCGACGGGGCCGATGGGGGTGACGGGCCGACGGGGTTGATGGGGCGACCGGCCGACGGGCCGAGGGGGCGACTGGCCGAGAGGCCGAGGGGGCGACGGGGCGACGGGCCGAGGGGGCGACTGGCCGAGAGGCCGAGGGGGCGACGGGGCGACGGGCCGAGGGGGCGACTGGCCGAGGGGTTGATGGGGCGACGGGCCGAGGGGCCGAGGGGGCGACGGGCCGGCGAGGTCGGCGGAGGGAAGCGGTGGGAGTGGGTGGGGGTGGGTCAGGGGGCGACGATCTTGAGTGCGCTCATCCAGTCGTGCCCCTCGGGGCGCGTCTGCAGAGCCATGTGCAGCAGCTGGATGCCCTCCAGCTCACGGGCGTGCCGCAGACCGCCGACGATCACCGGGTTGAGCCCGCCGGAGGCGGCCAGTTCGGCGACCTGGTTCCGGGCCGCCTCGTTGTCGCCCGCGATGAACACGTCCAGGGGCAGCCCGCCGACCTCGCCGGCGACCAGCGCGCCCGCGAAGGTGGTGTTGAAGGCCTTCACCACATGGGTGCCCGGCGCCGCGGCCTTCGCGAGCTGCTGCGCGGCGGAGCTGTCCGCGGGCACCGTGAGCGAGTCGAAGGTGGCGAAGTCCACGGGGTTGGAGATGTCGACGACGGTCTTCCCGACGAGCCGGTCCGCGTACTCGGTCACGACCTGCCGGGCCGCGTCGAACGGCACGGCCAGCACCACCACGTCCGCGGACCCGACCGCGTCCGGCACGGCGGGTTCGACATTCGCCCCCGCCACCCGCTCGGCCAGGGCTTTCGCGAGGACGTCGGCCTTGGCGGGATCCGTGCCGATCAGCCGGACGGTGTGCCCGCCGGCCAGTGCCCGGGTGGCGATACCGCCCGCCATGTTGCCCGTGCCGACGATGTAGACCCGCATGGCAAGCCCCTTCCAGTGGGGGGGTGGGAGCCGTCGAGGACCGGCCGGCGCGAGGCCGCCGCACTCCGACCGAACCAGAATAAAACGCCCAGCTCACCACAGCTCGGGCTGGCGGTGCGAAGGGCCGCACGCGGCCCCTCTTCCTGCCCCCGCCCCGGCCGGCCGTGCGTCGGACGTGCTGGATAGCGTGGGGATCATGGGGAAGTGGGAGATGCGGCCGGCGTCGTCGGCGGACGTCGAGGCGGTGGCCGAACTGCGCGCCGTCGTGCTGCGTGCCGATCTGGAGCGGCTCGGGCGGTACGACCCGCGGCGGGTGCGGCAGCGGCTGCGGGACGGGTTCGACGCGGACCGCACGCGGGTGATCGAGGTCGACGGCGCCTTCGCCGGCTGTGTGGCGCTGCGGCCCGACGGGGACGCGCTCTGGCTGGAGCACTTCTACCTGGCTCCCGCGCTCCAGGGGGCCGGGATCGGCTCGGGCGTGCTGCGTGAACTGCTGGCGGAGTGCGACCGCGACGGTTCCCGGGTCCGGCTGAACGTCCTGCGGGGCAGCGCGGCCAGGCGGCTCTACGAGCGGCACGGCTTCACCGTCGAGTCCGAGGACCCGGTGGACGTCTTCATGGTGCGCCTGCCGTCCGCGTGAGCGCGGGGCCGCGTGAACCACCCCCCGACGCATAGGGAAAACCCTCGAATGACCTCGACGCGGCTGACATGTGCGGGTCAAAACTGGAATCCTCGCTGAACACACGCTTCCCCCAGGGCGTGTCCACGGATCCCGGACCACGCATCCCGGTCCCCGGATCCCGGTTTCCCGCACAGCTCAGCTCGTCCCGGACAGCACACCCGTCTGCCCGGTCCCTCACCGGCCGCGACCCGGCGGCCGAAGCAGGAGGAGTTCGAGTGAGACGTCTTCCCCACAGACGCGCCACGGTCGGGGCCGCCCTGGTCTCCACCGCGGCCTTCCTCGCCGTCGGCATCCAGTCGGTCCCGGCGAACGCCCAGCCCGCCACCCCCCACCCCAGCCCCCTGCGCACCGGCGGCCTGGAAGCCAAGCTCACCCCCACCCAGCACACCGCGCTCCTCAAGAGCGCCCGGCAGGGGACCGCGGCGACCGCCCGCACCATCGGCCTCGGCGCCAAGGAGAAACTGGTCGTCAAGGACGTCGTCAAGGACAACGACGGCACGCTGCACACCCGTTACGAGCGCACCTACGACGGCCTGCCCGTCCTCGGCGGCGACCTGGTCGTGCACACCCCGCCCGCCTCGCTCGCGGCCGGCACGGTGAGCACCACCTTCAACAACAAGCACACCATCAAGGTCGCCTCGGTCAGCCCGACCGTCACCAAGGCGGCCGCCGCGACCAAGGCGCTCACGGCCGCCAAGGCCCTCGACGCCACCAAGGCCACCACCGACAGTGCCCGCAAGGTGATCTGGGCCGGCACCGGCACCCCGAAACTCGCCTGGGAGACCGTGGTCGGCGGGTTCCAGGACGACGGCACGCCGAGCCAGCTGCACGTCATCACGGACGCGACGACCGGCAAGGAGCTGTACCGCTACCAGGCAATCAAGTCCGGTACCGGCAACACCCAGTACAGCGGCACGGTGTCCCTGTCGACCACGCTGTCCGGTTCGACGTACCAGCTGTACGACACCACGCGCGGCGGCCACAAGACGTACACCCTGAACAACGGCACGTCGGGCACCGGCACGCTGATGACCGACTCCGACGACGTCTGGGGCACCGGATCCGGCTCCAACACCCAGACCGCCGGCGCCGACGCGGCCTACGGAGCCCAGGAGACCTGGGACTTCTACAAGAACACCTTCGGCCGCAGCGGCATTAAGAACGACGGTGTCGCCGCCTACTCGCGCGTCCACTACAGCACGGCGTACGTCAACGCCTTCTGGGACGACGACTGCTTCTGCATGACCTACGGCGACGGCACCAGCAGCACCCACGCCCTGACCTCGCTGGACGTGGCCGGCCACGAGATGAGCCACGGCGTCACCTCCAACACCGCCGGCCTCAACTACACCGGCGAGTCCGGTGGGTTGAACGAGGCGACCTCCGACATCTTCGGCACCGGCGTGGAGTTCTACGCCAACAACTCCACCGACGTCGGCGACTACCTCATCGGCGAGAAGATCGACATCAACGGCGACGGCACGCCGCTGCGTTACATGGACAAGCCGAGCAAGGACGGCTCGTCGGCGGACAGCTGGTACTCCGGGGTCGGCAACCTCGACGTGCACTACTCGTCGGGCCCGGCGAACCACATGTTCTACCTGCTCTCGGAGGGCAGCGGCACCAAGACCATCAACGGCGTCACCTACACCAGCACCACCTCCGACGGCGTCGCCGTGGCCGGCATCGGGCGGGCCGCGGCCCTGCAGATCTGGTACAAGGCGCTGACGTCGTACATGACGTCGAGCACCAGCTACTCGGGTGCCCGCACCGCCGCCCTGAACGCGGCCGCCGCCCTGTACGGCACCAGCTCCACCCAGTACGCCGGGGTCGGCAACGCGTTCGCCGGCATCAACGTCGGCAGCCACATCACCGTGCCCACCTCGGGCGTCACGGTCACCAACCCGGGCAGCCAGTCCTCCACCGTGGGCACCGCGGTGAGCCTGCAGATCTCGGCGAGCAGCACCAACAGCGGCTCGCTGACCTACGCGGCGACCGGACTGCCGACCGGCCTGTCCATCTCCAGCTCGACCGGCGCCATCACCGGCACGCCCACCACGGCGGGCACCTACAGCACCACCGTCACGGTGACCGACTCCACCGGCGCCACCGGTACGGCGTCCTTCACCTGGACGGTCAGCTCGTCCGGCGGCGGCTCCTGCACCTCCTCGCAGCTGCTCGGCAACAACGGGTTCGAGTCGGGCAGCACCACCTGGACCGCCTCCAGCGGCGTCATCACCAACTCCAGCAGCGAGTCGGCGCACGGCGGCTCCTACTACGCCTGGCTCGACGGCTACGGCTCCACCCACACCGACACGCTCTCCCAGTCGGTGACCATCCCGTCCGGCTGCACCAACACCACGTTCACCTTCTACCTGCACATCGACACCGCCGAGACCACCACCAGCACCCAGTACGACAAGCTGACGGTCACCGCCGGTTCGACCACCCTGGCCACGTACTCCAACCTGAACGCGGCCTCCGGGTACCTGCAGAAGTCCTTCAGCCTCGGGTCCTACGCGGGCTCGACCATCACCCTGAAGTTCAGCGGTGTCGAGGACTCCTCGCTCCAGACCAGCTTCGTCGTCGACGACACCGCCGTCACGACCGGCTGACGCACCCCAGCCGAGCGGCCCGCGACCGGACTCCGGTCGCGGGCCGTTCCGTTGCGCCCCTGTCAGCTCAGCTCAGCGGGTCCAGGGTGAGGTACGCCTGCTGCGGGTTGCCGTCGTTGACCAGCGACTCCTGGTTGCCCACGTCGTCGAAGGCGAAGGCGTACGCCTTGCCGTCGGCCATCTGCGCGTGGATCTTGCGCGCGTAGTGGTTGGTGACGGTGTCGAGGTAGAAGTCCGCCGGGTTGGTGTCCGGCTGGCTGGAACTCGTCAGCAGGGTCGAGCGGTTGAAGCCCGCGCACAGGGTGCGGGAGATAGGTCCGCGCACCTGGTCGTTGGGTGCGTCGAGCAGGTTGTGGCAGCCGAAGACGCTGCCGGCGTCCGGCTTCTGGAAGCTCGTCACCACCGCGCCCGAGGAGTTGGTGAAGTTCATGACGTTGCCCGCCACCCGGCCGTAGTACTTGGTGTTCGGCTGGTCGGCGAACGGGGTGACGGTCAGGGTCGACGAGGCGTACTTCGACCAGACCCGGTTGACGTAGTCGTCCATCACGGTCGACGGGAGTGCCCCGGTCTCCACGCCGTACAGCGGGGAGAGCGCCCGCAGCACGGTGCCGTCGGAGCGGGTCTGGACCAGGTTGGCCCAGCCGCCCGGCTGTCCGCGCAGGGCGTTGAAGAACCCGTTGTAGCCGCCCGACTTGAGGTGCCCGGTGGAGGCCGTGCTGCCGTCGGAGCGCTGCACCCCGACCGCGTACGGCACCGAGAACATGTCCACCTGGGTGCTGTTGATCCACAGACCAGAGTCGTTCAGCGTGTACTCGGACCAGTTGAAGAGGATGTTGCGGTTGGGGTCGGTCGGGTTCTGCACGGCGGGCTGCACCAGTCCGCCGGTGGTCAGCCGGAAGTCGAGTTTCTGGCCGTAGGAGAAGTAGATCCGGCCGGAGAACTTGGGGATCCGGATCGTCTTGGACTGACCCGCCGCCGGGCCCGTGATCGAGGCGTCCGGAGCGGGGGTCGGCGGGTTGCCGCCGGCCGGCCAGGCGTGGAAGGTGCCGTTCGCGTCGGCGTAGCCCTGCTTCCCGGAGGAGAGCTGGGTGCCGAGGTCGTAGACGTACACCTGGTCGCCGCGGCCCGAATTGTTGGTGATCTTCAGCGGGATCGTGTCCGGTACCGCCGCGTCGGCCTGGTGCGGGGTGCCCAGGGTGAGCGCCCCGCCGAGCAGCGCCGCCGTGGCCGCCAGGGGCAGCGTCCGGCGTGCGAGTCCTGTGCGCACTCTCCACCTCCGTGTGGGGTCGGGGTTGGTACGGAAATTGGTCCGGACCAATTCTGAGAGCGCTCTCAGGGTGGGCGGTGAGGTGGGTACATGTCAATGCGCGGGACGAAAGTCGGGGCCCCCGCCGGTCGGCGAGGGCCCCGTGACGCGGACGCGATCGGATCAGAAGGTGCGCTTCAGCAGACCGAGCAGCGCGTCCCAGTGCCGCTCGGACGCCTCGGCTGAGTAGGCAGGGGTGTCGGCCTGGGTGTAGCCGTGCGCCGCGCCCCGGTAGATCTCGCAGGTGTTGCGGACCCCGGCGGCGTCGAGCGCCTCCTGGAAGGTCCGGATCTGCTCCTCGGTCATCGACTGGTCCTGGTCCGCGAAGCCGAAGTACAGCTCGGCGGTGACCCGGTCGGCCAGCAGGTGCGGGCTGTCCGCGTCGTCGCTGACCATCCGGCCGCCGTGGAAGCCGCCCACGGCCGCGACCCGGTCGGGGAACGCGGCCGCGGTCCGCATCGCGAGCCGGGTGCCCATGCAGTAACCGGTGATCGCCACCGGCCCGTCGGCGACCAGCGGGCTCCCGGCCAGCCAGTCGAGGTAGGCGGCCGAGTCCCGGTCGACGAGGTCCGGGGTCAGCGACGTCATGATCGGCATGATCCGCTGCCAGATCGTCGGGTCCACGGAGGGGTCGATGAACTCGGGGAGGTCGATGACCGGGGTCCGGCCGTGGCGGTAGAAGACGTTGGGGACCAGCACCGTGTAGCCCTCGCCGGCGAGCCGGTCCGCCATCGACTTCAGGTGCGGGCGGATCCCGAAGGCGTCCTGGTAGAAGAGCACACCCGGGTGGGGGAGTCCGTCGGCCGGGTGGGCCAGGTAGGCGTCGGCGACACCGTCCGCGGTGGTGATGTCCACGTCGGTTCCCTGTACGGCGGTCATGGCGCAAGTGCCTCTCTGTGGAGTCGGCGTCGGGGTGCGGGACACCCGGCGCGGCATGTCGTGATCATCGTGGCACGCGAAGGCGCGGGGACCGTTCCGGGGGAGCCGGAAGTGGTCACTCGAAGCGCGAGGTGTCCCCGGCGCCCCGGCGGACGATCTCCGCCTCCCCGCCGGAGAAGTCGATGACCGTGGTCGGCTCGGTGCCGCACTCCCCGGAGTCGACCACCGCGTCCACCGAGTGGTCGAGCCGGTCCTTGATCTCCCAGCCCTGGGTCAGCGGCTCCGCCTCGTCCGGCAGCAGCAGGGTGCTGGAGAGCAGGGGCTCACCGAGTTCCGCCAGCAGGGCCTGGGTGACCACGTGGTCCGGGATACGGACGCCGACGGTCTTCTTCTTCGGGTGCAGCAGTTTGCGCGGCACCTCGCGGGTCGCCGGGAGGATGAAGGTGTAGCTGCCGGGGGTGGACGCCTTCACGGCCCGGAACACGTCGTTGTCCACCCGCACGAACTGGCCGAGCTGGGCGAAGTCGCGGCACATCAGCGTGAAGTGGTGCCGGTCGTCCAAGTGCCTGATGGTGCGGATCCGGTCGATGCCGTCGCGGCTGCCGAGCTGGCAGCCCAGCGCGTAGCAGGAGTCGGTCGGGTATGCGATGAGCGAGCCCGACCGCACCGAGTCGGCGATCTGGGAGATGCTGCGCGGCTGCGGGTTGTCGGGGTGCACGTCGAAGTACTTCGCCATCCGCCGAGCTTATGCCGTCCGGCACGGCCCGGCCGCGCAGGCCCCGCCCAGGCGCAGGCGGACGGCCGACGAGGGCCGCGGCAGCGGCACCGGCATCGACGGGCGTACCACCGGTCCGGCGCCCGGAGCAGCACCCGGCCCAGCGTCCGGGCCGGCGCTCAGATCGGCGCCCGTACCGGCGTTCGTGCGGTCGGCCGCATGGGTCGAAAAGTTTTTTGGAATCGGTGCGCATGCTCCGTGTCGTCCGGGGCACACGACCATTCAGCCGCCCGGGGCCCTCCCCCCGGCTCCGGGTGAGGCGTCCTTCGCCGGCGGCCCTTCCCCCGAGGGCCGCCGGCGAAGTCGTGTCCGATGGCCGGCGGCCGGGACCCGGCCGGCTCATCGGGTAACGTCCCTGGACCGAGACGGACGCGACGGACGAGGAGCAGGGCGAGATGGCAGGCCGAGCTGACCAGGGCCCCCACCACCCGACACCCGACGGCGACGGCTGGGCCGCGCGGCTCCTCGACCACCTGCGCCCCGGCGGCCGCGACCCGCGCCGGGTCGTCGCCTGGCTGGCCCAGGCCGTGGAGGCGGCCGTCTGTCTCCAGGACGCCGACGGCACCCTGATCGCCGGCACCCGGATCCCCCTCGACGACACCCTGGTGGCCGACGTGGCGGCCGGCCGGATCTCGTCCGCCGCCGTCCAGGCCCCCGGTCCG
This sequence comes from Streptomyces arenae, assembly GCF_022343545.1. Classification (NCBI taxonomy): domain Bacteria; kingdom Bacillati; phylum Actinomycetota; class Actinomycetes; order Kitasatosporales; family Streptomycetaceae; genus Streptomyces; species Streptomyces arenae. The sequence goes on from NZ_JAKQYH010000069.1 coordinate 52,273, forward strand.
CGCCCGGCGGCCGCCGGACTGCTCGCCGTGGCCCGCGCCGCGCCCTTCGACCGGCGCGCCGCCGAGATCGTCACCCACACCGCCGGTGTCGTCGAACTCCTGCTGCGCGAACGCGAACTGACGACCGCCGCCCGCCGGCTCCGGCGGGCCGCCGCCGACCTGCGCCTGGCCATCCTGCAACTGCTGATGGTGCAGGACACCGTCTCCGCCCGCCGCGTGGCCGCCGGGCTCTGGCCCGGCCTCCTCGACACCGACAGCGCCTGCGTGTACATCGTCGAGGGGCACCCGGCGGAACGCGACGGCCTCGCCGACGACTGCGTCGACGTGACCCACGGCCAGGCCCTCGTCGTACGCTGCCCGGCCATGGACGGCCATGTCATCGTCCTCAGCCCGGCCACGGCCACCGGCGAGCGGCTGCGCACCCTCGTCGACGGCCGGCCCGACACCTTCCTCGGCGGCAGCGTCCGGCAGAGCCTCGCCCAGACCGCCACCGCCTACGGCCAGGCGATCAGCGCCCTCGCCGTCGCCCGCTTCCGGCCCGAGCAGGCCGCCGTCTACGCCGAACGCACGCACCCGGCACGGCTGATGGAGCCGGCCGCGCTGCACGCCTGGTCCACCGCCGTGCTGCGGCCCCTCGACCGGCTGCCGCACCACACCCGCGCGGAACTCCTCGCCACCACCCGCCTCGGCCTGGAGTTCACCGCGGTCAGCGCGGCCAAGGTGCTCGGCGTCAGCCGCAACACGGTCCGCGCCCGCATGGACCGCGTGGAGAGCCTGCTCGGCGCAGACTTCTCCGACCTCGCCGTGCGCGCCACCGCCCACCTGGCCCTCAACACGGAGGCCGCCCGCACGGAAGACCTCGTCGGCGGGGTGTCGCAGCCGTCCGCGGTCCGCCTCGGCGACCTGCTGGCCGGCCCCGCGCTGCGGACCTGGGCGCGGGACCTCCTGGACCGGCTGGTCCGCGACGGCCGGGACCTGCGCGGCACCCTGCGTGCCTGGATCGCCGCCGGCGGGAACGCCGAACGGGCCGCCCAGGAGATGGGGATGCACGCGCAGACGGTCCGCGAACACGTCCGGGCCGCCGAACCCGTCCTGGAGCGCCAGCTGCTGGCCGGCGGCACCGACCTCTACGAGGTCGTCCTCGCCCATCTCGCCCTCGGTGACCTCGCCGTTCCCGTGCTGCTCCGGGCGAATCAGGGTCAACCGGACTCACCTGTGCACAGGTGAGCCCTCGGCCTGTCCGAACGGGCATCGGCGCGGTACCCAACGGCCGGATCCGCACGTAAGTTCACGGTGCGCGCGGGGGCACGACCGGAACGGGGGACCGGTCGCCGCCCCTGCGCCCCTCCCACCGCCCGCCGCGGGCCACGGACCGCCGCCTCGCCGACGGTCAGGGTCCCAGTCGGACGGGGATCTCCTGCCAGCCGAAGGCGATGAAGGACGGTACCTGGCGCAGTTCCTTCTCGCCGACCGCCAGCCGCAGTCCCGGGAAGCGGTCGAACAGGGCGGGCAGCGCGGCCAGCGCCTCCGCCCGGGCCAGCGGCGCGCCGATGCAGCGGTGCACGCCGATCCCGAAGGACAGATGGTCGTCGGCGCCCCGCGCGGCGTCGAACACGGCGGCGTCCGGACCGTAGCGGGCCGGGTCCAGGTTCGCCGCCGCGTACGTCGTGATGATCGCGTCCCCGGCCGGCACGGTCACGTCCCCGATCTTCAGGTCGCTCACCGCGAACCGCAGCGGCAGCGAGGCGATCGACGGATGCACCCGCAGCGTCTCGTCGATCACCGCATCCCAGCCGATCGTCCCGGAGCGCACCCCGGCCAGCTGCACGGGCTGCGTCAGCAGCGCCACGACCGCGTTGCCGATCAGGTTGACCGTGGTCTCGAAACCGGCGCCGATCACCAGCAGCAGTGTGTACAGGAGTTCGTCGTCGGCGAGCCGGTCGCCGTCCTCGTCGCGGACCCGGATCAGCTCCGTGGTCATGTCGTCGCCCGGGTGGCCGGCCTTGTACGCGATGAGCGCGCCGAGGACCGTGCCGATCCGCTCCTGCACGAAGGCGGCGTGCTCCGGACTCGGGTCGGAGGTGTCCATGATGGCCGCGATCAGCTCGCCGGTGTCGTCCCGCAACTCGTCGGGCACGCCGAAGAGTTCGCAGATCATCCGCATCGGCAGCGGGTGCGCGAGACCGGCCCTCAGGTCCACCACCGAGCCGTCGGCGCCCGCCGCCGCGACCGCGTCCAGCAGTTCCGCGGTGATCGCGGCGACGCGCGGCAGCATCGCCTCGGTGCGACGGCGGGTGAAGCTCGGCGCCACCAGCTTGCGCAGCCGGGTGTGGTCCGGACCGTAGGTGGAGAGCATGTTGACCACGCCGACCCAGCCCAGGATCCAGCCCCAGGAGGGGTGTTCGGCGATCTCCGGCCACAACCGCCAGTGCTTGCGCGGGTCCTTGCTGACCCGGGGATCGAGGATGAGCTCCTTGAGCACGTCGTGGCCGGTCGGCGCCCACGCGGGGATGCCGCCGGGCAGTTCGACGGGCACGACGGGGCCGAGGGCGCGTAACCGCGCGCTCTCCGCCGCGATGTCGGAGCCGAACGGGTCGAGGGCGATGCGGTCGGTGACGGTCACGGCGTCTCTCCAGGCTGGTCGGGGGAGCGGGGGCTGAACCGGACGGGCAGGGACGTCAGGGAGCGGTGGAACGGGCCGGGCCGCCAGCTGAGCCGCTCGCGGGGCAGGACCGGGTCGAGGTCGGGCAGCCACAGGGTGAGCCGTTCGATCGCCTCGGTCGCGATGAGCAGCGCGTGGTGCCGCACCGGGCAGGCGTGCGGGCCCGCGCCCCACGACAGGTGCGAGGCGTCCCCGGCGCGCCGCCCGGAGGTGACCTCCCGCTCGGCGAACAGCCCCATGGCACCGAAGGACACCACCACCGGGACCGCCGGCCTGACCCACGCCCCGTGGAAGGAGACCGGCCGACGGGCGTAGTAGACGCCGTAGTTGGCCAGCGGTGTCTCGTGGTGCAGCACCTCCACCACCGCGTCCATGACCGGGCGGGCGCCACTGGTGAGCGTCGAGTAGTAGACCGGGTTGCCGAGGATCCGGGAGAGCGCGTTGGAGACCAGGTTGGTGGTCGGCTCGTAACCGGCGCCCAGGGTGAGGAACACCTGCCAGGTGACCTCCTCCGGGGTCAGCCGGGCGGGATGGTCGAGGAGCATGCTCGGCAGGTCCTCGCCGCGCTCCTCGACCTTGGCGGCGATCAGCCGCAGTACGTAGTCGGCGAACTCGGCCTCGCCCTCGGCGGCCTGCGCACCGCCCTCCATCATCTTCAGGAGGCCGTCGTTGAGCCGGTCGCCCTGGCTGTCCGGCAACCCGAACAGGTTGTTGAACACCAGAGCCATCAGCGGCCGGGTGAAGTCGGTGACGAGGTCCGCCTCGCCCCGCGGCGCGAAACGGTCCACCAGCAGCCGTACCGCCCGGTGCACCAGCGAGCGCAGGTCGTGCGGCTCGATCAGGTCGAACACGTCGATGAGGGTGGTGCGGTAGCGCAGGTGCGCGTCGGCGTCGGAGAACAGCGCGTTGGGCCGCCAGCGCATCATGCCGAGCAGCGGGGAGTCCTCGGGAACCGTCCCCTCCCAGTCCCGCGGGTCGTGCGAGAACGTCTCGACGTCCCGCAGCACGTCCAGGGCGGCACGGCGCTCGGTGACGACATACGCGGGCGTGCCCGGCGCGAGTTCGGCCCAGCCGACCGGGCCCTGCGCGCGCAGGGCCGCGTAGTAGCCGTGCGGGTTGCGGGCGAAGCCGTCCTCCCACAGGCGTACCGGCCCGGTCATGGTGAAGGAGTGCTGCGCGGTCATCGGGCCTCCGCGGGCCGGTCGTCGATCAGGTGCTGGACGAGGGCGAGCAGCGCGTCCACCGAGGAGTCCGCGTCCCGGGCGTCGCAGGTCACCATCGGGGTGTCCGGCGCCAGGTCCAGCGCGGCGCGCAGCTGCTCGTCCGTGTAGTGGTCCGGCGCGTCCGGGAAGGTGTTGAAGGCGACCGCGTAGGGCAGCCCCGCCTCCTCGATCAGGCCCAGCACGTCGAACGAGGCGTCGATCCGGCGGCTGTCCACCAGGACCAGGGCGCCGAGCGCCCCGTAGGAGATGTCCTCCCACAGCGTCCGGAACCGGTCCTGCCCGGGCGTCCCGAACAGGTACAGCACGACCCCGCCGGACAGGCTGATCCGCCCGAAGTCGATGGCGACGGTCGTGGTCTCCTTCTCCCGCACCCCGTAGAGGTCGTCGACGTGCGCCGAGGCCTCGGTGAGGTGTTCCTCGGTGTGCAGCGGGCGGATCTCCGACACCGCGTCGATCAGGGTCGTCTTGCCGACCCCGAACGGGCCGGTGACCAGGATCTTGACCAGGTCGCGTGCGGAGTCGGGAAGATGGGGGCCGCCCGTGCGGGGCAGCTCACCGGTGCTTGAGGGCGCGGAGGCCATCGGCGACTCTCTTCAGCAGGTCGGGGTCGAACCGTTCGGCGGGCGGGATCGGCGGGCGGGCCCGGACCAGGTCGCGGTCCACCAGGTCGGCGGCCAGCACCCGGACGGCTGAGAACGGCAGCCGCAGCAGCGCCGCCGCCTCCACCACCGTCAGCGCGCCGCCGGACAGCAGTTCCAGGAGCGCGAGTTCGGCGGCGGGCAGACCGGCGGGCAGCGGCGCCCCGTCGCGGGTGAGCACCGTCAGCCGTTCCAGATGCGGACGGCTGGGCCGGGCCACCCCGCCGGTGGACAGATACGCGGGGACCAGGGGACGGCCGCCACGGCGGCCGGTCATGCCGGTGCGCCGCCGTCGGAGCCTCTGGGCGCGGCCGCCATCGTCTTCTCGCCCAGCCGGGCGACCTGTGAGTGCACCCGGTGCGCCAGCAGGTCCAGCCGCACCTCCGGGTCGCCGTAGGCGGCCACACAGGTGCCGTGGTCGGTCGGCACGATCAGCACGTAGCCGTGGTCCGACTCGATGACCACCTGTCGCACCTCGGCCCGGTCCCGGTCCGCGAAGGTGGCGGCCGCCGCCCGGCAGGCGCCCTGCACGGTGCTGGTGATCGCCGCCACCCGCTCGGCGGTCGCCCGGGACAGGCCGTCGGTGTAGCCGGTCGCCAGACCGTCCCGGGTGAGCAGGACGGCGGCCAGTACATGCGGTACCTGCAGGACGGGTTCCAGCACCCATGCCGTGTCGCCCGCGTCGCGGCTGGTCATCTGGCCGCTCCTCCTTCGTCGTCGGTCCGGTGGGGGTCGGGCGTGCTCGCCCGCTTGGGGGTGCGCGCCGCCGCGGTGCCGTACTGGAGGGCGGCGAGCGCGGCGGCCGCCTCCTCGGGCCGGCGCGCGGCCGGCTGCGACGGGGGTGTGCCGGGTTCGGGGGCACGGGTACGACGGCGCCGCTGCGGCAGGCCGGCCGGGGTGACCGGCTCCTGGCGACCGGGTGCCGGAGCGCCGGCCCGCGCGTGCTCGGCGCCGCCGGGGCCGGATCCGCCGGGATCGGCCGCCGCGTCCACGGCGTCCCCGGCTGGCGCGGCTGGCGCGGCGGGAGCGTCAGGTGCGGGCGGCTCGGTGGGCGCGGCCTCACTCGCCCCGGTTTCGTCGACGGCCGTCCCGTGTACGGCCGTCCCGTGTACGGCCGTATCGCGCAGGGCCGTTGCGCGCACCGCGGTGCCCTGCCCGGCCGTCTCGCGGGCGTCGGTTTCGCGGACCGGCTGTTCCCGGCCCGCAACGCGCTCCCGTGCCGCGTGTTCCCGGGTCGAGCGGGGCGCGCTGGCCGACGGCGGGCGTTCGCCCGGGTCGATCCGGGCCAGCAGATGGCTGTCCACCCGCAGCACCGCCCGTACCCCGCCGTAGGGCGACGGGGAGGTGACGTCGACATGCAGGTCGAACTGGCGGGTCAGCTGGCCGACCGCGGCCAGGCCCATGCGCGGCGGATCGCCGAGATCGGTCAGCAGGACCGGGTCGCTGCCCGCCACCAGCCGCTGGGCGCGGGCCCGTTCGTCCTGCGTCATCCCGAGGCCCGCGTCGTCGACGGTGACGCACACCCCGTGGTGGACGTGCTCCAGGTTGACCACGACGTCGGTGTCCGGCGCCGAATGACGCAGCGCGTTGTCGAGGAGCTCGGCGACGATGATGGCGACCGGTTCGACCGCGTGCGACACCAGGGCGGTGCCCGGCTCCAGGTGGTTGTGCACCTGCACCCGGTGGTAGCCGGCGAGCCGGGCCTGGCCGCCGGTCACCGCGTCCACCACGTGGGACCCCTCGCGGGCCAGCCCCACCCAGGCCCCGCACACCACGGCGGCCACCTGTGCCCGCCGCAGCGACTGCTCGTTCTCGTGGTCGAGTGCGAACAGGGTCTGCGCCAACTCCGGTTCGTCGTAGCGCTGTTGCAGGCCGCGCAGGGCGTCCTGGAGGCGGTACAGGGCGGCCTGGATCTCCCGGGTGGCGCCGCGCAGCCCGGCCTGCGCGGCGGCGTCGATCCGGACCCGCTGCGCGGTCAGCTCCTCGCGCAGCGCGGTGAGCACGCATTCCAGGGCGATCCCGGTGGGGGTTCCGGGCGTGTGCTGGCGGGCCGGTCCCGGCACCCTGAGATGTGGATGGGCGAGCTGGGCCGCCGCCGCGGGCATCCGGCGGGCCGCGAGATGCTCGATCTCGGTGATGAACGCGCCCTCCGCGCCGTCCAGTTGGGCGCGCAACTCCACCACCTCGGCCCGCAGCGCCGCGTTCCGGCGCCGGGTGCGCACCAGGCTGCCGCCGAGGGCGAGCGCGCAAAGCGTTCCGGCGGCGAGACCACCGGCCACCAGTTCCGGTAATTGGATCATGGAGTCGGTTTCCTGGGGGAGTAGGGCAGCAGTGGGCAGGGGGAGCCCAGGGCTCCTCCCATGTGGCACTCGCAGCACAGTACACACCGTCATTGACCGGCCGCGCACGGTGAATCGTTACATCGCTTCGAATCCGCTCGATGGCTGTTCGCTTCTGTGTCAAGTGTCGGAAATGCCGTCCGTGGCAGGGGAGTTGGGGTCCGGATCGCTCCGTGTCGTCACCGGGTGGCGGAGGCCGGTACCGGCAGGTCGAAGACGTGGCCCGGGGAGACGGTCCGGGTGATCGCCCGGCCGAACAGCGTGCTGGGCTCGATGTCGCCGTGGTAGCTGATGTCGGTGTTCAGCAGCACCACCACCGTCGTCCGCGTCGACGGCAGATACACCGTCAGGGCCTCGTAGCCCGGCAGCGAGCCGTTGTGCCCGATCCAGCCCCGCACGTCGAAGATGCCGAGGCCGTACCCGGCGCCGGTGATCCCGGTCGGGGGAGTGGTCAGCCGCTGCTTCTGGGTGGCGGGGGCGACCATGGTGCTGCCGTCGGGGAAGACCCCGGTGGCCGCGGTGGGCGCCCAGGTGTGCAGGTCGTCCAGGGTCGAGATCATCGCGCCGGCCGCCCAGCCCCACGACGGGTTCCAGTCGGCCGTCTCCGCGACCTTCCCGTCCGCCGTCTGGTCGGTGTAGCCCTGGGCGTGCGGGGTGGGGAACTCGTTCCCGGTCGGGAACAGCGTCTGCTTCATGCCCGCAGGGGCGAGGACGTGCCGCGCGAGGTACGCGCCCAGTCGCTGCCCGCTCTCCTTCTCGACGAGCAGGCCGAGCAGGATCAGGTTGGTGTTGGAGTAGTAGAACTTCCGCCCCGGCTCGAACATCACCGGGTGCTTGAAGGAGTAGGCCAGCAACTGCTGCGGGGTGAAGGGGCGTTGCGGGTCGGACGTCAGTGCCTTGAAGAAGGCGTCGTCCTCGGAGTAGTTGTACAGTCCGCTGCGCATCCCCGCCAGGTCGCGCACGGTGATCCGGTCGCCGTTCGGTACGCCGTCGAGGTACGTGCCGATGGGTTCGTCCAGGCCCACCTTGCCCTGGTCGACCAGTTGCAGCACCGCCGTGACGGTGAACATCTTGGTCTCGCTGCCGATCCGCATGTAGAGGTCGGGCGACATCCGCTGCCCGGTCGCCTTGTTCGCGACCCCGAACGAGCGAACGTAGTCGGGCTGTCCGGGCGTCCAGACGCCGACGGTCACGCCGGGCACGTCGGCCTCGCGCATGACCTTCCGCACGGCCGCGTCGAGTTCGGCGGCCACGGCCGGGGTCATCGAGCGGACGTCCCGGCTGCCGGACGGTGACGGCGGGGGCGGGGCGGTCCGCGGGGCCGAGGAGGACGGGGAGGCCGAGGGCGCGGTGAACGAGGCCGGCTCGGCGAACGCGGCCGGCGGGGCGAACGCGGCCGGCGCGGCGGCGGGCGCGGTGGCGAGCGGCCCCGTCAGCGTGCCCAGGACGACGGCGACCGCGGCGCCCGCGCGCAGCAGGGCGGGTGGACAGGACATGGGCTGACTCCAAGCACGTGAGAGGGACCGTGCGGTGGGGTCGGACGTCAGAACCCTGAGATCACAGGATACGAGCGGGCACCCGAAGGTGCCCGTCGGCCGGCCGCGCTACTCCTGACCCGCCGGCCGCAGCACCGCCAGCGTGCCGTTGGCCTCGCGCAGCGCCAGCTCCAGCAGGCCCGGCGTGTGCAGGGCGCCGCTTCCGTCGGGCGGCACCAGCCACTCCAGGCAGCCCCCGGGCCGGTACGGCGGCGGCACGGCGACCCACGCCCCCTTGGTCGCGTAGCGCAGCCCGGCGCCGATCCAGCCGCCGGACGGGTCGGGCGGCAGGAAGAAACCGACCCGGCGCGCGTCGGTGTCCACCAGGGTCGGTCCGGGGATGGGCAGCGACGGCCGCCACAGCAGATCCAGCGTCAGCAGACCGAGCCGGTCCGGCACGCTCAGCACATCCCAGAAACGGCCGGCCTCCAGGAGCGAGACGCCTTCGCCGTGGTCCCATTCCCACTTGCACGCCCGGGGGTCCGCCGAGGCGGCCGCGAGCCATTCCACGCCCTGCATCCACATCCTGTTCGCCATTCACTGCTCCGGCACTTGGTACATCGGTACGCCAACCCGGCATATGCATGCTGGTAGATATTTCTATGTGGCGGAAGGGGTGGCGAACCCTGGCGTTTGAGGGCTGATGTGCGAACACCGGTCATGTGTGCTGTCCGCGACGGAGGGGCGGAGCGTGTCGCGCGTGTGAGCGACGCTCGATTCGATCGTCGTCGCACACGAATCGATCGTCTTATATTGAATTCACCCCCGTATCAGTCGTAGGTTCCCGTCGTTCCGTCACCGCCGCTCCCGACCTGGGGGACCTCATGGACCGCACCCGACTGCTCGCCCTCCTGGCCCGGGAGAGCGCCGAGGCCGAGCGCCAGAATCCCCGCTCCCGGGCGGCATATGCCAATGCCGGCCATCTCTTCGGCCGGGTCCCGATGACGTGGATGAACAAGACCGCCGGGGCCTTCCCGCGCTACCTGGCGACCGCGCGCGGTGCCCGGGTCACCGACGTCGACGGGCACTCGTACATCGACTTCTGCCTCGGCGACACCGGGGCGATGGCCGGGCACTCGCCGGCCGTGGTGACCGAGGCGGTGCAGCGCCGGTTCGGCGAGCTGGGCGGCGCCACCGCGATGCTGCCGACGGAGGACGCGGAGTGGGTCGGCGCCGAGCTGACCCGCCGCTTCGGGCTGGCCCGCTGGAGCTTCTCGCTCACCGCGACCGACGCCAACCGGTGGGCGATCCGGCTCGCCCGGGCCGTCACCGGCCGCCCGAAGATCCTCTTCAACAGCTACAGCTACCACGGCAGCGTCGACGAGTCCCTCATCGTGGTCGGCCCCGACGGCACGGGAGCGCCCCGCCCCGGAAACGTCGGCGCGCCCTGTGACGTCACCCTGACCAGCCGGGTCGCCGAGTTCAACGACCTGGACCAGCTGGAGCGCGAACTCGCCCACGGCGACGTGGCCGCCGTCCTCATGGAACCCGCGCTCACCAACATCGGCATCGTGCTGCCGGAACCCGGCTACCTGGCGGGCGTGCGCGCCCTCACCCGGCGGTACGGCACCCTGCTGATCAACGACGAGACGCACACCTTCTCGGCGGGCCCCGGCGGCTGCACCGCCGCCTGGGACCTGGAGCCGGACCTGCTGACCATCGGCAAGGCCATCGGCGGCGGCATCCCGGCCGGCGCCTACGGCCTCTCCGACGACCTCGCCGAGCGCCTGCTGGCCCGCGCCGACCTGGACCTGGTGGACATGGGCGGGGTCGGCGGCACCCTCGCGGGCAACGCCCTGTCGGTCGCCGCGACCCGGGCCACCCTGGAGCACGTCCTCACCGACGAGGCGTTCGACCGCATGGCCACGCTCTCCGAACGCTTCGAGACCGGGGTCCGCTCGGCCGTCCGGACCCACGCCCTGCCCTGGTCGGTCAGCCGCCTCGGCGCCCGCACCGAGTACCGGTTCGCCGACCCGGCCCCGCGCACCGGCACCGAGTCCGCGGCCGCCGCCGACCCCGAGCTGGAGGACTTCCTCCACCTCTACCTCGCCAACCGGGGCATCCTGCTCACCCCGTTCCACAACATGGCCCTGATGTGCCCCGACACCACCGAGCAGGACGTCGACACCCACACCGAGGTGTTCGGGGCCGCCCTGCGCGAACTGCTCGGCTGACCGCCGGCCGGACCGCAGCCGGCCGAACCAGAGAGGAAGAGGGCGCCGACGTGCACATGGACGACATCGACCGGGCCATCCTGCGCGAGCTGCAGACCGACGGCCGGATCGCCTACGCCGACCTCGGGCCCCGGGTCGGTCTCTCCGCCTCCGCGGCCCGGCAGCGGCTCCAGCGGCTGCTGGACTCACGGGCCGTGCAGGTCGTCGGTGTCACCGACCCGATGGCCATGGGCGGCCAGGCGATGGCCCTGCTCGGCATCGGCACGGACGGCGACCCGCGCGCCGTCGCGGACGCGCTCGCCGCCCACCCGGAAGTGGTCTACTCCGTCTTCACCTCGGGCGGCTTCGACCTGTTCGCCGAAGTGGTCACGCCGGGACCGAAGGACCTGCTGGACTTCGTCAACGACGTGGTCCGCCCGATCGAGGGCGTACGCGAGGTCCAGCCCTTCCCGTACTTCGGCATCCACACCCACCGGTTCCTGTGGGACGTCGGCTGAGCCTCAGCCGATGCCGGGCGTCAGGACGAGCATGGTGGCGTCGTCCCGCACCTCGCAGCGCCCGGACAGGTCGGCCCACACCGCCTCGGTGAGTCCGGCCGCGTCCGTGCCGGTGAAGGTCGCCAGCCGCTCCGGGAGCGGGTAGAAGCGCCCCGCCGGGTCACGCGCCTCCCAGACCCCGTCCGAGGCGACGAACAGCCGGTCGCCCCGGCCCAGCTCGACCGTGACCTCCTTCGGCGTCTCCGCCTGCGCCAGCCCGAGCCCCAGCGGCGCGGCCGGCGCCACGCCCAGCTCCCGGGCCCGGCCGTCGCGCAGCAGCACCGGCGCCGGATGGCCGCAGGCCACGATCCGCACGGTCCGCAGATCGGCCGAGAACTCCAGCAACAGGGCGGTGGCGAACAGTTCCGCGTTCGGCACGCCGGCCGAGTCCACCCGCATCCTGCGGTCCATCCGGGCCGCCACCGCCTCCAGGTCCGGCTGGTCCAGCACCGCCTCCCGGAACGCCCCGAGCAGCGCGACCACGGTGGACACGGCGGCCAGCCCGTGGCCCCGTACGTCCCCCATGACCGCCCGCACGCCGTACGGCCCGTCGCGCACGTCGAAGAAGTCCCCGCCGACCAGCGTGCCGTGCTGGGCGGCCCGGTACAGCCCCGCGCAGCCCACCGCGCCGACCCGGTCGGGCAGCGGCGGCAGCACGGCCCGCTGCACCGCCTCGCCCACCGCCCGCTCGGTGACCAGCTGGGCATCCCGGTGACTGCGTACGTACGACACGAACACACTCAGGACGGCCACGAACGTGAGCGTGAGCAGGTCGGTGTTGCCGGGGCGGTTCAGATGGGTGGCGGGCACGTTGAGCAGCACCACCACCAAGGCGCTGAGCACGGCGGTCGCCAGCGGCCCGTAGGACAGGACGGCCAGCGGCGGGATGGCGCCGAGCAGGAAACCGAAGTCATGGCCGTGCGAGGTGAGCAGGGTCGCCACCGTGACCCCCACGAGCAGCGCGACGGGCAGCACCCGCACCCAGCGCGGCGGTGGCGCACCCTGCAGCCAGCCACGACCGTCCCGGTAGCCACGCGGCGACCAGCCGCGCACCGATGTCACATCCCCAAGCTACGCCCGTGCCCCGGCACCGGCCCCGCCGGGCGGTGCGGAAAACCCGTGGACGCGGCCCGCCCCGGTTCCCTACCGTGTGGGCACACGCCCGAGACCGGACGGAAGGAGGCGAGTGCCGTGATCACCACACCCAGCCAGCGCTCCCTCCCCGTATTCCGGGCGTGACAGCTCCGAGCTGACCCGGGAGCGCGCCCCGCAGCACGCGACATCCCGGAGGAATCCGTGACCGATCCGGTCATCCGCACGCTCGACGACACCACCGCTCACCTCTTCGACGACCTGCCCGACCCGCTGCGCCTGCGCGAGCGGAACCAGCACACCCGTTACCGTCCCGACTGGAAGCGCGTCGCCCTGCGCGACGGCCGGGTGGTGGCCCGGGCCGCCTGGTGGGGCGGGCCCGAGGACGCCGAACCGCTCGTCGTCAACTGGTTCGACGTGGCCGAGGGGGAGGAGGAGGCCGGCGCCGAGCTGCTGAGCAGTGCGCCCTGGCGGACGGCGGAACTGGAGCTCGACCTGCCCACCGGCTGGCGTGACTCCGCCGAACTGCGCACGGCCGCCGAGACCCGCTTCACCGCCGCCCGCAAGGCCGGGTACGAACTGCTGGTGGAGCGCTACAACTACCGCTGGACCCCCGAGTGCGGGCTGCCCGAGCGGCCCGGCCGGCTCCGCTTCGCCGCCGAGCCCGACGACGGCGTGTTCTTCGACGCCCTGCGCCGCATCCACTCCGTCACCCTGGACGCCCACGCCCGCCGTGCCATCGGGCAAGGGGGAGTGGACCGGGCGGCGCAGGAGGAGATGGACTTCTTCCACTGGATGCCCTCGCCACGCGAGTGGTGGCAGGTCGCCCGTACCCCCGACGGCGAGCCGGTGGGCATCCACATCCCCGGCCGCAACCCGGGCGGGCCCTGCGTCGGGTTCATCGGTGTCCTGCCCGAGCGACGCGGCCACGGCTACGCCTACGACCTGCTCGTGGAGTGCACCCGCTTCCTGGCCGGACAGGGCGCCGAGTTCATCGCCGCCGCCACCGACCAGGGCAACTTCCCGATGGCCGCGCACTTCGCGAGGGCGGGCTACCCGGTGGTCCGGGAGCGGCTGAACTTCTGGGCGGAGCCCGCCGCCGGGTGACCCGCCGAGGGGGCGGTGACCGGCGGCGGACGGCGGAACCCCGTCCGCGGACCGGGACCGCTAGCCGATGTCCTTGCCGAGGACGGTCTCCGCCTCGGTGAGGATCTCGGTGACCCGCAGTCCGAACGCGGCGTCGCACGGGTGCGCGCGGCCCGTGCGGGCGGCGGTGAGCAGGGCGTCGGCGGCCCGGGTCAGGGCCGGGACCGCTCCCTCCGCACTCCTCGGCAGCAGCGTCACCCCCGCCTCGCCGCGCAGCTCCACGTCCGCCCCGGCGGCCGCCGGGGGCGCGGTGAGGCTCAGCGTCACCGTGCTGGACGCCCCGGTGGCGTGGTCGAGGACGAGATGGACGGTGTCGGCGGGGCCATGCACGGCGGCCGCCACCCGCCGTACGTCGCCCAGCACCGGCAGCAGCACCGACAGGGCGTGCGGACCCACGTCCCACAGCGCCCCCTTCTCCCGGCGCCACGGGGAGTCGGCGAACGGGCTGTCGCCGGTGAACACCGAGCCCAGCCACTGTGCCCGGGCCGTGAACCAGCCGGCTGTGGCGGCCTGTTCGCCGATCCACCGCTCCGGCTCCTGCTGGAAGCGGGTGGTGAAGAACACCACCGAGGCGACCCGCGCCCGCTCGGCCGCCGCCACCACCGCCTGCCCCTCGGCGACCCCGATCGCGAGGGGCTTGTCCAGCAGCAGGTGGCACCCCGCCCGCGCGGCCCGTACCGCCAGGTCCGCCTGTACGACCGGCGGCAGCGCCACCGCCACCGCGTCGACGTCGGCGAACAGCGCGTCCACGTCGTCGTACGCCCGGACGCCGTGCTCCTCCGCCAGCTCCGCCGCCGCCTCCGGACGACGGCCCCACACCCCGGCGAAGTCCAGCGACCCGTGCCCCGCCAGTGCGGGGGCGTAGGCCGCCCGCGCCCAGGGCCCGGTCCCCAGCAGTCCGATGCGCATGTTCCGTTCCTCTCTCCGTGCTCCGCTCCACACCGCCGCCCAGCCGGTCAGGGCATCCTGCTCCGCCCGCCGTCGGCATGGGGACGGCACCGCCCGGTGCCGTCCGCCAGCCACCCGGCGATGCTCTCGGCGATGGGCTGCCCGGTGTCCATCTCGACGAACCCGAACTGACCCGACTGGTTGCACTCGAGGAACCACCAGATGCCGTCGGCGTCCTCCGCGAAGTCGAAGGCACCGTAGGCCAGCTCGGCGTCCTTCATATACGTGTGAACGGCCTCGGCGACTCGCACCGGCACCTCGGTCTCCTGCCAGGGGGCGACGGACGGGGCGAACCGGACGTCCACGTCGTCGGGATGGGCGTCCGGATGCACCGGCTTGCGGGCCGCCAGCAGCCGCTCGCCGACCACCGTCAGCCGGATGTCGGCCCGCTTGGCGACCCGCCGCTGGAGCAGCGTCGGACCGAACGCCACCGCCGCGAAGTCGGCGTCCGGCGCCACCCGGCTGGTCGGCACCGCCCGCGGCGGCTCCTGCGGATGCGCCCCCGACACCGGCTTCACCACCAGGTCCGGGAACCGGGCCGCGAACTCCCGGGCCGCCTGCGGGAACGTCGTGATCAGCGTCGCGGGCACGGCGAGCCCGCTGCGCTGCGCCAGCCGCAGCTGCCACGGCTTGTGACGCGCCCGGCGGGCCGCGTCCGGATGGTTCATCCAGCGCGCGTCGGTCCCGCGCAGCATGCCGTACAGCGCCTGCGAGGACTCCTCGGACAGCCAGGCCGACGGCTGGGCGGCCCGGGCGGCCGCCACCCCGGGCCTGCGCACCCAGATCGAGCGCAGGCCGTCCATGCTCACCAGACGTCCGTTCACGGACAGGTGGCCGCGGCTGACGCCCTGGACATACTCGCCCGACAGGGCCACACCGCTGGTCAGATCGGCAGGGTCGAGGCGGACGACGGGCACGGCGGCCTCGTGCAGCCGGAGGACCACCATGTCCGCCGTCACGTCCTCGTCACTGGTCAGGATGAGCACGGTCATCGTCGGGTTCCGCGTTCAGTCGTCGAAGTGCGTCTTGGAGCCCGCGGTGGAGGTCGTGGTCCCCAGGGCTCTCAGCGTTGCGTGATCGGTGGCTGCGATCCGGCCATCGAGGAGAACGTTCAACTGCAGTCCGGAGTCATACGCGTACGGAGTGGTGACGTCCAACTGCACTGCGGGGCGTGCGTAGTTGAGCGCGAACGGTTGCATGGTCTCTCCCTGTTTCGTTCTTCCATGCACTTATACGATTCGAACGCGTGGTTGGTTTCCTTACTCTGCGTAATCTCAGCGCCAATTAAGGGCTTGTTAAGGAAACAGCGGCCTGTCGCCGCGCCAAGTGGCCGATTTCACATGCTCGTCCGGCACGTGACAGGGTCAAATGCCCGCGATTCTCCGGGATGTCGTGAGCGCCTGTTCGGCGTAGCTCCGTCCGAAGAGCGCTGCATGTACCAGCAGCGGGAACAGCTGGTGCAGTCCGACGCGCTCCGCCCAGCCGGCGGCCGGCGGCGCCGTGTCCTGGTACGCCTCCAGGATCCGGTCCAGGTGCGGGCAGCCGAAGAGGCGGAGCATCGCGAGGTCGGTCTCGCGGTGTCCGCCGTGCGCGGCGGGGTCGATGACCCGGACCCGGCCGTCGGCGCCCCACAGCACGTTGCCGTTCCACAGGTCGCCGTGCAGCCGGGCGGGGGGCTCGGCCGGTCCCGCGAGTTCCGGCAGCCGCTCGCAGACCCGTTCGACCACCCGGGCCTCGCCGGGCCGCAGGGCGCCGCGGTCGACCGCCGCGCGAAGGTAGGGCAGCACCCGGTGCTCGGCGTACCAGTGCGGCCAGTCGGTGCCGGGCTCGTTGCGCATCGGCGCGCGGCCGATCCAGGCGTCGCGCGGGCCGTCCGGCGGGGCCGCTCCGAAGGCCGGGGCTCCGCCGGCGTGCAGGGCGGCCAGCTCGCGGCCGAACCGCGTGGCCGCCTCGGTGCTCGGCGGGCCCGTGGCGACCAGCTCGGTCACCAGCCACCGCTCGTCGTGGCCCAGCACCTCGGGAACCGGGACCGCCCGGGCGGCGGCGAGCCAGCGCAACCCGGCCGCCTCGGCCCGCACCGCGCCGGAGCCTTCGCCGCGCTTGACCGCGACGGCGCCGCCGTCGGCCAGCGCGACCTCCGTCAGGCCGCCGGACAGGGCGTGCTCGGCCGAGGGCCGCCGCCCGGTGAGCCGGGCGGCCGCCGCACCCGGACTCTCGCCGCCGTCGACCACGGCCCCAGAGTACGGGCCGGGGTCAGGAGCCCCAGGTGCCCTGGTCGACGGCGCAGTTCCAGCCCGTGCCGTGCAGCGCGAACTTCACCTTGTAGGTGTGGGTGTTCAGCAGATGGGTCTGCACGCGCACCCCGAGGCTGGTCTTCTTCTTCAGCGTCGCCGTGTACACGGACACCGTCTTCGACGTCCGGTGGGTGACCTTGCCGCCGGTGGCCCTGGCGGTGCCGAAGCGGATGTTCTTGACGTCCGTCACGGTGAACGTGACCTTCGTGAAGCTCTTGGTGGCGCTCTTGTTCTTGACGGCGAAGTACAGGCCACCCTCGGTCACCCAGTTGTCCGAGTTCACGTAGAAGCGGCTCGGATAGACGATGTCGACGGGGCAGCCGGCGCTCCGCGGCGCCTCGGTCCGCGCGGACGCGCCCGCGGCGACGCCGAGTTGAGCGGCTGTGACGACGCCGACGGCGGTCAGGACTCCGGCAGATGTACGCATACGGTTCACTACGGTTATTCCTCCCCCTGCGGTACTGATCGGACCATAGCGAAGAGTCCCGCTTTCCTCACCCGAAAGCAGATGGTTTTCCACCGTCAGAGTGGCCGCCCGGCTGACGAGGTGTCATCGACCGAGTAACTCCCGTGTTACGCAAGCATTGACGCGCCCCACGTGCCCCTCTAGTTTCTGATCGGTTTTCCGAACCATGTCCGAAATCCCGGACACTCCCCCCTCGTCTGGAGCGCACATGAACGGCACCCCCCTGTCGCGCCGTCATTTCCTCGGCATGGCCGCGACCGTCCCCCTCACCGCCACCGGCGCCCTCGCGCTCGGCGCCGGCAGCGCCCAGGCCGCCACCAACTCGGCCTACGTGATGTGCTATTTCACCGAGTCCCCGGACATGCTGGCCGCCAACTACGGCCTGCACCTGGCCGTCAGCACCGACGGCCTCCAGTGGACCCCGCTCAACCAGAACGACCCCGTGGCCACCCCCACCGCGGGCTCCCTCGGCCTGCGCGACCCGTTCATCCTGCGCAAGCAGGACGGCACCTTCGTGGTCCTCGCCACCGACCTCAACGGCACCGACTGGACCTACGTCAGCCAGTACATCCATGTCTGGGACTCCACCGACCTGCGCACCTTCACCGGCTACCGGCGGGTGAAGCTGCACGACATGGACACCCACGCCTGGGCGCCGGAGGCGTTCTGGGACGCCGGGCGCGGCCAGTACGGCATCATCTACTCCGCCGTGAACTCCAGCGGCCACAACGTCATCATGATCAACTACACCGGTGACTTCGTCACCGCCGGCGACCCGCAGGTCTTCTTCGACCCGGGCTACGACGTCATCGACGGCGACCTGGCCGTCGGCGTGAACGGCGTCAACTACCTCTACTTCAAGAAGAACTCGACCCTCGTCGGCGCCCGCTCCAGCTCACTCGACCCGGGCAGCTTCACCGAGTTCAGCACGGCCGTCTCGCACAACGGCACCGAGGCGCCCGAGCTGGTCAAGTCCCTCACGTCGAGCTCGACCTGGTACCTCTGGGGCGACACCTGGTCGCCGAACGGCGTGTTCTACGCCTGGGGGACCAGCGACCTCTCGGCCGGCACCTGGACGGCCCTCGACCAGAAGACCTACACCCAGCCGCTCAACTCCAAGCACTGCGGCATCCAGCCCATCACCGCCACCGAGTACGGCAATCTGGTCACCAAGTGGGGCACGCCGTCCTGGAACCGGCTGAAGTCCTACAACTACCCGGCCCGGTACGTCCGGCACAGCAACTTCGTCGGACGCATCGACGAGTACGCCTTCGACCCGTACACCGACGGCATGTGGAAGCTGGTCCCCGGCCTCGCCGACAGCGGCGGGGTGTCCTTCCAGTCGGTCAACTACCCGACCCGCTACCTGCGCCACTACGACTACCAGCTGCAACTGGACGTGAACGACAGCACGACGGCGTTCGCCCAGGACGCCACGTTCTACCGGACGGCCGGCCTCGCCGACTCCTCCTGGTCGTCGTTCCGGTCCTACAACTACCCGACCCGGTACATCCGCCACTCGAACTACGTCCTGCGCATCGACCCCGTCTCGACCAGCACCGAGAAGGCCGACGCCACCTTCTCCGTGGGCTACTGACACGGCGGTGGGCCCCCAGGGCGGCGACACGCCGACGACGGGCCCACCGCCGCCCGAATGGCGGTGCGCGCCCGCGACGGATTGACCCAGCCGGGCGGAGTTGGGCGTGTCGTCACCCCGGATGGGCGGTCCGGATGGTGCGAGGCGCGGGGCTGACTGACGGTGGTTCATGTCGGAGCCGGGTCATATCGCTGATGGAGTGTCGGCGCCCGGCCACGGCGGAAGGACAAAGAGATGCGTTCTGCCCGCATGATCATCGCGACGACGGCAGCCACCGCCGCCCTGGCGTTCGCCGCTCCCGCAGCCCAGGCCGCGGGTTCGGGGGACCGTGACGACGGGGGCCGTGACGACTCCTCCTACAGCAGCAGCGACAGCAAGTTCGACCCGGAGACGTACAAGGGCAAGGGCGACGACGAACAGGGGGGCAAAGGCGACAAGGAAGACAGCGGGGGCAAGGGAGACAGGGGGAAGGACGAAGGCGGCGGCTCGTGGGGTGACGACGAGGGGAGTGACCGCCCGCACGGCGGTATGCACACCGGCGGCGGTGCCCTCGCCTCGCCCGGTGTCACGGCCGGCGGGCTGGCCGTCCTCGGTGTAGCGGCCTCCGGTGCCTACGCCCTGCGACGCAGGAGGGTCGCCGGGCCCGTGTCCTGATGGGCATACGAATACGGGGCCGCGGCCGCCGCCGGCGCTCCACACGCCGACGGCACCGCGGGTCCCGTCTCCGGCCCCTCCCGCTGCCGTGCTCCAGAAAGGTGATCCGCGATGGCAGCCGGCTCCTCCTCCCCGAACCCCGAGAACGCCGGGAATCCCGACGTCCGCGACGACCGCGACGGCCCGGGCGCTCCGGACGAAGCCCGGCGCGGCGGACTGCTGCCCGTGTGGGGCGTGGCCGTGGTGCTGCTGGTCGTGGCGCTGGTCGGCGGACACGGCAAGGCCTCCGACGCCAGCGGCGGGGCGCCCGCCGACCACACCGGTACCGTTCCCTCGGCCGATCCGCAGCGGACCGGCGAGGCGCTGCCCCGGTCCGTACCGACCCGCCTGCTCATCCCGAAGATCTCCGTCGACGCCCCCTTCACCGCCCTCACCATCAGCCCCTCGGGTCAGCTCGAACCGCCGCCCGCCGACAACACCAACCTGGTCGGCTGGTACTCCAAGGGCGCCGCGCCCGGCGAGGCGGGCACCTCGATCATCGCGGGCCACGTCGACACCAAGGTCTCGGCGGCCGTGTTCGTCCGGCTGGACGAACTGGAGCGCGGCGACCGCTTCTCGGTGGACCGGGCCGACGGCATCAGGGCGGACTTCGTGGTCGATGACGCGCAGACCTTCCCGAAGGACGACTTCCCCAGCGACCGCGTCTACGCGGACACCCGTCGCCCGGAGGTCCGGCTGATCACCTGCGCCGGCGACTACGACCACGACGTCAAGGACTACACGGAGAATCTGGTCGTCTTCGGCCACCTCGTCTGATATCGAACGCCTGATCGCGTGTCGGACGGCACAGATTGAGCCACGGCCCGGGGTGGGCAGCCATAAGCGAGGTCATGATCGCCGTGAAGGGACATGAGTCTCATGACGCTTGTGGCGCCTCCCCCCATACCCAGGGCGGCGGGTTCGCTCCCGTTGCTGGGTCACGCCGTACAACTCGGCCGGGACAACCTGGCCTTCATCGCCGGACTCCGCGAGAACTACGGCCCGCTGGTCGAGATCACCCTCCAGCCGGGCACCCGCACCATCGTCGTACAGGACCCGGAACTCATCCGCACCATGCTCACCGACCTGGGCCCGAGCCTCGACAAGGGCCGGTTCTTCGAGAAGATGGGCCAGCTCATGGGCGACTCGGTGGTCACCGTCGCCGGACAGGAGCACGTCCGGAAACGCCGGCAGCTCCAGCCCGCTTTCGGCCGCGCCGAGATCGCCCGCTACGTCGACCTCATGCGCGGCGAGGCCGATTCCGCGGTCGACGGGTGGACGCCCGGTGAGGACCTGGACGTCCGTGAGGCAATGGTGAAACTGTCGCTCGACATGCTGGTGAAGACGGTGTTCTCGGGCAGCATCAACGCGGAAACGTTTGTGCAGCTGCGTCGTGACCTCTCCGTCGTCATGAACGGGGTGGGCGTGCGCATCATGCTGCCCGACTGGTTCGAGCGCCTTCCCATCCCCTTCAACCGCCGTTTCGACCGCGCCCGTGACGACGCGCGCGCCACCATCAACGGGGCCATCGCCGCACTCCAGGCGGCCGGCCACGGCACCGGAGACATGCTCTCCCTGCTGATGGCCGCCACCGACGAGTCGACCGGACTGCCGCTGACCGAGGACCAGATCTGCTCGGAGATCCTCACCCTGGCCGTGGCCGGAACCGAGACCACGGCGTCCGTCCTGTCCTGGGTCCTCTACGAGGTCGCCCGCGACCCCGGGATCGAGTCCCGGATCCTCGCCGAACTCGCCGAGGTGCTGGGCGAGCGCCCGGTGTCCTTCGCGGACGTCACCCGGCTGCCCTACCTGGACCGCGTGATCAAGGAGGCGCTGCGCCTGCACCACACCGGCTGGCTGGTCACCCGCCGCACGGTCACCGAGACCCGGCTGGGGGACTGGACCCTGCCGCCCGGCACCGAACTCGCCTACTGCCAGCACGCCCTGCACCGCGACCCCGCCTTCTTCCCCGACCCCCTCACCTTCGACCCGGACCGCTGGCTGGACTCTGAACAAACGTTTCCTCAGGGGGCCTACCTGCCGTTCGGCGCCGGCAAGCACAAATGCATCGGCGACCGTTTCGCGGTGACCGAGCTGATCACCGCCCTCGCGACCATGCTCCGCCGGGTGCGGTTCGAACTCGCGCCCGGCCGGACCGTCCGGCCGGTGGCCCGGGCGACGGTCCGGCCGCGCACCCTCGTGATGAAGGTGCGGCCGCGGGCGCAGGACGGCTGACGAGCCGCGTCAGCCGCCCGTCGACTCCCGCACCACCAGCCGGAACGGGCCGACGAACTCCTCCCGTTCCGGCCCGGGGCCGGCCCGGTCGATGCGGGCCGCCAGCAGGGCGACCGCGCGTTCGGCCATCAGGTCGTGGTCCGGGTCGACGGTGGACAGGGACGGCACGAGGTACGCGCTCTCGTCGACGTTGTCGAAGCCGATCACTTTGACCTGCTCCGGCACCCGGATCCCGGCGTCGGCGAGCGCGCGCAGCACGCCCATGGCCACCGTGTCCGTCACACAGAACACCCCGTCGAAGCCGAGGCCGCCCGCCACCGTCCCGCGCACCTGACGGGCCGCCTCCCGCATGGTGAGCGACTCCGCCGTCACCACCAGTTCCGGGTCCGCGGCCAGTCCCGCGGCCGTCAGCGCCCGCAGGTAGCCGGCGTGGCGCAGGCTCGACACGTCGACCTCGCCGTCCAGCCGCCCGCACACGAGGGCGACGCGCCGGCAGCCCCGTTCGAGCAGATGGCGCGTCGCCGCTTCCGAGGCGGCCTCGTTCGGCATGGCGACGTGGTCGACGGGCCCGCCGAAGATCCGCTCGCCGAGGATCACCACCGGATGGTCGACCTCCAGGGCCTCGACATCGGCCTGTCCCATCCCGACCGTGCACAGGATGAGGCCGTCGTAGAGCCGGTTGCGGGACAGGGACAGGGCGGCGAGTTCGTCCTCGCGGCGCGCGCCGGTCTGTTCGACGCTCACCCGCAGGCCGTGCCGGCCGGCCGCCGCGATGATGGCGGCGGCCAGCCGGCCGTAGTAGGGGCGGTTGACCTCGGGGACGGCGAGGCCGATGGTCCCGGTACGGCCCTTGCGCAGGTTGCGGGCGGCGACGTTGACCCGGTAGTCGAGCCGGGTCATCGCCGCCAGGACGCGGTCCCGGGTGGCCGGGCGCACGTTGGGGTGGCCGTTGATCACGTTGGAGACGGTCATCGCCGAGACGCCGGCCGCCTTCGCCACGTCCTGGATCGTCGCCACGCTCACTCCCGCCTGCCGTCCTCGGCAAGACGATAGAGGGCGGCTCCGTGCGCGGGCAGCTCGGCGACCAGGTACCGGCCGTCGTGAGCGGTGTCGGTACGGGTCCACAGCTCGCGGACGCGGTCGTGCGGGCCGGCTCCGACCGAGCCCAGGGGCACTTCGAGGCGGCGCGCCTCGTCCGCCAGGGAGAACACCGCCGCGTACCGGGTGTGCCCGTCGGTGTCCCGGGCCGTCCACAGCACCAGGTCCCGCTCCCGCAGCACCTCCCGGTTGCCGGTGCTGTGCCACAGGACGTCGAGCGCCTCGTCGTTGGTGAGCAGTTCGATCGTCTCGGGCGGGCTGGTGGGCAGGTCGCCGCCCATCATCAGCGGGGAGCGGGAGATCAGCCAGAGGGTGAGCAGGCTGATCTGCTCGGGGCGTGTGAGCAGGGACTGGCGGTCCGCGCCGCGTTCCGCGCGGATGCCGATGTGCCCGAGCGGCAGCATGTCCGCGTCCGCCCAGCCGCCGTCGCCCTGCCAGGGCGCCCAGCGCGCCATTCGGGCGAACTGCGCCTCGACGTCCTCCCAGCGGTCCCACAGGTCGTCGCAGACCCGCCACATGGTGGCGTGCTCGCGCAGCTGGTCCAGCCGGGCCACCGACATGTCCGTGCCGGGGGACAGGCTCAGCTCGATCGGGCGTCCGCTGCGTTCGACGGCCCGCGCGTAGGCGGCGATCTCCCGTTCGTGGTACGGGAAGAGCATGTCGTCGGCCTTGACGAAGTCGACGCCCCACGCGGCGAACTGGGCGAGCTGGGAGTCGTAGTAGGCCTGGGCGCCGGGGTGGCCGTGGTCCAGGCCGAAGTTGTCGGAGTTCCAGGGGCACACCGAGTCGGTGTCGGCCACGTCGGCGGCGGTGAACTCCGTGCCCAGCACCGGGAGTTTCGCCTCGACCGCCCGGCGTGGGACGCCCCGCATGATGTGCACCCCGAACCGCAGGCCCATGGCGTGCACCCGGGCGGCCAGCGGTTCGAAGCCGGCCCCGTCCGCGGCGGAGGGGAACCGGTTCGGCGCGGGGAGCTGACGGCCGTACGCGTCGAGGACGAGCGGTGCGTCCGGGTTGTAGCCGTGGGCGCGGGCGGTCGGTTCGTACCACTGGATGTCCACGACCACGGTGTCCCAGCCGTACGGGAGCAGGTGGTCGCGCATGAACGCGGCGTTGGCGAGGACCTCTTCCTCGGTGACGGTGGTGCCGTAGCAGTCCCAGCTGTTCCAGCCCATCGGCGGGCGCAGCCGGCGGGCGGGCAGCGGACGTGCGGGTCGGGTCATGTGCGCACTCCTCGAGGTCAGCGCTGGTTCAGGGGGGCCCGGACGGTGACGAACGAGTGGGGCGGGAGGGTGAGCCGCAGGCCCTCCGGGGTCACGGAGAGCCCGTCGAACGGCCGCGGGGCGACCGTGGCCGGCGCCTGCGGGGTGTTGTGGGCCTGGAGCCTGTCCGCCGTGAGGATGCGGGCGGTCGCTTCACCGAGGGCGCCGCCGCGCAGGTCGAGGGTGACGTCGGCGGGCTCCTCGGCGTCGAGGTTGCTCACCGAGATCAGGACCGTGCCGTCCTTGACGCTCGCGGAGGCCGACAGGGTGTCGAGTTCGGCGTCGCCGACGCGGCGCCGGGCGCCCTCGGCGCGCAGGTGCACCGGGAGCGAAGTGGCGTCCTGGTGGCCCTTGTTCATCTCGAAGACGTGGTAGGTCGGGGTCAGGACCAGGCTGTCGCCCTCGGTGAGCAGCATGGCCTGGAGCACGTTGACCGTCTGCGCGATGTTGGCCATGTGCAGCCGGGCCGCGTGCTTGTGGAAGATGTCGAAGTGGGCGCCCGCCACCAGCGCGTCGCGCAGGGTGTTCTGCTGGAACAGGAAGCCGGGGTTGGTGCCGGGTTCGACGTCCCACCAGGTGCCCCACTCGTCCAGGACGAGGCCGACCGTGCGGTGCGGGTCGTAGACGTCCATGACCGTGGAGTGGCCGGTGAGGATGCGGTCGATCCGGCGGGCCGACACCATCGTGCGGTAGTAGTCCTCGGTGGCGAACTCCGTGGCACTGCCCTTGGCCTCCCAGGGGCCCGCGAGGGTGTAGTAGTGGACGGACAGGCCCTGGAAGAAGTTCTTCGGCGTGGCCTCGCAGCCGAAGCAGCTGATCTGCTGCATCAGGGTCTCGGTCCACTTGTAGTCGGCGTCGGAGGCGCCCGAGGCGATGCGGTAGAGCTTGTTGTCGCCGTGGTCGCGGCAGTAGGTGGCGTACTGGCGGGCCAGGTCGGCGGAGTACTCGGCGCGCATGTTGCCGCCGCAGCCCCACGTCTCGTTGCCGATGCCCCAGTACTTCACCCGCCAGGGCTCCTCGCGCCCGTTGTCCTTGCGCAGCCGGACCATGGGGCTGTCGCCGTCCCGGGTGAGGTACTCCACCCACTCGCTCATCTCGCGGACCGTGCCGGAGCCGACGTTGCCGCTGATGTAGGGCTCGGCGCCGAGGAGTTCGCAGAGGGCCATGAACTCGTGGGTGCCGAAGTGGTTGTTCTCCTCGATGTCGCCCCAGTGCGTGTTGACCATCCGGGGGCGCTGCTCGCGGGGGCCGATGCCGTCCCGCCAGTGGTACTCGTCGGCGAAACAGCCCCCGGGCCAGCGGAGGTTGGGGATGTCGAGGGCGCGCAGCGCTTCGACGACGTCGAGCCGGATGCCGCCCTCGTGGGGGATCGGGGAGTCCTCGCCGACCCAGAAGCCGCCGTAGACGCACCGGCCCAGGTGCTCGGCGAAGTGGCCGTAGAGGTGACGGCTGATCGTCGGGCCCTCGATGTCGAGGTTGATGATCACGGTGGCTGTGGGCACGGGGGCACTCCTGACCGGCTCGTGTTGTTCGATATATGGAACGATGTCCGCAAGATCGGTTGTATCGATAAAAAGCTGCCATCGGGCCGTGGGCGCGTCAAGAGCGCGGACGGCCCGGCCCCCGTGTCGCGGGGCCGGGCCGGAGGAGGCGGGGGAGCGTCAGACCGCCGTCGCCGGGTACGTCGGGTACTCGACGCCGGACACGTGCTGGACGACCCGGACCACCTGGCAGGAGTAGCCGAACTCGTTGTCGTACCAGAGGTAGAGGATCGCGTTGTCGCCCTCCACCTTCAGGGCGCCGGCGTCGACGATGGACGCGTGGCGCGAGCCGATGAAGTCGCTGGAGACCGCGTCGGGGGCGGTGATGAAGTCGATCTGGCGCTTGAGCGGCGAGGTCAGCGACACCTCGCGGAGGTAGTCGAGTACCTCCGCGCGGGACGCCTCGCGGGCCAGCTGGAGGTTGAGGATCGCGATCGACACGTCCGGCACCGGGACCCGGATCGAGCTGCCGGTGATGCGTGCCTTGAGGTCGGGCAGCGCCTTCGCGACGGCGGAGGCGGCACCCGTCTCGGTGATCACCATGTTGAGCGGCGCGGACCGGCCGCGGCGCTCCGACTTGTGGTAGTTGTCCAGCAGGTTCTGGTCGTTGGTGAACGAGTGGACGGTCTCCACATGGCCGCGCAGCACTCCGTACTCGTCGGCCATCGCCTTCAGCGGGGGCACGATCGCGTTGGTGGTGCAGGACGCGCAGGACAGGATCTGCTCGTCCGGCTTCACGGTGTCGTGGTTGACGCCGTGCACGATGTTCGGGACGTCGCCCTTGCCGGGCGCGGTCAGTACGACCTTCTCGATGCCCGGACGCAGGTGGTTCGACAGGCCCTCGCGGTCCCGCCACTTGCCCGTGTTGTCGATGAGGATGGCGTCCCGGATGCCGTACTCCGTGTAGTCCACGGCGGACGGGTCGTCGGCGTAGATCACCTTGATCTCGTTGCCGTTGGCGAGGATCGTGCTGTTCTCCTCGTCCACGGTGATCGTGCCCTGGAACTGGCCGTGGATGGAGTCCCGGCGCAGCAGCGAGGCGCGCTTGACGATGTCCTCGCCGCCGGCGCCGCGCACCACGATGGCCCGCAGCCGCAGGCCGTTGCCGGAGCCGGACTTCTCGATGAGCAGCCGGGCGACCAGACGGCCGATGCGGCCGAAGCCGTACAGGACGACATCGCGGGGCTCGCGCCGCTCGATCTTGTTGGCGCCGGTGGCGCCGGCGACCGCCTCCGCGGTGAACTCCGCCACCGTCAGGCCGCGGTCGTCACCCTTGTAGGTGGCCGCGAGCATGCCGATGTCGATCTGGGAGGGGCCGAGGTCGAGCGTGGTGAGCGCCTGGAGGAAGGGCATCGTCTCGGTGACCGAGAGCTCGGCGCCGTCGATCTGGCGGGCGAAGCGGTGGGTCTTGAGGATGCTGACCACCGACTTGTTCACCAGGGAGCGGCTGTGGAGGAGGACCGTCACGTCCCGCTCCCGGTGCAGCTTCCCGATGAGCGGGATCATCGACTCCGCGATCTCCTCGCGGTTCTTCCAGTTGGTGAACGAGTCGTCGTTGACAGTCACAGACCTGAATCTCTCGATCGAGCTGGGTGGCGCTCATATGGTAAACAGACCGATGAATGATCGATCAAGGGGGTCCGGGTGTGACGCGGGTCGCCCGGGTCTGAACGGGTGCGGAAGACCGTGAGAAACCTCCGTGTCGCGTTGCGCCGTCGCGCACCCGTGCCGATGGTCGGAGCGTGAGCACGTCCTCCGTCCCACGGCCCGGCCCCGTCACGCAGCCGGGCCCCGCCCGCCCCGCACCCCCGCGCCGGACCCTGTCCGGGCTGGGGCCCGCCCTCGCGCTCTTCGTGGCCGTCCGGCTCGCCGGAGTCGCCGCCGTCGCCCTGGCCGGTCACGCCACGGGACGCCCCCTGTTCCGGAATCTCGCGCACGCCTGGGACGCCCGCTGGTACCAGCACATCGCGGTCCACGGCTACGGCGACCTGATCGAGATCACGCGCAGGGGAGCCGTGCAGACCGACTGGGCGTTCTTCCCGTTGTACCCCGGGCTCATCCGCGCCCTGGTCACGGTCGTGCCGGTCACCCCCGGCAAGGCCGCCCTGCTCGTCGCCGGGACCGCGGCCGTCGTGGCGGCGTGGGGCGTCCACCGCGTCGGCGACCTCCTGTACGGCCGGGGCGTCGCCACCGCCCTCGTCGTCCTGTGGGCCGTACTGCCCCAGTCGGTCGAACTGACCATCGCCTATACCGAGTCACTCTTCTGCGCGCTCGCGGCCTGGTCCCTGTACTGCGTCCTCAAGGGCCGCTGGCTGTGGGCCGGCTCGCTGGCCGCGCTGGCGGGGCTGTCCCGGCCCACCGGCTTCGCGGTCGCGGCGGCCGTCATCGCCGCCGGCGCGCACGAGGCGGTACGGCGACGAGGACACGTCCCCTGGCGGCTGTGGGCCGGGTGTCTGACGGCCCCGCTCGGCTGGCTCGGCTACGTCCTGTGGGTGGGGCACCGGACCGGCGACCTGCTGCACGGCTACTTCGAGGTGCAGCAGGCGTGGAACTCCCGGTTCGACTTCGGGGAGGGGGCCTGGAAGTTCGTGAAGAGCCTGCTGCTGCACGGCGGCGCCTTCGTCTACGCCGCGGCCCTGGTGATCGTGGCGTCCGGCGTCCTGCTGTTCTGCCTGCTCTGCCTGGACCGGGCACCGCTGCCCCTGGTGGTCTTCGCGGGGGTGCTGGTCCTGGTGGTCGTGGGCGGCTCGGGCTCGTTCTCCTCCAAACCGCGCTTCCTGCTGCCCGCGTTCCCCCTGCTGATCCCGCTCGCCCGCGCCCTGGTCAGGAGCCGGCGTCCGCGGCCGGCCCAGGCCGTCGCCGTCGTCGGCGCGCTCACCGCCGTGTCGCTGCTCTTCGGTGCCTACGTGATGACGGTGGCCCGCGCACCCCTGTGAGGGCCGCGGCCCGCGCGGTGAGCGGCCGTCACCGCCCTGAAGCCCAGGTGGCGCGCAGTTCGTCGGCCACGTCGGGGACCCGGGTGAGGGCCAGCCGGGAGACGAGGGCGACCCCGATGCCGGTGCCGACCAGCGCCCGGGCGAGGTCGCAGGACGCGGTCTGGAAGCGGATCCGCGGCGTGAACCCGGCCTTCGCCGCGGCCCGGTCCAGCTGTTCGCGGGCCGCGTGCCCGGCCAGGACGGTCACCCAGGACTCGTCCCGCAGATGGTCCAGGCGCAGCGGGGCTGCCGGTGTCGCGACCCGCGGTGCGGCGCGCGCTGAACATCGTCACCGGTGTGGTGCTGTGCGGTCTGGGCGTCGGGGTGGCCGGGGGAGTGTGACCCCGCCGGCCACCGTGACGGCGCCGCCGCTAGCGGGGGTTGAAGATCACGCTGGCGAAGTGGACGCTGCCCGACGCCGAGTGGCCGGGGGCGAGCCGGTGCGAGGCGCCCTTGCACTTCGGCTTGGCGTAGACGACGAGCGCCTTCTTGGTGGCGTTCTGCGGGCCACGCGCCTCCTGCGCCATGCCGAGGCACTTGCGGTCCGGCGGGTTCTGGATGGCGTACGCCTTGCCCTTCGGCCCCACCCAGACGAAGGTCCCGTGGGCGGCGGCCGCCGGGCCCATGGTGAGGACGCTGAGGGCGAGCCCGCCGAGGGCGACGGCGAGCGGACGACAGAGGCGCATCGTGATGTCCTTCGTGAGCGGTGACAACGGAAAAGCGCTGCCATCACACACCGTCACCGCGTCCGGACGGCCGGGCGACACGGCGACGTCCCACGTGCGGGCGACTCTTGTCGGCGTGTCGGGACGCCTGTTGCCGCCCGGCCGGCGGTTCACACCAGCGCCACGACCACGGCGACCGCGACGGTGAGTGCCGACAGGCCGACCATCGCGGTCCGCCAGGTGAAGCGGGGGGTGTCACAGAGGCGCATGTCTGCTTCAACGTCCCTGGCCCGCGGGGGAGTCGGCACCGGCAGGTGCGTCACACCATCGGGGCAATCGGTGTCAGGAGGAGACCCTGCCCCTCGGGCCCCCGGACTCGTCGGCGATTCATTGCGCGGATTACGGGACGTAAGGGTAAATTCCCGACCACTGCTGAAGCGGGGCGTCAACGGCGGACGGGGCAAGGATGAACACGCACGACCGCGGCGCGGTGACGACCGGGATCGCCCGACTGCACGCGGCGCCCGCGCTGGCCGGGTCCGGCCGGTTCGGGCTGGTCACCAACCACACCGGAGTCCTGCCGGATCTCCGGCCCGCCGCGCCCGCGCTGCTCGCCGCCGGGGTGCCGCTGGTCGCCCTGTTCGGCCCGGAACACGGCCTGTACGGAACCGGTCAGGCAGGCGAGAGCGAGACCGTCCGGTGGGACCCCGACACCGGGCTGCCGGTGTACGACACCTACGGGCGCGCCGGGGAACGGCTCGACAAGCTGCTGATCGACAGCGGTGTGGACACCCTCGTGTACGACCTCCAGGACATCGGGGCCAGGTACTACACCTACGTGTGGACCATGTTCGACCTGATGGCCGCGGCGGCCCGTACGGGCGTCCGGTTCGTCGTCGCCGACCGGCCGAACCCGCTCGGCGGGCTCGTCAGCGAGGGCCCACTGCTCGAACCCGGCTGGTCCAGCTTCGTCGGGCGCGCCCCGGTGCCCGTCCGGCACGGTCTCACCTGCGGTGAACTCGCCCGGCATCTCAACGCGGCGGCGGTGCCCGAAGCCGCGGGCGGCGCGGTCGACTTGACGGTGATCGAGGCCCTGGGCTGGCGGCGCGCCATGACCGCGGAGACCACCGGTACGGCCTGGGTGGCGCCCTCTCCCAACATCCCGACGCCGACCACCGCTCTCGTCTATCCCGGTACCTGCCTCTTCGAGGGGACGAACCTCTCGGAGGGCCGGGGCACCACACAGCCCTTCGAGATCGTCGGTGCCCCGTACCTGGACCGGCGGTTCGCGCCCGCCCTCGCCGAACTCGCCCTGCCCGGCGTGCACTTCCGTGACCTGCGGTTCGTACCGGCCTCCCGTGGGCACGCCGGACGGCAACTGCGCGGGGTCCAGCTGCACGTCACCGACCGCGAGACGTTCATGCCGGTACGCACCGCCGTCGCGATGCTCGCCACCCTCCGGCGGCTGTACCCGGACGACTTCGGCTGGCGCCCGGCGGACGCCGGGGAGCCCGGTGCCGGCGAACTTGATGCCGACGACCGCGAAACCGACGAACTTGACGCCGGCGGTCCCGGTGCCGGCGGGCCCGGTGCCGACGAACTTGACGCCGGCGGGCCCGGCGCCGGTGAGAGCGGCCGCCGTCGCTTCATCGATCTGCTGTGGGGGTCCGACCGGTTGCGGCGTGCCGTCGACGCGGGCGACGACCCGCTGCCGCTGTGCGCGCCGCCCGCCCCGCCCGCCCGGTGGGCCGGTGACGACGTGCTGCTCTACCCCTGAGACCCCCGCTCCGGAAGGACAACCCGTCGATGACCGACCGCACGACGACGACATCCCGCGCCGGGATCCGCGGCTTCCGGTCGGGCGACGGCCCGCGGCTGGTGGCGGCGTGGGCCCGGAGCGCGCCCGCCGACCCCGTCACCCCGGACCGCTTCCGCTCCCTGGTGCTGCTCGACCCCAACTTCGATCCGGAAGGTCTGCGGGTCGCCGTCGACGGTGACCGTGTCGTCGGCGCCGCCTACGCGGTGCGCCGGCTGACCCCGATGGCCGGCACCGACCTGGAGCCGGAGCAGGGCTGGATCCCGTTCTTCTTCGTCGCCCCGGACCACCGCCGCCGGGGTCTCGGCCGGCGGCTGCTGACCGAGGCCCTGGACTGGCTGGCCGGTCACGGCCGTACCCGGGTGGACTTCTCCTCGTACACCCCGAACTACGTCTTCCCCGGTCTCGACGCCGAGGCCTACCCGGAGGCGGCCGGGCTGCTCGGCTCGCTGGGCTTTCGCACGCTGTACGAGGCGGCCGCGATGGACCGCGCCCTGGTCGGCTACCGCATGCCGGACGACGTCGTGCGACGCGTGCGCGAACTGACCGCGCGCGGGCACCGGTTCGCCACCCCCACCGACGACGACCTGGTGGACCTCCTCGCCCTCGCCGGCAGCCGCTTCGGACCGGACTGGGCCTGCACCATCCGGGCGTGCCTGACGGCCGGCACCCCGCTCGACCGGATCGTCACCGCCCGGGACCCCGGCGGCCGCATGGTCGGCTGGGCGATGCACGGCGCGTTCGACGCGGTGGACGAGCGGTTCGGCCCCATCGGGGTGCTGGAGGAGATGCGCGGCACCGGACTCGGCGAAGTCCTCCTGCACCTGGTCCTGGAACGGATGCGGGCCCGCCGGGCGCACTCCGCGTGGTTCCTGTGGACCGGCGCGCAGTCCCCGGCCGGCCACCTCTACCGCAAGACCGGTTTCACCACGACCCGGGTGTTCCAGGTGATGCGCCGGGAAGCCGCCCGGTGACCCGGACACCGGGCCGCCGCCACGTCGCGCTCGCACTGCCCGCGGCGCTGCTCGCCGCCGGTTGCGCCGCACCCTCCCGGGGCACCGGACGGCCCGGCGACCCGATCGTCCTCACCCTGCTCTCGCACTACGCGAGCGGCGCGCTCAAGGAGGCGCTGCGCGGACCGGTCGACGAGTGGAACGCCACCCACGACCGGGTCAAGGTGGCCACGAAGGCCGTGGAGTTCACCGACCTGCTGACCACGGTCATGGTCCGGCAGGCCGCGGGCCAGGGCGCCGACCTCCTGCACCCGTACTGCCTGTGGAACGGCCAGCTCGTCCGGGCCGGCGTGCTGCGGCCCGCGCCCGCCCCGCACGCCGCCGAGATCAGACGCGGTTACGGGGCCGCCGCGGTCGGCTCGGCCTCGGTGGACGGCACGGTCTACGGCTACCCCACCGAGCTGCAGACGTACGCCCTCTACTACAACAAACGGCTGCTGCGCGAGGCCGGCGTCGGCGGACCGCCGCGTACCTGGCGGGAGCTGGAGGACGCGGCCTACCGCACCGCCCGGCGGGACCGGTACGGCAACACGCTGGTCCAGGGGTTCGGGCTGTCGGCCTTCGACGACTCCACCACCGTCGGGCAGACCCTCGCGCTGCTCAGCACCGCCGGCGGACGGTTCGTCTCGCCGGACGGCAGGCGGACCGAGCTCGACTCGGCGGCCGGCCGGGCCGTGCTCGACCTGGAGCACCGCCTCGTCGCCAGGGGCGCCAGCGACCCCGGCGTCAACGTCTACAGCGCGTTCGCGTCCGGGCAGGTGGCCATGGTGATCAGCGCCGGCTGGTGGACGGCCGACCTGAAGTCCCTGATGGGCAGGGCCTACCGCGATGTCGGGGTGGTCCCCGTGCCGCTCCCCGAGGCGGGCGGCGAACGGGCCACCCTCGCCACCGGGTTCATGCTGGGCGTCAACACGGCGGCCCGGCACCCGCGCGAGGCCTGGGAGTTCCTGCGCTGGCTCAACACCGAGAAGGTGCGCGGCACGACCCGGATGAGCGCCCTCCAGGTGTCGGTCGGCTCCCTGACCGGCCGCGCCGACGACATGCGGACCCTGCTCGGGGCGGGCACCGACCCCAACCTGCGGCCGTTCCTGGACGCGCTCGGGTACGCGGTGCCGGAGCCGAACGTGCCGGGCGCGCAACAGGCCAAGTCGCTGCTGCGCAAGAACATCGAGGCGCTGTGGACCGGCCGGCAGTCGGTCGACGAGGCGCTGCGCACCACCCGCCGCCAGGTCGACCAGGAGGTGGCCCGGTCATGGTGAACGCCACCCTGACACCGGAGACGACCCGGCGGGCGGCACCCGGCGCGCCCGCCGCCGGCACTCACGGCCGGGACCGTCGCGGCCGTCGGCAGGCCGTCGTCGCCTACCTGTTCCTGGCACCGGCGCTGCTGTTCTTCGCCGTCTTCCTGGTCCTTCCCCTGGGCTTCGCGGTGCTGCTTTCGACGTCCCGGTGGGCCGGGTTCGACCTCGGCGACATCCAGCCGGTGGGACTCGACAACTTCGCCGCCCTGTTCGCGGACGGCTCCACGTTCCTGACGCCGGTCCTCACCAACACGCTGCTGTTCGCGCTCGGCACCGTGGTCCTCGCGCTCGCCGGCTCCGTGCTCGTCGCCACCTGCATCGACAACCTGCGGTTCCAGGGGCTGTGGCGCACCCTGTACTTCCTGCCGATCGTCACGACCGTGGTCGCCGTCGGCAACGTCTGGAAGTACATGTACGAGCCGGGCGGTCTGGTCAACGGCGTCCTCAACGCGCTCGGATGCGGCTCTGTGGCGTTCCTCCAGGACCCGGACACCGCACTGCCCTCGGTCGTCGTCGTGCAGGCCTGGGCCTCGGTCGGTTCGGCGATCCTCGTCCTGACCGCGGGACTGAAGTCCATCCCCGAGACGTACTACGAGGCCGCCGCCCTCGACGGCGCCGGCCCCGGCACCGTCTTCTTCAGGATCACGCTGCCCCTGCTGCGGCCCTCCCTGCTGTTCGTGTGCGTCACCCAGTTCCTCACCGGCCTCCAGTCGTTCGCGCTGATCATCGTGATGACCAAGGGCGGACCGGGCGACGCGACCGAGGTGGCGGCGCTGGAGATGTACCGGCAGGCCTTCTCCTACGGCGACTGGGGCACCGCGAGCGCCGCCGCCTTCGTGCTGTTCGCCGTCGTCCTCACGGTCACGCTGGCGCAGCTGTGGTTCTTCCGGCGCAGAGGAGAGGACGTATGAACCGCCGCCGTCTCCCGTGGCTGTCGTACCTGCTGGTGGTCACCGGGGCGGTGCTGACGGTGGTGCCGTTCGCCGACATGGTGATGACGTCCTTCAAGGGGCCGGCCGAGGCGGGCACGCTGCCCTACCGGTTCCTGCCCAGGGCGTTCGACCTGTCCAACTACCGGGCGGCCGTCCACCAGCTCGATCTGCCGGTGCTCTTCCGCAACAGCGTCGTGGCCACGGCCCTGGTCACCGGCTCGGTGCTGCTCACGTCCTCGCTGGCCGGCTACGCGCTCGCCAAACTCCGCTTTCCCGGCCGGGACCTCGTCTTCCGCCTGGTGCTGTCGACGATGATGTTCCCGCCGTTCCTCTTCTTCATCCCGCACTTCCTGATCCTGGTGCACTGGCCGCTGGCGGGCGGCAACGACCTGCTGGGGCGCGGCGGCGCGGGACTCACCGTCAGCATCGTGGCGCTCGCCATGCCGTTCCTGGTCAGCAGCTTCGGGATCTTCCTGACCCGGCAGTTCATGATCTCGATCCCGGACGAGGTCCTGGAGGCCGCCCGCATCGACGGAGCGGGCGAGTTCACCGTGTGGTGGCGGATCGTCGTCCCGCAGACCAGGCCGGTGCTGCTCACGCTCGGCCTGCTGACCTTCGTCGACGCCTGGAACGAGTACATCTGGGCGCTGCTCGTCTCCACCGCCGACCCGGACGTGATGACCCTGCCCGTCGGCATCCAGCTCCTCCAGGACTACGTCGACCCGACCCGCACGATGCCCATCGTGATGGCCGGTCTCGTCCTGAGCACCCTGCCGATCCTGACCCTCTTCCTGCTGCTCCAGAAGCACTACATCAGGGGCGTGATGCTCAGCGGCCTCAAGTGAAGGGGTCCCGGGACCGGCGGGAGGCCGGGATACCCGGCCTCCCGCGCGGACCGCGTCCGGGCGGCGACCGTCACAGGCCCCGCCAGACGTTGTCGAAGGCCGCGTCCTCGATCTCGCGCCGCTGACGCACGGCGGCGAGCTCCGTCACCGCGTCGTTCACGGCGGCCACCACCGTCACCGTCGCGTCGGGGGCCACCCCCGCCAGGTCCTTGGCCGCCTCGTCCCGGACCCCCACGGCGGCCGCGAGGGCGGCCAGCACGGGCTCGCCCGAGGTCCAGCGCTCGTGCGCCCCGGCCCGCTCGGGAGAGTCGGACGGCTCGGTCCGCCCGGTCGGCAGCGGCAGCCAGCGCCGCCTCGGCTGCCGGGCCACCACCGTGCCGTCCGCCTCCAGGGCGTCCAGATAGGCGGCGCCCAGGCCACGCCCCCGGCGCCACAGCCAGTCCTCCACCGACTCGTACGGAGCCTCCCGCTTCAGCGCCGCCGCCGCCTCGTCCAGGAGCCGGTCTCCCGTCTCGCCCTGCGGAGCGGGCACCACGAGGTCGCCGTCGAGCGTGACCGCCCCGGCGTCGATGAGATCGGCCAGTTCGGCTCCCGCCAGTGCCAGCGAGAGGTCGCCCTGTTCGACGGGCCGGGCGGCCGCGTCGTACACGGTGACGAGGAACAGGTCCCGGGGTGTGGTCATGTCGGGCTCCCCAACTGTGACGGCAGAGACAACGCAGGCACCAGAAGTACCAGAGACTTCGGTGACAACCGTGGCACGGCCGGATTCGATGCCCGATCGGCCGTCCCGTGGTGCTCCGTCCTCCGGCCGTACCGCCGCCGGTGGCGTCCCGCACGGGCGCGATAGGCTGCTGCGCGATCAGAAGGCCCCGAAGGGCCCGGAAGGGTTCCGGAGGGTACGCGTCGGGTGACGACGACCGGAGGTGGGGAGCATGACAGCGGAAGCCGGTTCCCCGTCGCCCGCCGCCGTCGGCACCGGCGGGCGGGACAGCCGGCTGGGTCCGTTGATCATCAGCCTCTTCGCGCTGTACGCGCGCCGTGAGCACAACTGGCTCTCCGTCGCCTCCGTCATACGCCTCATGGCCGACCTCGGCGTGGAGGGACAGGCCGTGCGCTCCGCCGTCTCCCGGCTGAAGCGACGGGGGGTGCTGCACGGCGAGCGGCACGACGGCGCCGCCGGGTACGCCCTCTCCGAGGGCACCCTGGAGGTGCTCGAGGAGGGCGACGTCCGGATCTTCGAACGGCACCGGGCCGCGGCCGGCGACGGCTGGCTCGTCGTCGTGTTCTCGGTGCCCGAGTCCGAACGCGACAAGCGGCACGCCCTGCGCACCGCCCTCACCCGGCTGGGCTTCGGCACCGCGGCCCCCGGGGTGTGGGTGGCCCCGGGGATCCTCGCCGACGAGACCCGCCGCACCCTGCAACGCCTCGAACTGACGCCGTACGTGGACATCTTCACCGGCGACCACTTCGCCTTCGGCGACCTGGCGGCGAAGGTCCGCGAGTGGTGGGACCTCGACGAACTCACCGCGCTCTACGCGGACT
The DNA here is from genome assembly GCF_022343545.1 of Streptomyces arenae. Classification (NCBI taxonomy): domain Bacteria; kingdom Bacillati; phylum Actinomycetota; class Actinomycetes; order Kitasatosporales; family Streptomycetaceae; genus Streptomyces; species Streptomyces arenae. The sequence continues at coordinate 88,841 of NZ_JAKQYH010000069.1, forward strand.
TCCTGGACCGTTACCGCCAGGTCAGTGAGCGGGCCGCGACCGGCGGGATCCCGCCGCGGGAGGCGTTCGGGATCTACCTGCCGATGCTCACCGAATGGCGCAGGCTCCCGTACCGCGACCCCGGGCTGCCCCTGACCCTGCTGCCGCCGGGCTGGAAGGGCGAGACCGCCGGCGCGCTCTTCGAGGAACTCGACAAGACGCTCAGCGAGCCCGCCCGCGAGCACGCCCTGGCGGTCATCCGCACCACCCCGTAGGCGCCGAGCCCTCGCGCACACCCCGCCGGCCCCGGCCGGGTGCTACGGCCTGATCAGGCGTTCCTCCGGGATCACGGCGACGCCCAGGATCTCGATCATCGCCTCCGGCTGCCAGAGCGCGGTGCAGCCGATGCCCGCCATCGCCGGATACACCGGCCCCGCGAGCTCCCGCCACACCCTGCCGATCTCCTTGCCGTGCGCCTGGTAGTCGGGGATGTCGGTGAGGTAGATCGTCACGCTCACCAGGTCCCGCGGTTCACCGCCCGCCGCCCGCAGTGTGGCGAGCACATTGCCGAACGCCTGGCGGAACTGCTCCACGATGCCGCCCGGAACGATCTTCATATCGGCGTCGAGAGCGGTCTGGCCGCCCAGATGCAGCGTGTTCCCCGCGAGCGTGCCATGCGAGTAGCCGCTCGGGGCGGGCAGTTCGGGCGGGTTCACGGCGACGGGAGTCATGAGGCCTCCGTTCGGTGGTGTCCGGCGCCTGCCGTACGGCCAGGCGTATTGACAATAAATGACGACCGTGAAAAATACGAGATAGAGCACGGTCCTGTTCCGGACCCCCGCAAGCCCACGGAAACGGAGCCGATTCCATGGAGCCCGCCCCGCGGCGGCAGCCGCATCCCGAGCACAGCAGTGAGTACCGCGTCGAGGGCGACAACACGATGTACCGCCTGCCCAGCGGCATCGTCGCCCCCGTGGTGACACGGGCCGGTCTGGAGGACGTGAACACCGCCGACTCGGGCGGCGCCGTCCGCGTGTCGGGCGTCAGCGCCCAGCACACCCCGGCGCGCCGCCTCTGGTACGGCAAGGTCAGCAACGAACCCGGGTACCGCTCGGTCACCCACCACCACGGCGAGGCCGAGACCGGCGGCTACGTCCTGTCCGGCCGGGCCCGGATCTACTTCGGCGAGAAGTTCGAGGACTACGTCGACATGGAGGAGGGCGACTGGGTCTTCGTCCCGCCCTTCATGCCGCACGTCGAGTGCAACCTCTCCCGCACCGAACCGCTGGTGTGGATGACCACCCGGACCCCGGACAACATCGTGGTGAACCTGCCCGACGTGGCCGACACCGACCTGCGCGACTGGCTGAACCGGTGAGCGCCGCGCCGGCCGCCCCGACCTCCGAGATCGTCACAGCGGCCCTCACCCTGAAGCCCGCACCGGCCGAGCACTTCGACCTCGCCTTCACCGCCACCACCCAGCCCTGCCCCTGGCCCAAGGCCTACGGCGGCGACCTCGTCGCCCAGGCCGCGGCCGCGGCGATGCGGTCGGTGCCCGACGGCAAGTCCCTGCACTCGATGCACAGTTACTTCCTGCGCCCCGCGGACATCGGTGCCGAGGTCCGCTACGAGGTGGAGGTGCTGCGCGACGGCCGCGGTTACAGCACCCGCCAGGTACGCGGCTACCAGAACGGCAAGGTGCTCTACGTCTGCCTCGCCAACTTCGCGGCGGGGGAGCCCGGTTCGTCGTTCCACGCCGAGTTCGCCGAGGACGTCCCCGAACCCGAGGACCTCCCCAGCTCGGCCGAGTACCTCGCCGACCGTACCGGCGGCACCATGACCGCCGAGTCCAAGGCCTACTGGCGCGGCGGCCGCGGTTTCGACATGCGCCACGTCCCCGGCCCCGTCTACCTCACCGTCGAGGGCGAACGCCTGCCCCACCAGGCCGTCTGGGTCCGGCCGTTCGACGCGCTGCGCCCTGTCGACGGACTCACCGACGCCCAGCGGGACCTCGCCGCCCTCGCCTACGTCTGCGACTACACCATCCTCGAACCCGTCCTGCGAGTCCTCGACCTGGCCTGGGCGGACCCCGGCCTGGTCACCGCCAGCCTCGACCACGCGATGTGGTTCCACCGGCCCGGTCCGGTCGGCGACTGGCTCCTCTACCTCCAGGAAGCGGTGGCCGCCGACGCGGGCCGCGGACTGGGCACGGGTCGCTTCTTCACCCGCGACCACCGCCACCTGGCCACCGTGGTCCAGGAGGGCATGATCCGCCCCGCCTGAGCCGTCCGCCGTACGCCACCGGCGGGCTCCCGGAAGGAACCTCACGTTGGCTCTTCCGCTCTCTCCCACCTCGCACGTGGACACCTTCGCCCGGGACCACCTCCCGCCCGCCGAACAGTGGCCCGTCATCGAGTTCACCACACCCGAACTGACCTACCCGGCCCGCCTCAACGCCGCGGCCGAACTGATCGACGCGGCCGTCGGACGGCACGGCCCCGACCGGCCCGCCCTGCGCACCCCGGCCGGGGAGCTGTGGACCTACGGCGACCTGCGCACCCGCGCCAACCAGGTCGCCCGGGTCCTCACCGAGGACCTGGACCTGGTCCCCGGACAGCGTGTCCTGCTGCGCGCACCCAACAACCCCTGGGCGGTGGCCTGCTGGCTCGGGGTCCTCAAGGCCGGCGGGGTCGTGGTGACCACCATGGCGGCACTGCGCGCCCGCGAGATCGTCCCGATCGCCGAACGGACCCAGCCGTCCGTCGCCCTGGTCGACCACCGCTTCACCGAGGACGTCCACACGGTCCGCGACACCGCGCTGCCCGGCCTGCGCGTGGTCGCGTACGGCGGCACCGGCGCCGACGACCTGCTCGCCCGGTGCGCGGCCAAACCGGGTGAGTTCACCGCCGTCGACACCGCCGCCGACGACGTGGCCCTGCTCGGCCCCACCTCCGGGAGCACCGGCGTCCCGAAGATCACCATGCACTTCCACCGGGACGTCCTGTCCATAGACAACACCTTCGGCCGCCACATCCTGCGGCTGCGGCCGGACGACGTGGTCGCCTGCACCGCGCCGTTCGCCTTCACCTTCGGGCTCGGCATGCTGGTCGTCTTCCCGCTGCGAGCCGGTGCCTGCGCCCTGCTCACGGAGACGGCGACCCCCGCCCAACTCGCCGGCCTCGTCGAGAAACACGGCGTCACCGTCCTCGCCACCGCCCCCACCGCCTACAAGGCGATCACCCGCGACGGCGGGGAACGGCAACTGGCGGGCCTGCGCGCCGGCGTGTCGGCCGGTGAGCACATACCGCTCACCACCTGGGAGGAGCTCCGGGAGCGCATCGGCCTGAAGGTCATCGACGGCATCGGCGCGACCGAGCTGCTGCACATCTTCATCTCCGCCGCCGGCGACGACATCAGGCCGGGCGCCACCGGCCGCCCCGTCCCCGGGTACCGCGCGACCATCCTCGGCTTCGACGGCGAGGAACTCGGCCCCGGCGAGCCCGGACGGCTCGGCGTCATCGGCCCGGTCGGCTGCCGCTACCTCGACGACAAGCGCCAGCACGACTACGTCGTGGGCGGCTGGAACGTCACCGGTGACATCTTCCACCGCGACGAGGACGGCTACTTCTACTACCACGCCCGCAGCGACAACATGATCGTGTCGTCCGGGTACAACATCGGCGGCCCCGAGGTCGAGGCGGCCATCGACACCCACCCCGACGTCGTCGAGTCGGCCGTCGTGGCCCGCCCCGACCCCGAACGCGGCTCGGTCGTCTGCGCCTTCGTCGTGCTGCGCGAAGGCGTCACCGGGGACCCGGCGAAGGCCAGGGAGATCCAGGACCACGTCAAGCGGGTCCTGGCGCCCTACAAGTACCCGCGGGACGTCCGCTTCCACGACGTCCTGCCGCGCAACACCAGCGGAAAGCTCCAGCGGTTCGCGCTCCGCAAGATCATCGAAGCAGAGCAGGCCGCTGAGCGGTGAGAGGAACTCCCTTGAAGATCGCGATCATCGGCGGTGGCCCGGGAGGTCTCTACCTCGCGGCCCTGATGAAGCAACTGGACCCCGCCCACGAGATCACCGTGTGGGAACGCAACGCCCCCGACGACACGTTCGGCTTCGGCGTGGTCTTCTCCGACGAGACGCTCGGCGGCATCGAGAACGCCGACACCGTCTTCTCCGAGGCGATGTCCCGCCGCTTCGCCCGCTGGACGGACATCGACATCCACTACCGGGGTGAGACCCACACCGTCGGCGGCCAGGGCTTCGCCGCCATGAGCCGCAAGGAACTGCTGCACCTCCTCCAGGAGCGCTGCCGTGAACTCGGTGTCGACCTGCGCTTCTCCACCCTCGCCCCCGCCGTCGCCGGACTGCGGGCGTCGTACGACCTGGTCGTGGGCGCCGACGGCGTCAACTCCGGCGTCCGCACCGCCCACGAGGACGTCTTCCGTCCCCGGCTGGACCGCAGGCACAGCAAGTACATGTGGCTGGGCACGGACCGGGTCTTCGAGGCCTTCCAGTTCTTCGTCAAGGAGACGGAGTGGGGGGTCGTGCAGGTCCACGGCTACCCCTACTCGGACAGTGGCTCGACGTTCATCGTGGAGATGCACGAGGACGTCTGGCGCCGGGCGGGCTTCGACGCCACCGAGGACGTGGTGTTCGCGCCGGGCGTGTCCGACGAGCGGGCCGTGGCCCGGATCCGCGAGCTGTTCGCCGAGGAGCTGGGCGGCCACGAGGTGTTCGCGAACAACTCGAAGTGGCTGAACTTCACCACGGTCCGCAACCGGCACTGGCACCACGGCAACCTCGTCCTCATCGGCGACGCCGCCCACACCGCCCACTTCTCCATCGGCTCCGGCACCAAGCTGGCCATGGAGGACGCCCTCGCCCTCGCCGCCTGCTTGCATGAACACCCGGACGCGGAGAGTGCGTTGACGGCCTACGAGGCCGAGCGCCGCCCCGTGGTGGAGTCCACCCAGCGGGCCGCACAGGCCTCGCTGGAGTGGTTCGAGAACATCGGCATGTACGCCCGCCAGGAACCAGCCCAGTTCTGCTTCAACCTCCTCACCCGCTCGCGCCGTATCACCTACGACAACCTGCGCACCCGGGACCAGGAGTTCGCCGACGTCGTCGACCAGGCCTTCGCGCAGGCGCAGGGGCTGGACACCCAAGCTCCCGCGATGTTCCAGCCGTTCCGCATCGGGCAGCTGGAGCTGAAGAACCGGGTCATCGTCTCCCCGATGGACATGTACTCCGCCGTCGACGGCGTCCCCGGCGACTTCCACCTCGTCCACCTCGGCTCCAAGGCCATGGGCGGGGCGGGGCTGGTGATGACGGAGATGGTGTGCGTCTCGCCCGAGGGCCGCATCACCCCCGGCTGCACCGGCCTGTGGAACGACGAGCAGCGCGACTCCTGGCGGCGCGTCGTCTCCTACGTCCACACCCACAGCACCGCCCGCATCGGCCTCCAGCTCGGCCACTCCGGCCGCAAGGGCTCCACCCGCCTGATGTGGGAGGGCATCGACGAACCCCTTCCCGACGGCAACTGGGAGACCGTCGGCCCGTCCCAACTGCCGTACGGACCCGGCCTGCCGGTACCCCGCGAGCTCACCCGCGCCGACCTGGACCGGATCACCGCCGAGTTCGTGGCGGCGGCCCGCCGAGGCGCCGAGGCCGGTTTCGACCTCCTCGAACTCCACTGCGCGCACGGCTACCTGCTGTCCTCGTTCCTGTCCCCGATCGCCAACCACCGCACGGACGAGTACGGCGGTTCCCTGGAGAACCGGCTGCGCTACCCGCTGGAGGTCTTCGACGCCGTCCGCGCCGCCTGGCCCGCCGAACGCCCCGTGATCGTGCGGATCTCCGCCACCGACTGGGCCCCCGACGGCAACACCGAGCACGACGCCGTCGAGATCGCCCGCGCCTTCATCGCCCACGGCGCCGCCGCCATCGACGTCTCCACCGGCCAGGTCACCAAGGAGGAGCAGCCCGCCTACGGCCGCTCCTACCAGACCCCGTTCGCGGACCGGATCCGCCACGAGGTGGCCGCCGCCAGCGGTACCGCCGTCATCGCGGTGGGCGCCATCGCCTCGTACGACGACGTCAACTCCATCCTGCTGGCCGGACGCGCCGACCTGTGCGCGGTGGGCCGTACCCACCTCTACGACCCGCACTGGACCCTGCACGCGGCCGCCGACCAGGAGTACCGCGGTCCGGCCGCCGAGTGGCCGGTGCAGTTCCGGGCCGGCCGCCGCAAGCCGCCCACCTCACGGACCGACGCCGTGCGCCCCCGCCTGTCGCTGCTCCGGGCGGACCAGGCGGGGGAGAGCGTCCACCTGCGGTGGAAGCCGGCGGGGGAGGGGCTACCTGTGGTGCGGTGACGTCAGGTAGTGCTGGCGGAGCAGTTCCTTGCCGTAGTCGTTGCCGTTGGGCGTGCGGATGATCGAGTGGACGTGCATCTGCGTCGGGACGCCCTCCGCGCCGCCGTACGCGCCGCGCAGCGGACCGGGTGCCTGGCAGTCGACCTCGACCCAGACCACGGGGCTGTGCACGCGGACGTAGAACGCGTCGTCGGCGCCCGTGCCGCCGGCCCAGGTCACGTACGTGTCGTCGAGATGCGCCCGGACCTCGGCCATCCGCACCCTCGCCGCATCGGCCCTGGCCCGGTCGACGAACGCCTCGACGATCCCGAGCAGCTTCTGCCTCTGGACGCGGGTGAGGGCGTCGCCGCGAAGACCCTCGTACGCCTGGACCGCGTTGTCGGAGAAGGCGCCCGCCTTCATCGACTCGCTGGTCTTGGTGGCGGAGACGATCGCGACCGACTGCTGGTCCGCGGAGAGGGAGTTGACGAAGGCGAGGCTCGCCAGCACCTCCTCGTGGCAGACGGTGACCGTCTCGCCGTCGATCTCCATGGAGGTCGGCTCCGAACCCCAGAAGCAGGGGCTCATGACGACCTGGTCACCGAGGACGAAGTAGTTGATCACGCAGTGGTGGCCGTCGAACTGGAAGCCCCAGGGCTCGGTCGCGGACGGGGTGCCCATGAGGGTCCAGTAGTAGGCGTCCTCGTTGAAGGACTTCGTGTTGCCGATCGCCTCGCCGGCCGCCTGGTTGATCCGGCGGATCTTCTCCGTGGTCTCCAGGCCGTCCGCGCTGAGCGCGGCCTTGAGCAGGGCCGTGCCCAGGTCCTTCTGGGTGTCGCTCAGGTCCGCGAGCGACACGCCCTGCCGGCTGTAGGAGTCGACGTTGCTCCACAGCCGCCACTCGGTGGAGTGGACCGTGAACTGGGTCGCGGACTTCTGGGTGTCGGTCAGACCGGCCAGGAACGCGTTCGCCGCGGTGATGACGGGCGCGGTGTCGACCTTGGTGGAGTGGATGGTGAACAGGTCGTCGATCCGCCTGCCGTCCGTCGTCAGGCCGAAGAACTCCTCCGTCAGCGACTGGTCGCCCGGTCCGCCGGCGCCCCCGCCCGGTCCGCCGCTCGGCGCGGCACTGGGGGAGGGGCTCGCCGACGCGTCGGCCGTACCGGTGCTGTCGTCGGCGAGCGCCGTCCAGGCCCCGGCGCTGCCCATCGTCGCCAGGGCGGTCGCCCCGGACGCGAAGAACACCTTGCGCATGAAGGTGCGGCGGCTCGCCTCGGTCCGCTCCGGTACGCGCACCGGGCCGTCACCGGTGTCGATCTCGGGCATGCGGCTCCCTTCGTCGTGGGCGCGTCCCTCGTGGACGGCCACCGGACGACCAGCGTGCTGCGCCCACCTGAGGCTGGGCTGAAGCGCGTTGCCCGATCCCCCCGAATAGCCGCCGATGACCTGCGGTTATGTGGGGACGCTGTGGATTCAGGAAAGCCTCAGGGTGAGGTGGGCGGCGGAGGGAGCCAGCGGCAGGGTGACGGTGAACTCGGTGCCGCCGGGCGCGCCGGTCACCTCGACGCGGCCGCCGTGGGCCTGGGTGATCGCGGCGGCGATGGCCAGGCCGAGACCCGCCCCGCCCGCCGTGCCGGGCGTACGGGAGCGGGAGGCGTCACCCCTGGTGAAGCGTTCGAACACGGTCGGCAGCAGGTCGGGCGGGATGCCGGGGCCGTCGTCGTGCACGCGGATCACGCAGTGTGCGTCCGCCGTCTCCACGGTGACGGTGACGCGGGTGCCGGTGGGGGTGTGGGTGCGCGCGTTGGCCAGCAGGTTCGCCACCACCTGGTGCAGCCGGGCGGTGTCGCCGAGCACGGTCGCGGGCGCGTCGAGGCGCAGCACCAGCTGCCAGTGGTGGCCGGACCCGGCGGCCCGCGCGTCCCACACCGCGTCCCCGACCAGGGTGGCCAGGTTCACCTCCGCCGACTCCAGGGGGCGGCCCTCCTCCAGACGGGCGAGCAGCAGCAGGTCCTCGACCAGTCCGGTCATGCGCGCCGACTGGGCGGACACCCGGCGCCAGGCCAGGTCCGGTTCGATCTTGTGGGCGTCCACGCCCATCAGCATCAGCTCGGCGTACCCGGCGATCGAGGCGAGCGGGGTGCGCAGCTCGTGGCTGGCGTCGGCCAGGAAGCGCCGCATCTGCTCCTCGGCGCGCTGGCGTGCGCACAGGGACCACTCGACATGGTCGATCAGCCGGTTGAGCGCGACCCCGACCTGGCCCACCTCGGTGCGCGGATCGGTGTCCGGCGCCGGGACCCGGGTGAGCCCGGTGACCTCGCCCCGGTCGAGCGGTGCCCGGGAGACCTCGACGGCGGTGGTGGCGACCCGCCGCAGGGGCCGCAGCTGGCGCCGGACCGCCATCGCGGACACGGAACCAGCGAGCACCAGCCCGATCCCGGCGATGCCGGCCTCGACCCCGACCAGGGAGTCGATCATCTGCTGCACGCTGCCCACGGGCAGCCCGGCCAGCATGGTGGTGCCGCCCTCGGTGACGGCCGTCAGCCGGTAGGCGCCCAGACCGGGGATCGTACGGGTGCGCAGGGTGCCGTCGGCGGGGATGCCGGCCAGGGCGGCCCGCTGGGCGGCGGTGAGGGTGCGCGGGCCGTCGTCGGTCACCACCTCGGCGGTGGATATCCGGTTCCCGTCCATGAGGGCGGCCAGGGTGCCGGTGTGCTGGCCGCGCTCGTTGAGGAAGCCGAGGCTCGCGCCGGGAGGACCGTGCTCCCGGCCGCCCTGGCTGTGCTCGGCGGCATCGGTCACCCGCTGGTCCAGGTCTCTGATCAGGTAGGACCGCTGGACGAGGACGGTGGCCACGGCCATCGCCGTGCACACGGCGGCCAGGGTCAGGGAGTGCACGAGGACCATACGGGCCCGCAGTGAGCGCCCGCGGAGCGCGGCCAGGGCCCGGCGCGGGGACCTCATGCCTCGTCGTCCGCCGGCCTGATGACGTAGCCGGCGCCGCGCACGGTGTGGATCATCGGCCGGCGCTCCTTGTCGATCTTCGCGCGCAGGCCGTAGACGTACACCTCGACCAGGTTCCCGCCGCCGTCGAAGGAGCTGTTCCACACGTGGTCGAGGATCTGCGTCTTGCTGAGCACCTGGCGGGGGTGGCTCATCAGGAACCGCAGCAGGTCGAACTCCTTCGCGGTGAGCGAGATGGCCGTGTCGCCGCGGCGCACCTCGCGGGTCCGTTCGCCGAGGACCAGGTCGCCGAGGACCCGCACCCCGTCCTCGGCGTCCTCGCCGGCCCCGGAACGGCGCAGCAGTCCGCGCAGCCGGAGCATCACCTCCTCCACGGAGAAGGGCTTGGTCACGTAGTCGTCGGCGCCGGAGGAGAGCCCGTCGAGCCGGTGCTCCACGGCGTCCCGGGCGGTCAGCATGAGCACGGGCAGCCTGGTGTTCTCGTACCGCAGCCGGCGCAGCACCTGGATCCCGTCCAGGTCCGGGAGCATGCCGTCCAGCACGACCGCGTGGGGGCCGCACCTGCGGGCGGCGCGCAGCGCGCCGTACCCGTTCGGCGCCACGTACGGCCGCCAGCCCGCCGCTGTGACGGCGACGGAGAGCAGCTCGGTCAACTCGGGTTCGTCGTCGACGATCAGCACCCGGATCGCGCCCGGTGCCGCTGGGGGGGTGTCAGACATGAGCGGATGCTCTCGCGAGGGGCTGTACGGGAGCTGTGGACGGCTCAGGAGCGTGACGCCACCCATAGGGGCCAGATCACATCCTATGCGCCGTCGTAGGAACGGATGCCACTGAACAGCCCACAAGCATCATATAGCGGACATTTCGCCTCATTCATACGAAGCGGCGTAGTACGTCACATCATTGCGTCCCGCCGCGGGCGCCGCTAACCATTGCTCTCGTCGCCGGGACGAGGCGGCGGACCGAGCGGATCCCCGCCGGGTCCGTCCACTCCCGCCGGCAGCCCGGGGCCCCGCCCCCACGCCGCCGCTCACGCGGCCGGCGCCGACGCCGTCCCCCACCGGAAGAGTTTCCCTCACATGATCCTGACCAACCGCACCCGCATCGCCCGTCTCGGCCTCGCCGGCCTCGCCACCACCGGTGCCGCGGCCGCCGCGCTCACCCTGGTGCCGGCGAACGCGCAGGCCGCCGAGCTGACGCAGGCGCACACCGCCACCGTGGCCTCGGCCTCCGGTGACAGCAGCACCGCACAGCAGTCCGGCAAGGCCAACAACCTGGACGGCTGGATCAAGCAGTCGCTGCAGATCATGAAGGCCAAGGGCATCCCCGGCAGCTACGAGGGCCTCAAGCGCAACATCATGCGCGAGTCCGGTGGCAACCCCGCCGCCCAGAACAACTGGGACGTCAACGCCCAGCAGGGCACCCCCTCCAAGGGCCTGCTCCAGGTCATCGACCCCACCTTCAAGGCCTACCACGTCGCCGGTACCGCGCAGAACGTCACCGACCCGGTGGCCAACATCACCGCGGCCGCCAACTACGCCGCCCACCGCTACGGCTCGATCGACAACGTCAACTCCGCGTACTGACGGCCGCGCGGCCGGTCCGGCGGACGCCCTACGGCTCGCGGTGCTCGTGCGCCGCCTGCTCCAGGGCCGCGGCCTCCGCCTCGGCGATGCGGGTCTCCTCCTCGACGTCGATGGAGCGGGTCAGCACCCAGTACAGGACCGCCGACACCGGCAACCCGATGAACAGGGAGATGTCGGCGCCGTCCAGGGCCTTGGCGGCCGGGCCCACGTAGAGCGTGCCGACGGAGAAGAACGGGATCATCACGGCGAACCCCACCAGGTAGGAGATGATCCCCTGCCAGCCCCAGCGGCCGTAGATGCCGTTCGGTTTGAAGATCTCGGCGATCGCGTAGTGCCCGCGGCGCACCACGTAGTAGTCCATCAGGTTCACCGAGGTCCACGGGATGAACAGATACAGCACCAGCAACAGGAAGTTGTTGAAGTTCGTCAGGAAGTTCGCGGTCGCCGCCAGCGCCCCGATCAGCGAGAGCACCGCCGTCACGATCAGCGTGACCAGCCGCACGCTCAGGGTCGGCCGGATCCGTCTGAAGGAGTCCAGGGCGCTGATGAGGGTGAGCGAACCGCCGTACATGTTCAACGCGGTGACCGAGATCAGGCCCAGCGCGGCGAACAGCAGCACGATCGCGCCGAAGCCGTCGAAGACCTTGTCGCCGGCGGCGTTGATCGAGGAGATCGTGTCGAAGCCGTCACCCGCCCAGGCCGCCAGCAGCGTGCCGAGCACCATCAGCCAGATGCCGCCGAGCGCCGAACCGAAGTACGTCCAGTAGAACGTCTTGCGGACGGTCACGTCCGGCGGCAGGTAGCGCGAGTAGTCCGAGACGTAGATGGCCCAGCTGATCTGGTACCCGGCGACCACGCCGAACTGGGCGAGGAACGGGGTGGCCTTGAAGGCGCCGAGGTCGAAGGAGCCCGCCGGATAGTGCAGGGTGACCAGCACACCGACGGTGAAGATCCCGAAGATGACCAGGAAGGCGTACGTCAGGACCTGCTCGGCCCTGTGGATGATGTCGTAGCCCACCAGCGCGACGACCAGGGCGATCACCGTGACGACGGCCACCCACAACTTCACCCCGCCGTGGATCGTGGCGTGCAGGGACTCGCCCGCCAGGATGGTGTTGAACACGTTGAAGCCCGCGTACTGCACATACGCGAACAGCCACACCAGCAGCGCGCCGACGTAGCCGAACTGCGGCCGCGACTGGATCATCTGCGGCAGGCCCAGCTGCGGCCCCTGCGCGGAGTGGAACGCCATGAAGAACGTGCCGATCAGGGTGCCCGCGACGATCGCCAGCAGCGACCAGATCAGGTTGCCGCCCTCGGTGATGCTGATCAGGCCCACGGCCAGGGTGGCGATCTGCGCGTTGGACATGAACCACAACGGGCCCAGGTGCCACAGCTTGCCGTGCCGCTCGTCCAGCGGCACGTAGTCGATGGACCGGACCTCCAGGCCGCCCACCCGCGGTTCCGCCGATGTGCTCATGGCACCTCCCAGGGCTGGTCCGCCACTCTGGTCACATTCTTCCCCCGTACGGGCCCGGATGAGGCATCCGGAATTCCTGTCCCGTACACCGGCACGGCCGGCACGGGTCCGCTCCTGTTGTCCTGCTCACAAACCGGCCGCGGCGTGGCGGCCGTCATGTCGCTCGCCGGGCATTTTGTCTACGTTCGCAGTCCTGTGCCCCTGCGACCCGAACTGCGAAGGCGCCCCGCGATGCTCAACCGAACCCTGTCCGTCCTGGCCACGGTGGTGACCCTGCTCGCCGGAGCCGCGCCGGCGGCCATGGCGGCCGGCAGTGGCACCGGCACCGGCACGACGACCGCCGACTTCCGCACCGCCGTGGGGGCGCGGGGCGAGTCACGGGTCACGGCCGCCGTCCTCGACCTCGACGGCACCGGACGGGACCCGGCCGTCTACGGCGACGACACGCCGTACGACACGGCCAGCATCGTCAAGGTCGACATCCTCGCGGCGCTGCTGCTGCACGCGCGCGACCACCGGCGCGACCTCACCGCGCGGGAGAGCGCCCAGGCGGACGTGATGATCCGCGACAGCGACAACACCGCGGCCGGCGCCCTGTGGCGGGCCATCGGCCAGGCGCCCGGTCTGGAGTCGGCGAACAGGCGGCTCGGTCTGACGTCGACCACGGGCGGCCCGGACGGCAGGTGGGGGCTCACCCGGACCACGGCGAGCGACCAGATACGACTGCTGCGCGCGATCTTCGCCACCGACGGCACGGCGCTCGACGCGCCGTCCCGGAACCGGATCCGCACCCTGATGACCCAGATCGCCGCCGACCAGTCCTGGGGTGTCTCGGCCGCCGCCGACTCCGGGTGGGCCCTGAAGAACGGCTGGCTGATGCGCACCGCCACCGGCCTGTGGGACATCAACAGCGTCGGACGCGTCACGGCCGGCGGACACCACTACCTCGTCGCGGTCCTCTCCGACGGCAACGCGTCGATGCCGGACGGCGTACAACTGGTCGAACGAGCGGCCCGCACAGCCGTCACCACAACAGCGCCCCACTGACCCACACGACCCCGGCCGCCCCCCCCGCCGACGCGCTCGGCCCTGCGTCGACCCGCGAAGACTCACAGCGGACAGGGGCGCTCCGTGTGCCCACCCGCTGTGGCCCGGTGCTGACCCCCTTGGCCCAGTGCATGCCGCTTGGTGTCCGAATTGCGCCTAACGTGCAGTGAAGGCGGAGGTCGGCAGCGGGAGGCGTGGTGGCGGGTGCGGGCGGACCGGCGGCCGGGCGGGGCCGGACACGCCGGGCGCGCGGCGCGGCGGCCGGCAACCGGCCGGTACGCGCGGTGTGGATCCCGAAGCGGGCCCGCGACCCGCGCGCCTCCGCCTCCGTGAGCGCGGTCGTCGTCCCCGCCCTGCGGATCGCCGGCGCCTACGCCTGGCGGCTCATCGTGGTCGGCATCGTCGTCTACGGCGTCTTCATGATCCTCGGCCGTTTCCAGCTGATCGCCGTGGCCCTGTTCCTGGCCCTGGTGGTGACCTCGGTCCTGCGTCCGCTCGCCGACCTGATCGGCCGGTGGCTCCCCAGGCCGCTGTCGGTGGCCGTGAGCATGGTCGGCAGCATCTTCCTGTTCTGCGGACTGCTGGCCCTGGTCGGCAACGCGGTCGCGCAGGAGTCGGCGACGCTCACCGACGAGTTCCGCGGCGGCATCCACCGGATCGAGGTCTGGCTCCAGCACCCGCCCTTCCGGCTCGGCCCGGGCGCCCTGTCCCGTCTCCAGCAGCAGATCGTGGACTACGTCCAGGCCCACCGCTCCAACCTGGTCAGCAGGGCGCTCAGCGGCTTCGGCACGCTCGTCGAACTGGTCACCGGGGCCGCGCTCGCCCTGTTCGCCTCGGTCTTCTTCATCCACTCCGGTGAACGGCTGTGGGCCTGGACCAGCCGCGAACTGCTGCCCGCCGGCGCCCGGCCCGCCTGGGAGCGGGCGGGACGCGCGGCCTGGCTGACGTTCGCCGGATACACCCGCGGCATCATCATCGTGGCCGCCACCAACGCCGTACTCGTCGGCGTCGCCCTGCTCGTGCTGCGGGTGCCGCTCGCGCTGCCGCTCACCCTGCTGGAGTTCTTCGCCGCGTTCGTCCCGCTGGTGGGCTCACCGGTCGCGCTGGGCGTGGCCACCGTGGTCGCGCTGGCCGGGCGCGGACCCTTCACGGCCGCCGCCGTCCTGGTCCTCATCGTCGTCATCGGGCAGCTGGAGGGACACGTGCTGCACCCGCTGGTGATGAGCTGGGCGGTACGTCTGCACCCCCTGGTCGTCGCCGTGTCCGTCATCGCCGGCAGCATCGTGGCGGGGGTGATCGGTGCCGTGGTGGCCGTGCCGTTCATCTCGGTGATCTGGGCGGTGGTGCGGGCCCTGCGGCCCGCACCACCCCCCTGACCGGCCTCCGGGCACGGGTCGTGCTCCCGGGACTCAGCCGTCCTTGGCGGGCCGGCGGCCACGCTTCGGGGCACGGCGGGGGAGACCGGAGGGCGCGGACGGTCCGGACGGACCGGCCGGGCCGGACGACGCCGGGACGTCGGAGCCGCCGCCCGCCGCGTGGGCCCTCGGCGGACCGTCGGGTCCGGCCGGGCCGGCGAAGCCGGCCGGTGCGGTGGCGGGACCGGTGACCACTATGCCGTCGTCCCACGCCTCGTGCGCCTCGAACGGGTCGGCGGGCCCCCGCGCCAGCAGGGCGTCGAGTCCGGACCCGGCGCGTGGCTCGAAGGCCGCCAGGGTCAGCGTGTCGGAGTCGGACTCGGCGCCGCTGCGCCAGGTGACGGTGCCGGGGAGCATGACCAGCGAGGTGGTGCCGGACTCCCCGGCGGCCGGGCGCAGCTGCACCCGGATGCCGTGCCGGTCGGCCAGTCTGCCCACCACGAAGAGCCCCATGTGCTGGTAGACGCCCGCGTCGGCGGTCGGCGGATTCGCCAGTTTGTGGTTGATCTGCGCGAAGTCCTCGGGCATCAGGCCGATGCCCTTGTCATGGATCTCGACCATGATCCGGGCGTCCGGCAGCCGGGTCGCGGTGACCCGGACCGTGGAGCGCGGCGACGAGAACGCGGTGGCGTTCTCCAGCAGTTCGGCGAGCAGGTGCACCAGGTCGGTGACGGCACGCCCGTGGATCTGGGCCTCCGGGACGCCCGCCAGCTCGATCCGTTCGTACTGCTCCACCTCGGAGGCGGCCGCCCGGATCACGTCGACCAGGGGGAGCGGGTGGTCCCACTGCTGGGTGGGCCGCTCGCCCCCGAGGACCAGGAGGTTCTCGCCGTTGCGGCGTACCCGGGTGGCCAGGTGGTCCAGCCGGAACAGGTTCGCCAGCTGGTCGGGGTCGGCCTCGCGCTCCTCCAGGTCGGTGATCATGGCGAGCTGGCGTTCGATCAGCGACTGGTTGCGGCGCGACAGGTTGGTGAAGATCGTGTTGACGTTGCCGCGCAGCAGGGCCTGCTCGGCGGCGAGCCGGACCGCCTCCCGGTGCACGTGGTCGAAGGCCCGGGCCACCTCGCCGATCTCGTCGGTGGTGGTGATCGGGATCGGCGTCACCTTGGTGTCCACCTGGCCGGGCACGGCCTGGGAGAGCTGGGTGATCACCGCCGGCAGCCGCTGCTCGGCGATCTCGATCGCCGAGGCGCTGAGCCGTCGCATCCCGCGGCTCATGGAACGGGCCACCCACGCGGCGAGCAGGAAGGCCGCGAGCACGGCGCTGAGCGCGAGCGTGCCGTTGACGATCGCGTCCCTGCGGGCGCTGTCGGCGATGCCGCGGGCGTCGGCGAGCGCCGTGGCGGCGAGATGGACCTCGACTCCGCGGTAGGCGTCGAAGACCAGCGCGTGCGCGGCGAAGAACGACTCGGGGGTGATGCCCTCGGCGGCGAGTTCATCCGTCGGCTTCCCGCTGCCGATCTCGCTGATCATCCTGGCCCGGCCGGGCGGGGGCACGAACGCCTCGCCCGCCGCCTTGGCCTGCTCGGCCGCCTTCGCCGTCTGCGCGGCCCCCGTCTGCTGCGCCTCGGTCAGCGCGGCACGGAGCCGGGTCATGTCCCCGGCGGTGCCGGCGCCCGCGTACTCCTGCAGCGCCACCTGCTCCAGGTAGGCGTAGGAGCTGAACGAGCTGAGCTGGTTCTGGAGTTCGCCCTCGGCCAGGTCCGCACGGTCCTCGACCAGCAGGTGCGTGCCGATGGAGCGCACCAGCGACTCGGCGGCCTGGGTCAGCGCGAGGGCGTACAGGGAGCGGCCGAAACTCGCCTGGTTGCTGCTGCCGAAGCCGAGTTCGTTCGAGATCTCCATCAGCGGGTGCTGGACGGCGTGGTAGCTCTCCTCCGTCTGCACCCCCGACATCCTGGCCGTGAACGCGGCCGCCCGCACGGTCGCGAGCTGCTTCTCGCCCGCGCGCACCAACGCGATGCGCCGGTTCAGGCCGGCCGTTCCGGGCGCGCGCCCCACCGCCCGGTCGAAGGCCTGCGCGTCGGCGTCGGTGACCTTGCGCGCCGCGAGCACCGCCGGAGCGTTGCGCCTGCCCTCCAGGAGCGGGATCACCGACACGTCCCGTTCGTTGATCGCGTCACTGGCGTAGGTGTTCGCCGCCTGTACCAACTCCGCCACGCGCACCGCGTCCTGGGCGTCCCGCAGGGTGTCGACCGAGGTCTTCACCCGGATGCCGCCGAGGCCGAGGGCGACGAGCACGGGGATGAGCAGGATGGCCTGGAGGCGTCTCGCGACGCGCCAATTGCCGGTCAGGGGTCTGAGCTTGGACAAGATCGTCCCATTTCACAACAGGGAGGGTGCGCAGGGCCGTTGACGGCCCGACGTTATGTGGCCAATTTCTAACACCCCGCGATCGGCTTCGACTGCACTTTGAGTGAAGCGGTTTCTCCGAAGTGGTACAAAGCTCAATTAAAACCATCGGTGGTCAACGCACGTACCACGGCCGCGTGGCCGCCGCGCGGGCGTGGCCGCTCGGTCAGCGCTTGCCTGGTGTGTTCCATGGTGCCGAGCGCCCGTCCGTCAACACCGCGACGCCGGGGCCCGCATGACTTCTTTTGCAATATGTCCGGAAAGGCGGCGAATGTGAACTCCGTTGTGATGGCTGCTCCTTGACCTGCTCTCCCGAATCAGGCAGATTTCAGACACCCGACGTCATTCACGGGTTGTCTGAGAAAGATGCGTGCTATGGGCGCCTACTTGTGTCCCCCGGCCGTGGTGCACGGCGAACACGTCGTGCGGACCGATCAGATAGTGGACGAGGTGCGGCACCGGCACCCGCGCGCGCCGTGGGCGTCCCGGATCGACGGCATCGCCGAGAGCACGGGCATCGCCGGGCGTGGCTGGATGCTGCCGCTGGCGGCGGCCGCCGCACCCGGTCGCGGGCCGGGCCTGCGAACTCCGGCTGCCGGACCGGCGCGTGAGGCACTGGCCGACGGCGGGTTCACCGACGCCGAGGTGGACCGCGCGATCGCCGCGCTGGAGGCGGTGCCGGCGCCGCAGACCGTCCAGGAGCGCACCGCGCCTGCCTGGGCCGCCGTACAGGCGTACGGGGAGCGCGCGGCACGCGAGGCCCTCCGCGGCGCCGGCCTGGACGCCGCCGACGTCGACTCCGTGATCACCAGCAACTCCACCACCCCGGCCCTGCCGGGGCTGGACCTCTCCCTGTTCAACCGCCTTCCGCTGCGTCGTGACGTGCTGCTGCTGCCGGCCACCCAGTGGGCCTGCATAGCTGGCACCCGGTCACTGGCACTGGCGGCCGACCTGGTCGCCGCGGACCCCGACCGGGTGGTGCTGGTCGTGATATCGGAGGCGCTGAGCACCACCTACCAGCCCGCCGACGACACGCTCGAATCGCTCATCGTCCGGCTGCTGTTCGCCGACACCGCCGTCGCCGTCGTGGTCACCGGGCGCCCCCGGACGGAGTCCGCGCTGCGCCTCGACGCGGTCTGGCACCACACCCTGCCCGGCACCACGGACCTGCACCGGCTGGACACCCGGGACGACGGCACGCACTTCGTGATGGACCGCCGGGGGCCGCGTGCCGTGCAGGAGACGGTGGCCGGGATGTGGCAGTGGCTGCGCGAGCGCCACCGGGACGACGCCCGGCCCTGGCACCCCGACCTGCTGCTCGCCCATCCCGGCGGCACCCGGGTGCTGGAGTACATGGAGGAGACGATGCCCGACGGGTGGCCCACGGGGCTGCTGGCCTACAGCCGGGACAGCTACACCACGGGCAACCGCGGCGGCGCCGCCGTGCTCGACATCCTGCGACGGGCGTACGACGCCGGCCAGAAGGCCGGGAGCCGCACGGTGCTCTACGCGGCCGCGCCCGGGCTCACCGCCACGGCCGTGGAGGGCGAGTGGCTGTAGCCGTCACGCGGGTGGGGAGGGGCGCGGGTGGCGTCATGTCTCCAGCTCGGCCCAGACGGCCTTGCCGGTCTCGGTCCAGCGCACCCCCCAGCGGGCGGTGAGCTTGTGGACCACGTGCAGCCCCCGCCCGCCGTCGTCGAGCGGGCCGCCGTGCCGCGGCCGGGGCCGGCCGTTGCCGGTGTCGCCGACCTCGCACGTCAGGCGGCCTCCTGACCTCACCAGCCGTACCGAGACCGGGCCGGCGCCGAACCGGACGGCGTTGGCGACCAGTTCGCCGAGTACGAGCAACGCGCTGTCCCGGGCCTGTTCGGTCACGTGCCACCGCCGCAGCAGGGATCCGGCCAGGGCACGGGCGCGGGCGGCGGAGTCGGCGCGGGCGGGCAGGTGCCAGGTGGCCGCGTCCCGGCCGCGCCGGCCGGTCAGCCGGGCGAGCAGCAGGGTCACGTCGTCGCGCAGCTGCCCTTGCGGAGCCAGGCCCGCCACCACGCGACGCGCGGCCTGTTGCAGGTCGTCCCAGGGGTGCACGTCACGCACCAGGTCGGTCAGCCGGCCGATGCCGTCGTCGATCGAGGCCGCCGGATCCTCCACCAGGCCGTCGGTGTAGAGGACGAGGAGCGAGCCGGGCGGCACGGCGAACTCGTGCACGTCGAACTGCTCCCGCACCACGAACTCCGCTCCCAGGGCCGGGTGCGGCTGCCCCGCGACCGTCTTGGCGGACCCGTCGGGACGCACGAGGACGGGGGGCAGATGGCCGGCGTTGGAGATCGCCACCCGGTGGTCGACCGGGTCGTAGACCGCGATGCAGCACGTGGAGCCCAGCGCGCTGTACCCGGCGGCCAGGCCGGCGTCCGTGTCGTCCAGCAGGGTGACCGTCTCGTCCAGGCGCTCCAGCACCTCCCCGGGGCCCAGCCCCGCCGACAGCAGCGCGCGGGCCTCCATGCTCAGCTGGCCCATGGCCGCCGCGGCCCCCAGGCCGTGCCCGACCACGTCCCCCACCACCAGCGCGGTACGGTCACCCGGCAGCGGAAAGCTGTTCACCCAGTCACCGCCGACGCCCGCGCTGTCGGGAGTGGTGGGCTGGTAGACGCTGGCGACCTCGATGGTGTCGCTGCCGGTCCGCGGCAGCAGCCGCCGCTGCAGTGCCAGCACCTGGGCGTGTTCCCGCTGGTGCTGCCGGGCCAGGTCCACGTGCCGGGCGGTCTTGGCCACGAGTTCCTGGAGGTCCAGCAGCTCGCCGTCGCGGAAGAGCCGGTCCGGCCGCCGCCACACCTCCGTCACCCCCAGCACGATGGGCCCCGGGGCGCCTTCCGGTCCCTCCACGACCAGCGGGATGCAGGCGACGCTCACCGGCCGGTCGCCCGGCACCAGGGCGCGCACCAGCCGCGGATCGCCGAGCGCCCGCTCGATGGCCTCCCGGTCCTGGAGGACGACGGCCCGCGGAACGTCGTCCCGCATGACCGCGCCGGCCAGCAGCCGGCTCGCCTCCCGGGGCAGGTTGTCACCGGGGGTCAGATATCCCTCGGGCCAGGCCCGGTCCGGCACCAGGGCCGCGCGCCGCAGCCGGATGCGCTCCTGCGCCTGCTCCGTGACCGCCTCGCCCGTCCACACCGCGTAGTCGAGGTCGACGGCCGCCACGTCCCCCCACGCCAGCAGTGACTGGGCGAGGGACTGCGCGGTCTCCCCGACGTCCAGCGAGGTCCCGATCGCGGCGGCGGAGGCGTACAGGTGGAGCCGCTTGGCCATCGCGATCAGGGAGACCGTCAGACCCACCTGCGGCGGCGCGGCCGGCAGGATGCTCATCGAGACCACCAGTTCCGTCCCGTCGTCCCGCCGCAGGCGCTGCACCCGGGCGACGTGCGCCTGTCGTGTGGCGAGCACCCTCCGCAACCGCTGGGTGACCGTCGGGACGTCCGAGGGCGGCAGCAGCTCGGCGAAGGCGTCCCCCGGTCGGGTGTTCACTCCCGCGAAGGGGGCCGCGTCCAGATTGCAGCCGGTGATCCTCAGCTCCGGGTCGAGGTTGACCACCCCGAGGATCTGCTCCCGGTCGTCGCTCTCCCCGTCGGCGCCCGGGGGCCGGGCCGTCGGCAGCCCGGCCCTCGGGATGTAGCCCGCCAGAGCGCCGCTGACCATGTCGAACGGCGAACCGGTGGAGGACGAGGAAGTGGGATCCATGCAGCTCACGCAGCTCGCTGACTCCGGCGCGCGCCGGACGGTGTGCCCGAGTCCGCGCGGCCGGGCCCCGAGATCCCGCACCGCACATCTCATGGGTAGCACAGATATGCTGCCCACCGAAGGGGCAGAAGGCGGCAGAAGATCACAAAGTATTGTTCACCTGTGCAAACCTCTTGTTCCTGGGTGGGTGGCGCCGCGCGGTGTCCGTGTCACTCCGGGGGAGTGGGGGTGTCCGGCGAGCGGTACATCGCCTGGACGTCCAGCTCCAGCTGCACCGTCGGGCCCACCACCGCGATGCCCCGGGCCAGCATCGACCGCCAGTTCAGGGTGTAGTCCTCCCGGTGCAGCTCGGCCGTGGCGAGCGCGGCACAGCGCAGCTCCTCGCCGTACCCGCCGTTGACTGTGCCCAGATAGGTGGTGTCGAGCGAGACCGAGCGGCTCACGCCGTGCATCGTCAGGCTGCCGAGCAGGGTCCACTTGCTGCCGCCCCGGTAGGCGAAGCGCGTACTGCTGAACTCGATGTACGGATACCGCTCGACGTCCAGGAAGTCACCGGAACGCAGGTGGTTGTCGCGGGTGGTGTTCCCGGTGTTGATGCTCGACGCGTGGATACGGACCCGGACCGTCGACTGGCTCATGTCCGGGGCCACGTTGATCGCCCCGTCGAAACGCTCGAAACGACCGTGCACATGGGCCATGCCGACGTGCTTGGCGATGAACCGGATCGCGGTGTGCGGCGGATCGAAGACCCAGCCGCCGGTCGGGGGGAGCGGCAGCTGCCGGGCCGGCGTGAGCCGGATGTGCGCGGGCACCGGACCCGCGTCGGCGGCCACCTCGACGGTCTCCCGGTGCGGCTCCAGCCCCTCGGCGGAGACCAGCATGCTGTAACGGCCGGGCGGAAGGACGGCCATGAAGCAGCCGAAGGGGTCCGTGATGCCCCGCGCGGCCACCTGGTGGCTGTCCAGCGCGGTGACCGTGACGTCGGCGCCGCCCAGCGGCTGGTCGACCGGGTCCAGGACGGTGCGGGCCACTCCGCCCGCGCCCGGCGGTACGGGCAGGGTCAGTCCCGCGGTACGGGCCGGGGCGTCCTTGGACCACCGGCGCCTGAGCAGCCCGAGGGCCATGCTGTTCACCTTTCGTGTCGCGTGGGTCGTGGGGCGGCGGCGCGGCCGAGGATCTGCCGGAGCGCGGCGCCCAGCAGCTCGGCCGCGTTCCCGGCGGCGGCCGGGTGCCGGAAGGCGACGTAGCCGTCGGGCCGTACCAGCAGGGCACCCGAGTCGGAGACCTCGCTGAGCCGGGCCCAGTCGCCGTACGGGTCCTCGTACTGCTGCCCGGGGCCGATGACGACGGTGGCGATGTCGAGGTCCTGGGCCTCGGCCGCGCGCAGCCAGCCCTCGCCGCCGATCCCCGTCAGCAGGGTGAAGCGGCCCCTGCCGACGGTGTCCAGGGTGGACACCGTGCGCGTCCCCGACGTGAGCCAGGCGTGCGGGAGCTTGGCTCCGGGGCGGGAACTGGGCTGGTGGTAGAGCTCCGGGTCGCGGGCGAAACCAGGGTCGGGAGTGCCGTCGGGGACGATCGCCCCGGAGTCGTAACGCTGGTTGAGGTCGACACCGTGGGCGTTGAACTCGTAGACCTTGTGGGCGATCGCGTCCCGCAGCCGGGCCCGCTGCCGCTCGGCCGTCGCGGTTGGCTCCTTGCGGGCCGCGATGTTGGCCCAGAGCTGTTCGGGGGTCCCCGGGGCGAGACCGTCGAGCGCCTCGAAGACGGGCGCGGTCTCGCCGATCGACTTGTTGGCGCGGGTGACGATCTGTCTGCCGACGGGCGCGCGTTCGGCGGTGTAGCTGTCCAGCAGACTCGGGTCGGCGGTGCCGTCGAGGACCAGCTTCAGCTTCCAGGCCAGGTTGTAGGAGTCCTGGATGGACGTGTTCGACCCGAGTCCGTTGGACGGCGGATGCCGGTGCACGGCGTCGCCGGCGCAGAAGACCCGGCCGTTGGAGTAGGTCTCGGCGTACATCTCGTTCACCGTCCACGCCGAGGACGACCTGACGGTGACCGGTATCTCGTCGTCGCCGATCAGCCGGCGGACGACGGACTCCGCGTACTCGGTGGTCAGGTCGGGGGCGCCCGCCGTGACGTCGTACCCCCACACGATCAGCCACTCGGTCCACGGGCGGACGCACCGCACCAGGCCCGCGCCGATGCCGCCGACGGTCGCGCCGGGGGCCAGTACCCAGTACAGGGTGGACGGGCGGTGCGCGGTGTACCTGCTCAGGTCGGCGTCGAAGACGATGTTGACGCTGCCCGCGACCCCCATCTGACCGCCCATCGGGAGCCCGGCGTCCCGCGCCACCTGCGACCGGCCGCCGTCAGCGCCGATCAGGTACCGGGCGCGGATCGTGTACTCGTCGCCGCGCACCCGGTCCGCCACGGTGACGGTCACCCCGTCGGCGTCCTGCGTGAACGACTTGTAGACGGTGCTGTAGCGGAGGACGGTGCCCCGGCTCGTCGCCGCGTCCACCAGCACCGGCTCCATCAGGTGCTGCGGTATGTCACACATCGAGGTGGGGCTGGCCAGCTCGTGCGCGGCCTGCACCAGCGGCTCGTTCCCCCAGGACCGGACCCGCCCCAGCTCCTCGCCGGCCAGGCTGGTGCAGAAGGTGGTGTTCCCCATGAGGTGCTGCGGAGTGGCCCGGGCGAGCGCCTCCCGCTCCACCCCGAGGTCACGCAGCACCTCCATCGTGCGCTGGTTGGTGATGTGGGCGCGCGGGGTGTCGGCGAGACTCCCGTAGCGGGTGACGACCATGTTCGGTACGCCGTAGGTGCTCAGGGCCAGGGCCGCGGAGGCGCCGGCCGGGCCGCTGCCCACGATCAGGACGTCGGTGACGACATCGGTGTGCACGGGGAACGCTCCGGTGGGGGTAAGGACGGAAACCGACCGAGCAAGATCATGAAACGCTCCCGGCCGTCACGGGTGTCTCAATGCGAGACACCCGGGGTACTACGGAACCCGCCGGGGGCACACCGGTCGTTGCCTCTTCAACCGTCCCCGGTACGGTGAAGGGCGCCATGACCACCGCAGAGCAGCACCCCACGGCCGACCGGCAGCCGCCCGTCCGCCCCGCCCTCGGTCAACTGCGCCGGGCCCGCGCCCGCTTCCTCGCCGGACGCCCGCTGCCGCAGGACATACCGGACGAGGTCGCCGCGGCCTGGCGCCGGGCCCGTTTCCACGGCGTACGACACGACTGCGCGGCCCACCCCGCCGCCCCGGCCCCCCAACCGCCGGACCCCCCGCTCCTGGAGGCCGCCCGGCCCGTGCTGGCACGGCTCGGCCCGCCGCTCGACCGGCAACGCGCCAGCCTGGTCCTCACCGACGCCCGGTTGCGGGTGCTGTGGGCGGCCGGGCACGCCCCGTTCGACACCCGCTGCACGGACCTCTCCGAACAGCGCGTGGGCCCCAACAGCGCCGCCCTGGCCCTGCGCACCGGCCGCCGCGCCGAGGTGCACGGACCCGAGCACTTCCTCGACGTCTGGCAGGAGGTCTCCGCGGTGAGCGTGCCGCTGCGAGCCCCTGGTGAGGGCAGGCCGGTCGGCACGGTCACCGTGGCGTCGGCCCTGTGCGCCGGCCGCGCACCGCACCCGCAGGCCGGCCTCGCCGAGGCGGCGGCCGCGGCGGTGGAGGCCGAACTGCGCGCCCACGCCCGGCCGCCGGAGCACGTCCTGCTCGACGCCTACCTCACGGCATGCGACGGACCGGACCGGCCGGTGGTGGCCTTCAGCGGCCACAGCCGGCTGGTGAGCGAGGCGGCGGGACGGCTGCTGTCCACACGGGACCTCGACGACCTGGAACGCGCGGTCCGCACGGCGCTGCGCCAGGACGGTTCCGGCCTCCGGCTCCCGTACGGCGCCGACGTCGAACCCGTCCGGCACCTCGGCGAGACCGTCGGCGCCGTCGCCGTCCTAGAACCGGACCCCGGCCGTGCGACCGCCGCCACCGCCGGACCACCGCCCACCACGCTGGCCGGTCACTCGCTGCCGTGGCGGCACGCCACCCGACGCGCCGCCGAACTGGCCGCCGCACGGGCCCCGTTGCTGCTCGTCGGTGAACGGGGCACCGGAAAGACCTCGCTGGCCCGCGCGTTGCTCGACGACCCCGACCCGCTCGTCGTCGACGCGGCCGAGGGGGAAGTGGGCCAGGTGCTGCCGGGCCGGCCCCGGGACGGCCTGGTGCTGCGCCACGCCGAACGGCTGGCCCAGCCGGACGTGGCCGCGATCGTCGCCCTCCTCGAAGCCCGGCCCGCCACACCCCTGTTGGTCACCTACACCCCGGGAGCGCCGCCCGGTCCCTGCCTCCAACGGCTCCTCGACACCCTGGCCGCCCGCTCGGTCACCCTGCCCGCGCTGCGGGAACGGCCGGAGGACATCGGTGAGTTGCTCACCGCCGTGAGCCCGCCACCGGCGCCCGGCCAACCCCCGCTCACCTGGACCCTCGACGCCCGGCGCGCCATCGAGGGGTACCCGTGGCCCGGTAACGTCACCGAACTCGCCCACGTTGTACGGTCGTTGGCGCAGCGTCGCCGGGTGACGGGGCCGGTACGCCGGTCCGAACTGCCCGATCCCGTGCGTGACGGGCCCGCGGGGCGCCGGCTGAGCCCCATGGAGCGGGCCGAACGCACCGCCATCCTGGAGGCCCTGCGCCGCCACGGCGGGAACAAGGCCCGCACGGCGGCGGCCCTCGGCATCGGCCGCGCAACGCTCTACCGGAAGCTGCGCACGTACGGCTCCTGACCCCGACCGCCCGCGGGCCGGCCGGTGAACCGCTCGTGCGGGTTCACCGGCCGGCCGGGGTCGGCGCTCGCCGCTGCGGTCAGCGCTTGGTGTAGATGAAGCCGACCTTGTCGAGCTCGTCGCCGGCGCGGCCGTGGAAGCCGGCGATCTGCCAGCCCGACGGCGCGGTCCGGGTCACGCAGTCCGAGGTCGTCGTACCGCCCGCGAGGGTGTTGCCCAGGTTCGTGGTGAACTTGGCGTAGAAGATCCGGGTGTGGCTGTCCTTGACGCCCTCGCACAGGTACGCCGAGGTCACGTACTCGCCGCTGCCCAGGGTGAGGGAGGACGCGGTGCCGCCGGTTCCGCCGTGGGTGAGCGTGGTGCCGTCGGCGAGGGTGACGCCGACCTGGTCGACACGGGAGCCGGCGCGCAGCGAGACGCTGGTGGCCCGGGCGCCGGCGGCGACCTTGTCGATGTCCTGGTAGTAGTCGCCGTGCGGACCGCCGAACTGGTCGCTCAGCTGGAAGTTCGCGTTCTGCGACCAGGAGAAGCCGACGGTGACCGGGTCGTGGTCGGAGAGCATCAGGCCGTCGCTCGTCAGGAACTTCGCGTGCTCGTTGTTGTACGAGGTCGCGGTCAGGTTCACCAGCTTGCTGCCGCGATAGAGGACCTTGTCCACGACTTCGCAGGTGTTCGGCACGGTCGCCGCGGTGTCGTCGCAGACCAGCGCGTCGCTGCCCTTGGCCGGCGCGCTGCCGCCGCGGATCAGCTGCACCCAGGCGTCGGTGAGCCCGTTGTTCGAGGCGAACTCCGCGATCGTGTCGGCGGAGCGGGTGTAGCGGGTGTTGGTGTCACCCATGACCACGACGGCGTTGCCGGCCGAGTGGGTGCCGATGAAGGAGGTCAGCTGGCTGAGGTTGTCGGCCCGGGACGCCTCGTCGCCGTCGTTCGTGCCCGCGTTGGTGTGCAGGTTGTAGAAGTCGACGTAGACACCCTCGGCGAGCCGCTCGCGCATGAAGGTGAAGCCCTTGGGCGTGAGGCAGTCGCCGGAGTCGATCTGGCAGGAGTTCCAGCCGACGCGCTCGAAGTCGTCGCCGTCCCAGGCGTAGTCCGAGACCGTGTTGAGGCCGCTGCCGATGCCCGCGCCGCCGCTGGTCGCGGTGCGGTAGGGGTGGGTGTCGGTGGCGTAGAGGTAGGCGTGGTAGTTGAAGTCCTCCTGGACGTTGACGATGTCGTACGGCGCGATCCGCTTGCCGATCTCGGTGGTGCTGGTGTCACGCGGCGTGGGCGCGCTCGACAGGCCTTCGGGCAGCCCGGCGACGTTGTACGTGAGGACGCTGAACGTGCCCGAGCCGGCCGCCGCGGCCGGACTGGCCGTCGCCGTGAGCCCGCCGAGGGCGGCGACCGCGGCCGCCAGACAGGCAACGAGTCTGCGCATGGGGGTGTCTCCTACGGGGAGGGGTGCGCTGAGAGGTTGTGAGCATGCCAAAAATGGCAAGCCAAAACGTAGCGGTAAACGCTTTCTCCGCACCCCTTCGGTGACCTATGAATCGGCGAACTCCAGGTGACGCCGAGAAGATCGACTTCGGTATGCCGGGAGAGATGTCTGTTACTCACTTTCGGGTGACGTGCCCTTGGATGTCCTGATGCGTTCTGATGCATGAAGGGAGGTAGTGGCCCTTGTTTGCGGGCTTTTGACACTCGATGAGGCGTCAATTCCGTACATTCACCCTTTAAATGTACGTTGCATCTGAGAGTCATGACAAAGTGTTGGATCTGTAATGGGTCAGGTGTGTGTCCCACATCTCACGTGGTCGGGTTGCAGGGTGTGAGTGCGCGGCCGACCGGTCGCCACCCGCACAACGCACCCCGCGTGGCCCGCGGTCCGCCGTCGGCTGCGGCCGGGGTGTGCTCGAACCCTGCAAGGGGGACTCAGTGTCCGCTTCCGTTTCCGTGACCGCCCGCCGTCTCGGCGCCGCGACCGCCGTCGCGGCCGCCCTGGTGGGAGCGCTTGCCCTGCCGGCCGCGGCTTCCGCCCCGCATCGCGGCCCGGTCTTCATCAGCGCTGTTCAGCACGAGGTCCAGGGCCGTGAGGTCCACTCCAACCGGGCCCTGAACCGGGAGTGGGTGGATGTCACCAACACCGCCCGCCGGGACGTCAACCTGAGCGGCTGGACGCTGTCCGACGCGTCGGGCCGCACCTACACCTTCCACCACTACCGGCTGGCCGGCCGTGCCACGGTCCGTGTCCACACCGGGGTCGGCCGGGACACCGACCAGGACCTGTACCAGGACCGGCGTGACTCCGTGTGGAACCGCTACGCCGACACCGTGACCCTGCGCGACGACCACCGGGACCTGGTCGACGCCGTCTCCTGGGGCCACCGGCACCGTGACGGCGATAGGCGCCGCGGCGACGGGCGTGGCGGCGACCACCGCGGTGACCACCGT
The DNA here is from genome assembly GCF_022343545.1 of Streptomyces arenae. Lineage (NCBI taxonomy): Bacteria > Bacillati > Actinomycetota > Actinomycetes > Kitasatosporales > Streptomycetaceae > Streptomyces > Streptomyces arenae. Next base: position 116,968 of record NZ_JAKQYH010000069.1, read on the forward strand.
GGCGACGGGCGTGGCGGCGACCGCCGTGGGGACGAGCGTGGCGGCGACCACCGCGGTGACCACCGTGGCGACGACCACCGCGGTGACGAGCGTGGTGGCAGCCACCGTGGCGACGAGGGCCGGCACATCCGCGGCTGACGCCTGACGGCGGCCCGCGCCTCCCTGACGGGACGCGCGGGCCGCCGCGTCGCCGTCACCCCCCGGGCGTTGACCGCGTCCGGCGGACCCTAGACGACGGGCCCGCTCACGGTGGACGAGAAGACGGTCTCGCCGTCCTGCCGGCCGACGACCGTCACGGTGGCCGTACCGTCGTCGCCGGGCGTCACACCCGTCACGTCGACCCAGCAGGGGCTGTCGAGTTCGACGTAACGGTTGAACTCCGTGGCCGTGCTCGCCGGTATCAGCGTGCGCGGCGCCAGCCGCGCACAGGCCGCCTGCCGGGCCCCTTCCAGCAGCACCATGCCGGGCAGATGGTCGCCGCCGTGGTCGAACAGGATGGGGTGACCGAGGTCGGGAGTGAGCAGCCAGCGGTCCGGGGTGCTCGTGGGCGTGAGCACCACGTCGGCGGGCGAGGTGCGGCCGACGGCGGCCGGTTCCATCGGTTCTGAGGCCGCCACCGTCCGATCCGAAGTCCCGTCCCCTTCCGGCCGGTTGGCGCGCAGCCGGGCGTAGACGGCCGGGCTGACGACGGAGTAAAGCCCGTCCCCGCGGGCCACCGGCCGGCCGTCCCTGCGCAGTGCGAACCCGATGCCCATCCGGCGCGCGGACGACCTGCCGCGCGGCGCGGGGTCCGGGCAGGTCACCTCGAGCTCGAAGTCCGTGGGCCGGGCCCCGATCCGCAGTTGCTCCAGGTCCGTGTGACAGCTGAGCGACCACAGCACGAAGTGATGGCCGAGCGGTACCCCGTGTTCCGCGTGCGTCACGAACATGCCGGCCTGCCGAAACGTCTCTGCCGCCTGGAGGGGATCGTGACTCGCGCCGTCGGTGCTGTTGAAGAACGTGTGGGCGCGCGGCCACTGTCCGGTGAGGGAGAACCGCACCCCGTCGTCCTGGGCGGTACAGCCGGTGAGGAACACCTCGGCCAGGGACGCCCGGTGGACGTACTCCTTGGGAACCGTGGTGGTCAGCCGGGGCAGTGCGGGCAGACCGACTCCGATCTCGCTGGCGGACAGACTCATCGATGACCCCCCGTCGGATAGCTCTTCGTTGGCTTGAAGCTCTGTTCGACGCCTATAAGATACGGACCTACCGGTTTTCTCGGGTCGGCCACCAGGTAAAGGATTCACCAAGCGTGGTTCGACTCGATCCATGCATGACTCCGCTCCGTAGTGGTTTGGCCAAGTATTTTCGCGCTCAATCATCCAGAAGGCACGGCGAAAAACGGACTAACTGGCAGATGTCGTCGGCTGGTTCCCCGTGAGTGGCGCGCGCGGCCGCCCCGGAAAAACCTGTCCACCGGTCTCTTTTGGCCACGCGGCGGGGAGTTGGCCGTCACCCGCGACCCCGCGGTCTCGACAACGCCTGCATGATGGGCGGACGGTCAGCGGGAGGGAGACCCCATGGAACCACTGCGCACCCTGCGCCTCGCCGCCGTCAACATCGACGGCGTCCTGCTCAACGACAGCTTCAGCCCCGTCCTGCACCGGCTCGTCCTCAAGTACGGCGGTGCGTACACCCGGGAGCTGGAGCAGCGGCTCTTCTCGCAGTCCCGGCTCGCGGCCGCCCGTGTCCTGCTGGCGGAGACCGGCGCCGCCGTGAGCGAGCAGGAGGCCATCGCCGACTACTTCGCCGAGCGCGAGGACCACCTGCGCGTCCACCCGGTCCACATCCTCGACGGCGCCGAGGAGCTCCTGCACCGGCTGCGCGCCCTGGGCCTGGACGTCATCTGCTACGGCGGCCTCGACGAGGACCACTTCCGCCGCCATCTCGGCGCCTGGGAACCGCTGTTCACCGCCCCGCACTACATCTGCACCGACGACTTCCGCCCCGGCATCCGGGAGATCACCCGGGACCACTTCGGACTGGACTTCCACGAGGTCCTCTTCATCGACGACGTGGCCCGCTTCGCCGCCCACGCCAGAGAGCTGGACGTGCCCTTCATCGGTCACCCCAGCACCTTCGAACACGGCTTCCAGCGCGAGCTGATGCGCGAGCTCGGTGTCCGGCACCTGGTCGGCGGCCTCGCCGAGATCGACGAACCGCGCCTGCGCACCCTCGACCGCGAGGCCGCCCTCGGCACCGTCTGGCAGGACGCCGGCTCGCTCACCGAGGTGGCCCGGTGACCGCGCCGCAGGACACGGAACTCGCCGGCCGGGTCGCCCTGATCACCGGCGCGAGCAGCGGTATCGGCGCCGCCGCGGCCCGGGTGTTCGCCCGGCTGGGCGCCACCGTCGTCGTCACCGCCCGCCGCGAGGACAAGCTCCGTGAACTCGCCGGCACACTGCGCGCCGAGGGTGCCGAGGCGAGCCACCGCACCCTGGACGTGCGCGACGGCGAGGACGTGCGCCGCGCCGTCGAGTTCGTCGTCGAGCGGTACGGCCGTCTCGACGCGGCCTTCAACAACGCCGGCGTGGCCCTGCCCAAGACCCCGATGCACCTCATCGACGACGCCGACTACGAACGGGTCACCGAGACCAACGTGCGGGGGGTGTGGAACTGCCTGCGCCACGAGATCACCGCCATGCTGGAGAGCGGTGGCGGCGCGATCGTCAACACCAGCAGCGTGGGCGGCCTGGTCGCCTCCTCGACGGCGGCCCCCTACATCGCCTCCAAGCACGCGGTGATCGGACTGACCAAGGCCGCCGCCGTCGAGTACGCTCCGCATCACATCCGCGTCAACGCCATCGCCCCGGGGCTGACCCGCTCCGAGATGATCGACGACTGGTTCGCCAAGTCGCCCGAGAACGAGGCCCGCGCCTACCGCTCCGCACCGCAGGCGCGCGCCGCCGACCCGGTCGAGGTGGCCGAGGCCGCGGCCTGGCTGTGCAGTGACCGGGCGAGCTTCGTCACGGGTGCCACACTTACCGTGGACGGCGGGCGCACCGCCTGGTGAACTGCCCGAAGGATCCCGCTTCGGCGCGGCGGCACCGGCGTGGGACCGGCCGGGAATCGGCCCTCTGCGGCCGAAATACCGACCCCCGTTTGGGGTAAGGTACGTCACGTCCGGTTTTGTTTTGACCGAGGAGGGGTCCCCATGGCGCGTCAGGAGCGTGCGATTCGGACCCGACGCGCTGTTGTCGAGGCCGCCGCCGCGGTCTTCGCCGAGCGTGGGTACACGGCGGCGACCATCGCCGAGATCCTCGACCGGGCCGGAGTCACCAAGGGTGCCCTCTACTTCCACTTCGACTCCAAGGAAGCCCTCGCGCGGGGTGTGATCAGTGCCCAGATCAGTGACGACTACTGGGTGCCGCGCGAGCTGAAGCTCCAGGAGTGGGTGGACATCGGCATGACGCTGGCCTACCGGATCCCCAAGGAGGTCATCCTGCTCGCCGGCATACGGCTGTCCGCCGATCTCCAGGGGCGTTCGCTGTTCGGCAGTGCCTGGCCCGCCTGGACCGAGGTCGTGACCGAGAAGCTCGTGGAGGCCAAGCAGCGCGGTGAGGTGCTGCCGCACGTCGATCCCCAGGAGACCGCGGAGTGCTTCCTCGGTGCCTGGATCGGCACCCAGTTCATGTCCGAGGTGGTCTCCGACTGGACGGATCTCAACGACCGGATCTCCGTCCTCTACAACCATGTACTGCCGGCCATAGCCACTCCCGCGGCCTTGATCAGGCTGGACACCGCGCCCGACCGGGGCGCCCGGGTGGTCGAGGAAGTCGAGCGCCGGCGGCAGGAATCGCTGGTGCCCACCGAGGCCTGACCCGCCTCGGACCAAACCGTCGACCCGGTTTGCACGCAGGGCGAACAACGCTTCCGCAGGCATACGGGCTGTGGGGATGCCTGCCGGGCTCCGAAGGCCGGCAAACCTACGAAATGTGCTGTTTGCTAGGGTTTTCGAATCGCAATGTTGCAGGCCCAGGGGGAATCGGACCGTCCAATTCCGCATTCGCCCGGATCAACAGGGGGACGCGATGGTCAAGCAACTCCGGGCGGCCAGAACCCGCCAGGCCCTCGTTCTCGCAGCAGCGGAGATCTTCTCCGAGGACGGTTACGCCCTGTCCTCGCTGCCCGCGATAAGCCGACGGGCGGGAGTGAGCGCCGGAGCGCTGCACTTCCACTTCGCCAGCAAGGACGCCCTCGCCATCGAGGTGGAGAGCGAGGCCCGCCGTTCCGTCGAGCGACTGGTGGCCGACCGGCGGCAGTCCGCCGCCTCCGCGCTGCACCTGGTGGTGACGGTCACCCGGGAACTGCTGGTCGCGGTCGCCACCGACGTCGTCGTCCGCGCGGGCTTCCGGCTGAGCGTCGATCCCTCGCGCAAGAGCGCCCCGGGCTTCGGCTGCTGGTGGCGCGCCTGGGTCTGCGAACAGTTGCTGCGAGCACAGCGCGAGGGCGAACTGGCCGAGGGGGTGTCCCCGGACCGGGTCGCCGCGGTGATAGTCGCCGCGACCGTCGGCTTCGGGCTGATCGGCGCCGGCGACCTGATCTCGTCCCAGCACGTCGAACAGTTCTGGTCGCTGGTGCTTCCCCAGCTCGCCTCTCCGACGCACGAGTTCGCGGGCGCCGCGCGGTCCGATTCCTGACCCGGGTCCGGGAGTCCCGCCCGCCGACCGATGCCGGGTGTGACAAACCGTCCGCGCCGTTTCTGACTCGGGTTCCGGGATGGCAGGCACACGCGGCAGGCCGTGCCGACGGCCCCCGCGGACGACACCGCGCCCGACCTCACGGCATCGGGGGCCGCCACGCCCGACCTCGCGCCCGCAGGCGCCGTCACGCCCGGCGACGCGCGTGACGCCACGGCCCCCGACGCGACGGATCCCGTCGATCAGCTCGGCTGACGGCCCGTCAGGTGGATGCCAGGTGCCGTGCGATGCGGACGGCCGCGAACTCGGTCCCCGCCACGAACCGCATCATCGGCCCGAACATCGGGGCCGCGAGCGAGCCCGTGAAGTACAGACCGGGCACCGACGACTCGAACGTCCCCCGCAGCGCGGGCGCCCGTGACCCCGGCACGCACGCCACGGCACGCCGTACCGTGGGGGACAGGTAGGGCAGCGCGGCCAGGTCCAGCCGGTAACCCGTGGCGGCCAGCACATGGTCGACGGCGAGGGTCTCGCGCCGGCCCCTGGGGCCGGCGACCTCCAGGTGCACCTCCGGCCCGCGGACCACGGCGGCGGTGACCCGCCGCGAGGTGTGCACCGGTACGACGCCCGTCACCCGGTCCCGCAGCCACCAGCCGCCCGACGGGCCGAGCGCCCGCCGGAACAGCAGCAGCCGGGCCGGCGCGGGCAGCCACCGCACCCCGCCCGGCGCGGCGCACACCGCGGCGAGGACCCAGCCCGTGCCCAGCGGGGAGGCCGGCCTGGCCAGCCGCTGCGTCCAGGGCCGGGCCAGGTCCGGGGGCATGCCCCACAGCACCGTCCGCTCGCGCACCAGGACCTGCGTCTCAGCACCGGCCTCGTGCAGCAGCGCCGCGCTCTCCAGTGCCGACTGGCCACCGCCGACCACCGTGACCCGCCGCCCCGCGTACCCGGACAGGTCGGTGTGGTGACTGGTGTGCGACACGACCGTGCCCGGGCCGGGTCCCTCAGGTGCGAGGTGCCGCAACTCCGCCGGGACATGGGCCAGTCCGTTCAGCCCGGTCGCCACCACCACCCCGGCCGCCGCCGTCTCCTGGCCGTCGTCCGCCCGGACCAGGAAGCCGGCTCCTGAGGCGGCCCGCTCGACCGCCGTCACCCGGGCGGGCTCGACCTCGCCGACGTACCGCTTCTGGAACCACTGTCCGTACCGTACGAAGACATCGCACGGGATCGGGGTCAGCTCGGTCAGCTCCGGCTCGCCGTGCACGCGCCGGAAGTCCGCCAGCCGGCCGCCGGGCTCCGGCGCCGACAGGTCGGTGGCGTCCGGCGTCGATTTCAGGAACATCCCGGTCGCCATGGCGTGCCGCCAACTGCCCATCACCTCACCGAAGATCCGGACCGGCACCCCGGCCGCCCGCAGGTGGGCGGCCACCGAAAGGCCGTACGGACCGGCGCCGATCACCACGACCGGTGGGCGCCCGCGCCCGGTCAACGCCTGCTCCTGGGCAGGGCGTTGCCCCGGAAGCGACTGCGTCATGCATTCCTCCGCTGGTCTGTTCGCCGCCTTCCCCAAGACGACGCGACACTGCGGGATGGCACGTCCGGCGTGAAACGGCCGTGCTCGTCCCCCCTCCGCGGGTGAGTCTGTCCCACCGGCACACGGCTGGAAACGATATCGGCGCACGTTGGACAAAACTTGGTCGAATCATACGACAAGTGACGTCGGGGGTGTCATCGGTGTGCGCCGGGTGGATGTCCGCGGTCACCGATCCGACAGGACCGGTCAGTACCCGTGATCGCGTGCCCGGGACGGGTCGGCTGACCTGGAAGACCGTCAAGTAACAGACCAGATGGTTTGATTCGGTTGGTCTTCTGGCCCGCGCTCTCCAGGCCGGGGAGCCGGGTCCGAGCGCTCTCGGCGGTGTCGCACTTACCCGTCGGTCAGTCAACTTGCGGCGCTGTGCAGGCCTTTCTCCGTGCAAGGGAGCGGCCGAGGGGGTGCGGCCGTTCTCCGACGGGTTCACTGGAGGTCGTCCGGCCGTAGGTCGGTTGACAGACCGGTCGTGCTGTTTTCTACTGGCGGGGTGTCAGGTGAGAGCAACAGGGAGACGCGTGTGGACATCGGCTTGCTGGGTGCGCTGGACGTGACGGTGAACGGGGTCTCCATCGCCCCGACCGCGCCGAAGCCGCGCCAGGTGCTGGCCCTGCTCGCCCTGCGCGCCGACCAGGTGGTGCCCGTCGCGACCCTCGTCGAAGAGCTCTGGGCGGGCACCCCGCCGCGCACCGCCCGCACCACGCTCCAGACCTATGTGCTCCAGCTCAGGGAGCTCATCGCGGCGGCACTGCACCGGCCCGCCGGACCGGGCAGCCCCGGCACGCGGTCCGCGAAGGACGTCCTGACCACGCTGCCCGGCGGTTATCTCCTCGCCACCGGGGGCGGCCGCAGCGACATCCGCGAGTTCGAGCGGCTCCGCGAACTGGGCTGTCGCGCCATGGACGAGGAGCACCACGCGGACGCCTCCCGCACCCTGAGTCAGGCATTGGACCTGTGGAGCGGTCCGCCCTTCGCCGACGTGTCCACCGGAGCCCATCTGGCCATGGAGGCGCGCCGGCTGGAGGAGAGCCGGCTGTGCGCGCTGGACCGGCGGATCGAGGCCGATCTGCGGCTCGGCCGGCACCGGGAGCTGCTCGCCGAACTCACCGTCCTGACCGCCCGCTACCGCTCCCACGAGAACCTGCACGCGCAGTTCATGCTGGCCCTCTACCGCTCCGGTCGCCGCGGCGAGGCCCTGGAGGTCTACCGGCAGTTGCGCACCCTGCTCGTCAGGGAACTCGGGCTCGAACCGTCGGCACGCCTGCGCCGCCTCCAGCAGTCCATCCTCCAGGCCGCCGCCGACGCCCCCGGCCCCCCGCCGCACCACGACGACCTGACACGGGCCGGTGCGCCGGCCGGGCGCGGGCCGATGGCCGACTTCGGCTGAGGAACGGGAGTCCTTTGGCCGGCTACAACGTTGCGCACAGCACGGCGGCGGGTCCCTGCGCGCTTCCCACCCGGGTGGTGAAGGCGACGCCCGCGATGTACTCGCCGGCGTCGCACTGTCCCTTGTAGGCGCCGGACGCGAAGTCGTCGCCCGCCCCGTCGGCGGGCCGGCTGTCGGACCGGTCGAACCACACCGTCCGGCCGCCCGTGCCGAGCGCGGCGCGGGCCGGCACGCACAGCGCCGCCGACACCCGCTCCCCGCGACGGCTGTAGCCGACGACGAACCGGCCCGCCGGGCACTGGAACTTGGTGTAGCCGGACGCCCAGTCGCCGCCCGCCGGGACGTACCGCTCGTCCGTGACGACCGTCCGGTCGCCGTCCGCCGCCCGCAGATCACCGGCCCGCGCGTCGGTGCACAGGCCGCGCCCGCCGGAGTGCGCCAGACCGATCAGCCGCAGCCCGTCCGGGCAGACCGCCTTGTAGGCGCCCGAGTCCCAGTCGCCGCCCGCGCGCACCCGCAGGGACTCGACCTGGTCGCCGTGGTCGGTGGACAGCATCCGCCAGGTCGTCCCCGGTTCGACGTACCCCGTGCGGCCGGCGGAGTTCATGAGGCGGGACCAGGCCGTGGCCCGCCAGTCCCCGCCGTCGAGGATGCCGGAACGGTGCCCGGCGGTGTCGTAGCGCAGCAGCGCCCAGTCGTCGTGGCCCTCCCAGCCGACCAGCGGCCAGTAGGCGAAGTCGGTGTCGTGGTCGGCGAAGTAGTCGGTGATGTTGCCGAACCAGGCGCGGGCCGCCGTACCCGTCTCGTTCGCGCCGACGCCGAACTCGCTGACCCACACGGGGGCGGTGTAGTGCCTGCCCTCGGTGGTGACGAAGAACGCCTCGTCGGCGAGGGCCTGGTACAGCTCGTCTCGGGTCAGGTCCTGGTAACGGGGGTCGCTGGTCTCCCCGATGCCGGTGGCGCCGCTGTGCCGAGGGCCGGTGTAGCCGTAGAAGTGGGCCGAGTAGACGAGTTTGTGGGCGTCGACGAGGGTGTTCGACAGGGTGCGGACGGGGGTGAGGACGGGGCGGCCGTGCGGGAACCCGTCGACCGGCAGGCCGGTCCAGTTGATGCCCTCGACGACGATGAGGAGGTTCGGGTTCGCCTCGGTGAGGATGCGGTCGCCGGCGAGCTGGGCCGCCGCGTACCAGTCGTGGCCGTCTCCCAGGCCCCAGTTGGGGTCGTCCAGCACGTCCCGGCGTACCTCGTTGTAGAGGTCGGCGCCCACGACCCGGGAGTTGCCGGCGTACCGGCGGGCCATGAAGACCCAGTCGTCGGCCCACTGCTGAGTGGACTGGCCGCTGTTCCAGCGCTCGTTGCCGTCGACGCCGCAGCACCAACGCGAGGTGTTGGTGTGGTTGTTGAGGATGACGGCGAAGCCCGCGCCGGTGAGCGCGGCGACGACCGCGTCGTAGATCTCCAGGGGTGTCCTGCCGCGCAGCCGGGGATTGGCCGTGACGGCGGCGTCCGGCACGGCGGTCGTCGTGTGGATCATCTCGTTCGAGAACGGCAGCCGCACGCTGTTGATGCCCAGCGCCGCGAAGTCCGCGAGGAGCTGGGTCAGGGGTACGCGGTCCAGGCCGAGGGGGATGCCGTACGAGTCCTGGCCGGCGTGGTGGTTCGCCGGGTCGGTGACGCTGCCGCTGCCGGTCCAGGAACCCTGTGCGCCGTCCCAGTTGGCCGCCTTGAGCCGGAAGCGGTTCCCGTCGGCGTCCACGATCCAGCGGCCCCGGGTGGAGAGCGGCCCCCGCCAGGTGTCGGCCGCGGCGGCCGGCCGTGCCAGGGCGGTGGGCAACAGGGTCAGCACCAGGAGCACTGCTGTCAGGTACGTGACAATCTTGAGCGAGTGCCTGATCGGCATCATCAGTCCTCTGCGTGGAACCGGTGGGGGGTGTCGCGCGGCACGGCTGCGGCACCCTACCAGGGCGGGTCTCAGCGCAGAAGCGGTCCGTCCGCCGCGCAGGCCTCCGCCGTCCAGCCGTCCAGATCACGTTCGGGACGCAGCAACCGCCTGATGGCGGCGGCGGACGCGCGGTGCCAGTCCCGGCTGCGCCGGAGCATCGCGTGATCGCACCCCCGGAGCAGCACCATCCCGGCCTCGGCCCCCGCCTCACGGGCGTGCCGTACGTACGCGGCCGACTCACCGGGCTCGGTGGTGTGGTCCCGGTCCCCGTGGAGTACGAGGATCCGCGTGCCGTCGAGGTCGTCCACCGGGTCGTCGGGCGGACACCAGGGCGCCAGCGCCAGCACGCCGCGCACCCCGGGATCGGCGGCGGCGCGGAGCGCGGCACGCCCGCCCATGGAGTGCCCGACCAGCACCACCGGCACGTCTCCGGCCAGTCCGCGCAGTTCGTCGAGGGCCCGCAGGGTGTCGTGCAGCGGGTCGGCCGCGTCGTTCCAGCCCCGGTAGCGGTAGCGCACCTGGCCCACCAGCACGTCACGCGGCGAGGAGACGGAGGCCGCGACACCCGTGAAGGGCCGCATCCGCAGGGCGGCCGGCTGCCAGGGGCGCGCCGGACCGAGCCCGTGCTCCTGCCCGCCGTGCAGGACGAGTACCGCCGCGCGGGCCCGCTCCCGCGGCGCGCGACGCACCACCAGGGCGCTCCCGTACGCCTCGACGACCCGTCCGTCGGCCACCGTGTCCACCTCTGCTTCCTCCGGGATGAAGCGTGCTGCCGCCATCGAACAACGTGCAGCCGCCATCAAACACCCCCGGAGGAGGCCACGGCCACCGAGGGGCTGTGCTCCGTGTGCCCACGCCGTGAACGTCCGTTAGGCTCCACGCGCACAGGGGACGCACAGCGGGGGTGGGGGACATGAGCGAAGGTTTCGGCGAGCCCGAAAAGCACGGCAGACCGGTGGTGCAGGCACTCGCGGCGGTGGCCCTGCTGGCGGTCGTGATGGGCGCGCTGTGGGCGCAGAAGCAGTTCGTCCACCAGAAGGACACCAGCAGCGAACCGGCCACCTGCACCACCTCGCACGACCGGCTGCCCGCCCGGTACGTCTCCGGCGCCCGGCTGTGCGCGCTGCTGAACCGCCCGGACCTGCCGGCGCTGCTGGGTACGCCCCGTGAACGGATCGAGACCGCCGACGGCAACGGCGACTGGATCACCCTCTCCGGCGGCACGAAGATTCCCTCGCCGGACGCGACGGTGACCCTGAAGACGTACTCCGTGAAGCTGTCGGCGGCCTATGACGACATGCGTGTCGGGGAGACGGGCGACCTGCTCGCCGGCACCAGGCGGACGACGGTGCTGGGGCATCCGGCCGTCGTCTACTCCAGCCCGACCTTCTCCATCGGGTTCGACCTCGCCGGCGGCAAGGCCACCTCGGGTCCCGGCGGCACGGCGCGCTGCGTACTGGTCTCGCGGCACGCCGAGGACGACGGTAAGGGGGCCTTCGAGATCGCGCTCTGGCGCCAGGACGACGTACTGCCCGACGACACAGCCCTCCTCCGGGTCGCGGAGCGGGTCCTGCGGACCGCACCGGGCTGGGACGAGGGCTGAAGCCGCGGCGGCCGGTCCGGCCGCGGTGGCGGTGTGTCAGGCGCTCACGGAGCCACGGTCGTCGTGGCGGCGGCGGTGTCCGTGGTGGGCAGTGCCGGGAGTGCGGGTACGGCAGTGCCGAGGAGCCCGGTGACCGCGTCGAGGAGGGGGGCGAGCAGCCCGGTGACGGCGCTCACCACTCCGCCGAGGTCGAGCGAGGTCACCGCGCTCAGCAGCTTGGCGACGGCGGCCTCGATGGCGTTCACCAGGTCCGACACCGGGTCGGCCGCCCGGGTACCGGCGCGGTGCGCCGAGTCCCGGGCGCCGGTGGCCCTGAGGTGTTCCTTGACGGTGTCGCTCCACTTCCGGACCGCCTGCGCGTAGGCGGCGGCTCCGGCCGGGTCGAGCCTGGCGCCGGGCACCGTGGTGAGGAACGGGCCGACGAGTCGGGGGTCGTGCGTCGCTTCGAGCCGGTCCAGGAGCGTGGCGAGGTCGGCGCCGGACGCCGGAACCCGCTGTGCGGCACCGCGTCCCGGCGCGTCTCGGCCGGCGTCGGCGGCGGCAGCGGTGGCGGCGGCCGGGCCGAGGACCAGAGCGGCACAGACCAGGGGCGAGATGAGGAAGCCACGGGAGACCAGGGTGCGCATGGGGTTCCTTTCGAGACTGCTGTCCTTGTCCCCACCGTGGAAAGCGACACAGGTCACCGCAACCGCTCCTGCGGTCGCGCGTGGTGTTCGTCGCCCTGCGGCGAAGGCCTTGACCAGCCCGTTTGCACCATCGGTCGGCTCCGGCCGGATGTTCACCCGTCAGAGTGCGTCCCAGCGCCGCCGGGAGCCGCACCCGACCCGCTTCCCGGCACGCGAAAAGTCCCGCCCCCGACGGATCAGGGGCGGGACTCTTCGATCGGAGCGCCGGGCAGGCCTTGCACCTGCATTTCCCCGCAGGAAGCGGGGCGTCTTTCCTTGGACCACCAACGCAGCGCGCTTCACTCGGATTTGAGTGCCTCGCCCAAGATCGAGCCTACCCCGGCAGGGGGACGCACGCCAAATCGCGCGGACGTTCCCCCGCCGTGGCCACGGATCACTGCTCCGGTACCCGCTCCAGGTCGTGCAGCCAGGCCCGCGCCGAACTGTCGGACGGGGCACGCCAGTCGCCGCGCGGGGAGAGGGAGCCGCCCGCCGAGACCTTCGGGCCGTTCGGCATCGCCGAGCGCTTGAACTGGGCGAAGGCGAAGAAGCGACGGCAGAAGTAGTCGAGCCAGTGCCGGATCTCCGCCAGGTCGTACGCCTTCCGCTCGGAGTCCGGGAAGCCCGGCGGCCAGGCACCCGCGGCCCGGTCGTGCCAGGCGTGCCAGGCCAGGAAGGCGATCTTCGACGGCCGGAAGCCGTGCCGCAGCACCTGGTACAGGGTGAAGTCGTGCAGCGCGTACGGACCGATCTTCGACTCGGTGGACTGCAGTTCCTCGCCCGGCACCAGCTCCGGGCTGATCTCCGTGTCCAGGATCGCGGTCAGGGTCCGGCCGGTCTCCGGGTCGAACTGCTCGCTGCTGATCACCCACCGGATCAGATGCTGGATCAGCGTCTTCGGCACCCCGGAGTTTACGTTGTAGTGGCTCATCTGGTCGCCGACGCCGTACGTCGACCAGCCGAGCGCCAGCTCCGACAGGTCACCGGTACCGAGGACGATGCCGCCACGCTGGTTCGCGAGCCGGAACAGGTAGTCGGTGCGCAGCCCGGCCTGCACGTTCTCGAACGTGACGTCGTACACCGGCTCACCGGCGGCGAACGGGTGGCCCATCTCCTCGAGCATCAGCCGCGCGGTCGGTGTGATGTCCAGCTCGGCCGCGGTCACGCCGAGCGAGTTCATCAGCCGGTGCGCGTTGCCCTTGGTGTGCTCGCCGGTGGCGAAGCCGGGCAGCGTGAACGCCAGGATGTCGCTGCGCGGGCGGCCGGCACGGTCCATGGCGCGGGCGGCGACGATCAGGGCGTGCGTGGAGTCGAGCCCGCCGGAGACACCGATGACGATCTTCGGGCCGCCGATCGCGGCCAGCCGCTGCTGGAGCGCCGCGACCTGGATGTTGTACGCCTCGTAGCAGTCCAGGGCGAGCCGTTCGGGGTCGGCCGGCACGAACGGGAAGCGCTCCACCCGGCGGCGCAGGCCCAGGTCGGCCGTGGGCGGGTCGAGGCGGAAGGAGACGGTCCGGAAGTCGCCGGTGCGCGCCGCGTGGGTACGGCGGTTGTCGTCGAAGGAACCCATCCGGGCCCGCTCCTGCCGCAGCAGGTCCAGGTCCACGTCGGCCACCGCGTACTGGTCGTCGAGCGGGAACCGGTCCGTCTCCGCCAGCAGCTGACCGTTCTCGTAGATCATGGTCTGCCCGTCCCAGGACAGGTCCGTGGACGACTCGCCGAGTCCGGCCGCCGCGTAGACGTACGCGGCCAGGCAGCGCTGCGACGCCGAGCGGCACAGCAGCTTCCGGTCCTCGGCGCGGCCGACCGTGATCGGGCTGCCCGACAGGTTGACCAGGACGTTCGCCCCGGCCAGCGCCGCCTCCGCGCTCGGCGGCACCGGTACCCACATGTCCTCGCAGACCTCGGCGTGCACCACGAGACCGGGCACGTCGGCCGCTTCGAACAGCAGGTCCACCCCGAACGGCACGCTCTCGCCCCCGACCCGGATCGTGCCGCCCCGCTCGTCGTCGCCCGCGGCGAGCTGCCGACGCTCGTAGAACTCCCGGTAGTTCGGCGGGTAGGACTTGGGCGCGACCCCGAGGATCCGGCCGCGGTGCACGACCACCGCGCAGTTGTAGATCCGGTTGCGGTGGCGCAGCGGCGCGCCGACGACGAGGACCGGCAGCAGTTCGGCGGAACCGGCGGTCACCGTCGCGAGGGCCTCCTCGACCTCGTCGAGCACCGCGTCCTGGAGCAGCAGGTCCTCGATCGAGTAGCCGGTCAGACCCAGTTCCGGGAAGACCGCCACCGCGACGCCGTCCTCGGCGCAGCGGCGGGCCTGGCGCAGGACGGCCTCGGCGTTGGCGCGCGGGTCGGCGATGACGGTGTGGCCCGTGCAGGCTGCCACGCGCGCGAAACCGTGCTCATAGATCGACCAGAAGTTCAACGGGGCTTCCTCGGGAGAGACGGACGGAGAGCGATGCCGGACACGGGTACCCGCTCCGGCGGCTTTCCCGCTCCCAGCAGCATAGATCGCTTGCCGATCCGTGCTGGTCCGGAGGGTCACAGGGGGGTGGTGTCCAGCAGGTCCGCGGCCATCCGGCGGGCCGGCGCCTCGGTCTCGGCCGCGATCCGGTGGAACGTCGCCTCCGCCGCGTGGGCCGGCCAGTCGGCGGGCAGATGCCGGGCCGGCAGCCGCGGATCGGTGCGGATGACGTCCAGCCACTCGCTGACCAGCCGCAGCCGGGTGACGACGGCGTCGCCGTCGGCACCGGGCCGCCACGCCTCCCAGCGGGCGCGGAAGTCCGCGTAGCGGGCGGCGATCGACTCCAGGTCCCAGGTGTCGCGGATCATCACGTCGATGTCCGTCGCCTCGTCGGCCAGCGCGTGGAAGATCTTCACATGCGCGGAGAGCCCGAGTTCGGCGACCACGGCGGAGACGTCGACCCGGCCGGGCGCGATCCACAGTCCGCTGTAGAGCGGCCCGAAACCCGACCAGCCGAGCTGCGAACGCAGATCGTGCCGCTGGCGCTGCCAGGACTCCGGCAGCGAGAAGCCGAGCAGCGTCCAGGACCCGTCCCAGTCGTCGTTGACGGCGCCCGTCTCCCAGATGCGACGGCGGCCGTCGTGCAGGATCTGCGCGGCGAGCGGCGTCAGCCCGAAGTACATCCTGCGCCCCTGCCGTTGGCGCCGCAGCAGGTTCCTGTTGACCATCCGGGTGAGCGTGGAGCGGACGGCCTGCTCGCCGACGCCCGCCCGCCCCAGGACCGTGATGATGCTGCCCGAGTAGACGCCCAGCGGGCCCAGTTCCAGTACGTGGTTGCCGAAGAAGGTGAGCAGGAGCGACTGCGGGCGGGGCTGCGGGGAGTCCGGGGACTCCGGTGCGATCTCGGCGTTCACGTGCGCAAGATTACGGCCACCCGGCGGACGTACGACGGCCCGCGTCCCCTGGGCTCCGCTGCCGGTCGCGCGGGTGGGCCAGGTCGTACGGACGGGGGTAGGGGCCAGGCTCGTACGGTGTGTAGCGCGCCGCCGAGGCGGGGTCGGCGGCGCGGGCGCGGGCGTTGAGGGAGGCCGGATCGGCGCCCCGCCAGTGGCCCGAGGCGATGCGGTCCTCCAGGGTGTGCAGCGCGGCCACCTGTTCGCCGGGGCTGAACGTGCAGTGGCCGGCGTTGTCGACGTAGCCCTGCCGGAGCAGGGCGGCGGAGCCGGCGGCCGTGACGGCACGCCGGTGGGCGCTCTCGGCCTGCACCGGGATCAGCGGGTCGCCGGTGGTGTGGATGTCCAGCTGCGGTCTCCGGAGCCGGCCGGTGAACACGCTGGTGCGGTCCATCCAGTCGACGGCCTTCCGGTCGGCGACGACGCGCGGCGCCCTGCCGAGGTCCCCGAGGTCCGTCCGCAGAGACCGTCCCGCTGTGCCGTAGAGCTCCGAAACCTCCTTGGAATTCGGCGACTTGCGCAGCATGGCCGGGTAGTCGACGCCGGTGTTCCAGGACATGTTGCCGCCCGCCCGGAGCTCCGCCTCCTGCCGCCAGACGAAGGCCGGGAGGCCGATCAGACCGACGACGGCCCGGTACTGGCCGGCCTGCCGCGCGTCCCAGTCGGCCGGCGCGGGCCGGGGGACGGCGTCGTCGTTCCAGCCGGGGACGTCGTACAGGGCCGCGGCCAGCGCGATCCGGGCCCGGCCGGTGGCGGTGGTCTGCGCCCTCTCGACCAGTTCGGTCATGGCTGCGGCCTGGGCTGCCGCGTCGGCGGTGTCGCGCAGCCCGGTGAGCCGGATGCCCGAGCCGGTTCCGCCGAGCAGGGTGCGCAGCGCGAAGGCGGTGTCCAGCATGCTGTTCCAGGTGGCGACCCCGCCCTGCACCAGACCGCACATCGACAGCGACCCGGAGATGCGGTCCGGATGACGTTCGGCGATCGTGGTGGTCACCAGGCCGCCGTAGGAGGTGCCCCACGCGAGGGTGCGCCGGGCCGCGCCGAAGCGGCCGGTGAAGGCGTCGAGGGTGGCGAGCTGGTCGGGCACCGCGTCGGTGACCGCCCAGCCGTTGGTGGCGTACGAGGAGCCGGTCAGCGCGTAACCCTGCTTCATCAGCAGCGACTTGGTGGCGTCGTCCGGTGCGTCCCGTGCCGGGTTGGGAAGGCCGGCCGCGGTGTAGCCGTGGCTGTACAGCAGGACGGTGCCGTTCCAGCTGTCCGGCATGTCGATGACGTAGGCCGCGCCGGACGGCAACGTGCCCTCGACGCGGACCGCTTCGGCGGCCCGGGCGGCGGGGGTCAGGGAAGCGGCGAGCAGCAGGGCCGCGAGGGCGGTGAGCGTACGAAGGCGGGTGCGGTGCGGCACGAACTCGGACTCCTTGCGCCAGGTGGGGGGACTGACGCCGCGAAGTTAGGCGGGGCCTTGATGTGCGTCAAGAATGCGCACAATGTCAGGCGTGTCGGCCGTGCCCGCCATGGGGCACGGTGTCGGCGGGGCACCTGCCGGGCCGGTCACCCGGCGTCCCGCAGCTGCTTCTTCCGGGCGCGGTAGGCCGCTGCCTTGATCTTGTTGCCGCAGGACTCCATGCCGCACCACTGGCGCCGCATGCCCCGCGAGCGGTCCAGGTAGACGCGAGTGCACTCCGGGTTGCCGCACTCCTTGAGCAGCGGCGCGTCGGGTCCGCTCAGCAGTTCCACGGCCAGCCGTGCCACGCTCGACAGCGCGGCCTCGGGTGTCGCGACGGTCCACCGGCCGTCCGCGGTGAGCTGGGGCGTGGCCGCGGGCTTCCGGGCCGCGCTGTTGACCAGCGCCAGCGCCCCGGCGTCGTACGGGGCGCCGAGCCGGCGGGCGGTGAACAGGCGGTACAGGGCCTCGCGTACGGCGACGGCCCGTTCGACGTCGGTGTCCTGGCTGGGGGACACGGCGTCGACCAGGCCGGACCCGAGGTACCAGGCGTCCAGCCGCTCGGGCGACACGAACATCTCGAATCCGGCGGTGCGGCGTGCGCGGAGGGTCGCGGCGAAGTCGAGGGCCGGGTGGCCGCACACGAAGACGTGCTCCAGATTCACGTCACCATGCTGACGGGTGACGGCCCACGCCCGCAAGCTCCGCCACGGGCGGGCCGGGCGCGGCTTCCGCCGGCCTCCGCCCCGGCCCGCCCCTCCTCACCCCCGGTGCGCTACGCGGCGGTGCCGCCCGAGTAGTCGCTGTCGAACGTGGTCTCGATGGTCGTGGCCACCGACTGCGCGACCCCCGTGCCCGTGAGGATGATGCCCAACTCACGGTTGTTCGAGAGCGAGTTGCTGCTGATGTTCATGGAGCCGGCCTCCACCTCCTGGGTGGAGAGGCCGTAGTCGGCGACCATGGCCTTGGCGTGGATGTAGAAGCCGTCGGGGTCGGAGTAGCCGACCACCGTGCCGCCGGCGTCCTCGATCTCGGAGACCTCGCTGGAGTAGTCGTCCGGGGTCTCCAGGACCACCCGCACCTTCACGCCCGCCTCGGCTCTGGCGACGATCGCGTCGACCACCGTGCTGTCGCTGAACTCCAGTTCCTCGACGTCGAGCGTCTTGGTGGCGGCGTTGATCACGGACAGCAGGCGGCTGCGCGAGTCGGTGGGGGACCAGAGCAGGTGGTCGCCGTCGGTGGGGGTGACCGAGGTGCCGGCGTAGTCGGCGTTGAAGACCTTCTCGATCGCGGCGACGTCCCTGGTGTCGTCGGTGAAGACGCCGTAGTCGCGGCCCGTGGCGTAGTACTGCGAGGTCAGATTGCCGGTCAGGACCAGCGACTTGGTGGCGTCCACCGTGATCGTCTTCTGGTGCGTGTAGACGAACCCGGCGGGTGACCAGACCACGCCCACACCCGCGTTGGTGAGGGAGGTGTAGGCGGAGTTGTTGGCGCTCTTGTGCTGACGGTCGAGCACGACCCGCACGGTGACGCCCTTGTTCTCCAGGGCTATGAGGTCGTTGACGGCCGTGGTGTCCTCCAGCTCGTACATCGTCATGTCGAGCGAGCTGGTGGCCGAGTTGATGAAGTCGTAGATCGTGGGCTCGCTGCTGCTGAGCGAGAAGGCGAAGGCGGTGTAGCTCGCGGCGTTCGCGGGGACCGCGGTGGCTACGACGACCGCACCGGCCGCCACGGCGACACCGGCGCGGCCGAGAAGCTTCGACAGCATGCGTGACTCCTAGTCGATGGACGCTCACGTGGGGGGTGGGTGAGCGTGCGCATGACACCACGCGCGTAGACTGCCGAGGAAGACAGGCCGGGTGAACTCACAGTTACCGGCGGCCCGGCCGGCCCGACAAAGCGGACTCCGGGCAGGTGGCGGCCGGTTCATGGGCGTCCCGCGAGAACGCAAAATCTTCGTAGCCGCGCGAGCGGGCCGAACTGCCGGGCACCGACGCGCGGCAACGGGGCCCCGGCCGGCCTGCCGCGTGCCCCGGGGCGTGGGTGCCTGCCGGTGGCGGTCGTCCTGCGGGCGTGCGAGGCCCGGGCGCCGGGGTCAGGCGGATCCCGGCCGCCTGCTCAGGCCGTCGACGAGAGATCAGGTGCCCCTGCTGCGCGGGCACGAGGTGCCGGCGGTGACGCCATACACCGACGGCGTCACCACGGCGGAGCTACGCGGCAGCCACCTGGGCGCCGGTGAGGCGACGGGAACTGGGTGATCTTCGGCAGCTCTCCGGGTACGGCCCGGACCGCCCGACGCCCGGGACCGCGGACGAGGTCCGCGCTGCGCTGCCCGCCGGCCAGGGTGGGGATCTGGGCGTACAGGATGCGGTCGACCTCGGCTGGAAGTCGGCCGCCGGCCGGCCTGCTGGACAAGCGGCCCCCGGTCGCGGCGCCGGTGCCGCAGCACATCCGGGCGCAACCTCGTGACAGAACCGCTACCTATCGGGCTGATGACCGGCCTCGACACCCGGCACCTCGGTGTCGGCCCACGGGCGATCGACCTGGACCCGACCGCCGAGTCGGACGCGGCCGACCGCTCTCGTCGGCGGTCACGCCCCCCTACGTCAGGCCCAGTTGGCGCAGCATGCCCAGTTCGTCGCTGCTGCCCCAGCGCTCGACGAGCTTGCCGTCACCGTCGAAGCGGCTGATCTGCATGCCCCGGTAGCGCACCATGCGGCCGGTCGGCGGCCGCCCCATCAGCGGCCCCAGATGCGTCCCGCTGATCTGGTAGGCGAAGGCGAGTTCGTCGTCGGTCGCCAGCAGGTGCTCCACTTCGACCCGCAGGTCGGGGAAGGCCACGCGAAGGTCGTTGAACATGGCTTTGTACCCGTCGGGTCCCGGGCCCTGTCCCGGCGCGGGGTCGTGATCGACGGAATCGGGTGCGACGATCTCGTCCAGCGCGTCGAGGTTCCCGGTGATGACGGCCTCACCGAAAGCCGTCTGTGCGGCGATGTTCGCTTGCTGCGCCATGGGCACTCCCGGGCGTGCGCGGGGCGCCGGCCCGTATGTCGGCTGGGAGGCCCGCACCTACGCCGTACCCCGACCGTACATCGGTCGTCGGTGCCCGGCAGGTCAGGCCTCCTCGACGGTCCGCCCCGGCATCGGCTCCGCGAGCGCGGCCCGCCACGCGGGCGCGCCGAACGGCCCGGCGAAGTACTGCGTCTCGTGCGCCACCTGTCCGTCGGCGAACTCCATGACGCTCACCGAGTACGACGGCACACCGTCGTAGGTGATGACGCACTCACTCACCCACAACCGCGCGTGGCCGGTGATTCGCAGCACGGTGAAGTGCCGGTCGGCCGGGTGTCCGCCGCGCTGCGCGGCGATCGTCTCCCGGCCCCGGAAGCGCTCGCCCGACTGCGGATAGTCCAGGATCGCGTCGGCGGCGTAGACGGCGTGCTCGGCCGCGACGTCCCCGCGCTCCGACGCCCGCCAGTGCTCCTCGATCGCGGCCCTGATCCGGGACTCGGCATCCATGGCACCGCCCTTCCCTGGGACTGCCAGCCTAGCCAGCTCCGGGCGGCCGGGCGCATCGCGCGCGACCGCCGGTCGATCAGTAATGGAGAAGCACCGCCCTTCCCGTCCGGCTAGCGTGGCGGCCAGCGACGCCGGCACCGCGCAGTGGATGGAGACGGATTTGAGCATGGCCAGAACGACCGGGACGCAGACGTCCACGCCGCACGTGGCCGACACACATGGACTGATCCGTGTGCACGGTGCCCGCGAGAACAACCTCAAGGACGTCAGCATCGAGATCCCCAAGCGCCGGCTGACGGTCTTCACCGGCGTCTCCGGCTCGGGCAAGAGCTCGCTCGTGTTCGACACCATCGCCGCCGAGTCCCAGCGGCTGATCAACGAGACCTACCCCGCCTTCGTCCAGGGCTTCATGCCGAACCTGGCCCGCCCCGAGGTGGACGTCCTCGACGGGCTGACCACCGC
Organism: Streptomyces arenae; assembly: GCF_022343545.1. Taxonomy (NCBI): domain Bacteria; kingdom Bacillati; phylum Actinomycetota; class Actinomycetes; order Kitasatosporales; family Streptomycetaceae; genus Streptomyces; species Streptomyces arenae. The sequence goes on from NZ_JAKQYH010000069.1 coordinate 137,677, forward strand.
GATCATCGTCGACCAGCAGCGGATGGGCGGCGACCCGCGCTCCACCGTGGGCACCGCCACCGACGCCAACGCGCTGCTGCGCATCCTCTTCAGCAGGCTCGGCGAGCCGCACATCGGCTCGCCCAAGGCGTTCTCCTTCAACATCGCCTCGATCAGCGGTGCCGGAGCCGTCACCGTCGAACGCGGCGGGCAGAAGGTGAAGGAGCGCCGCAGCTTCAGCATCACCGGCGGCATGTGCCCGCGCTGCGAGGGCCGGGGTGCCGTCACCGACCTCGATCTGGGCCAGCTCTTCGACGAGAAGCTGTCCCTCAACGAGGGTGCGATCACTGTCCCCGGCTACAAGGGCGGCGGCTGGAACTCCCGTCTCTACGCCGAGTCCGGCTTCTTCGACCCGGACAAGCCGATCAGCAGGTTCACCAAGAGGGAACTCCAGGACTTCCTGTACCGCGAGCCGACCCGGATGAAGATCGCGGGCATCAACATGACCTACGAAGGTCTGGTCCCGCGCATCCAGAAGTCGATGCTCGCCAAGGACAAGGAGTCGATGCAGCCGCACATCCGCGAGTTCGTGGAACGGGCGGTCACCTTCGCCACCTGCCCCGCATGCGACGGCACCCGCCTCAGCGAGGGCGCCCGCTCCTCGAAGATCGACGGGATCAGCATCGCCGACGCCTGCGCGATGCAGATCAGCGACCTGGCCGCCTGGGTCAAGGGCCTCGACGAGCCGTCGGTGGCACCGCTCCTCAGCACGCTCCAGCACACCCTGGAGTCGTTCGTGGAGATCGGCCTCGGCTATCTCTCGCTGGACCGCCCGGCGGGCACCCTGTCCGGCGGTGAGGCCCAGCGCACCAAGATGATCCGCCACCTCGGCTCCTCGCTGACCGACGTCACCTACGTCTTCGACGAGCCCACCACGGGCCTGCACCCCCACGACATCCAGCGGATGAACGGCCTGCTGCTGCGGCTGCGCGACAAGGGCAACACGGTGCTCGTCGTGGAGCACAAGCCGGAGGTCATCGCGATCGCCGACCACGTGGTCGACCTCGGCCCCGGTGCCGGCGCGGGCGGCGGCACCGTCTGCTTCGAGGGCACCGTCGAAGGGCTGCGCAAGGGCGGCACCATCACCGGACGTCACTTCGACGACCGTGCCGCACTCAAGGAGACGGTCCGCAGGCCCACCGGGGCCCTGGAGATCCGTGGTGCCGCCACCCACAACCTCCAGGGTGTCGACGTCGACATCCCGCTCGGGGTGCTGGCCGTGGTCACCGGTGTCGCCGGTTCCGGCAAGAGCTCCCTGGTGCACGGGTCGATCCCGGCCGGCGCCGGGGTGATCTCGGTCGACCAGGGCGCCATCCGCGGCTCCCGGCGCAGCAACCCGGCGACGTACACAGGACTGCTGGAGCCGATCCGCAAGGCCTTCGCCAAGGAGAACGGCGTCAAGCCCGCCCTGTTCAGCTCCAATTCCGAGGGCGCCTGCCCGACCTGCAACGGCGCCGGCGTCGTCTACACCGACCTGGCGATGATGGCCGGGGTCGCCACCACCTGCGAGGAGTGCGACGGCAAGCGGTTCGAGGCGTCGGTGCTCGAGTACCGCCTCGGCGGCCGTGACATCAGCGAGGTGCTGGCGATGCCGGTGACCGAGGCCGAGGAGTTCTTCGGCTCGGGCGAGGCGCACCTCCCGGCCGCCCACCGCATCCTGCGGCGGCTCACGGACGTGGGTCTCGGCTACCTCACCATCGGCCAGCCGCTCACCACCCTGTCCGGCGGTGAGCGGCAGCGCCTCAAGCTGGCCACGCACATGGCCGACAAGGGCGGCGTCTACGTCCTGGACGAGCCGACCGCGGGCCTGCACCTCGCCGATGTCGAGCAACTCCTCGGTCTGCTCGACCGGTTGGTGGACTCCGGCAAGTCCGTCATCGTCGTCGAGCACCACCAGGCGGTCATGGCCCACGCCGACTGGATCATCGACCTCGGCCCGGGGGCCGGTCACGACGGCGGCCGGATCGTCTTCGAGGGGACCCCGGCGGACCTCGTCGCCGCCCGCGCCACCCTCACCGCCCAACACCTCGCGCAGTACGTCGGCGCCTGACCTCCATCTGACGAGTACCGAAGTCGGTAGGAGACCGACAGGATCGAGAACTTGAAATGTCAAACGGACGGGAACGACACTGGAGGTGCTGTTTGAGTCTTCAAACGCATCCCCCTACCTGGAGTCCGTCGTGTCCGTCACCTCTGAGACAGTCGCCGTCCGCCGTGGTCCGCTCGTCGTCGTGGGAGGTGTCCTGGCCGCGGTGGTGGCGGCCTCCGTCGCCGACACGGTGATCTCCCTGATCGCGCTCGCCGCCGGCGCGCCGGACGACTTCCAGCCCCTGAAGGCCGGGTCGTACATCTTCCTGACGGCGGTCGGGACCGTGCTGGGCGCCCTGGGCTGGGCCGTCGTACGCAAGGTGGCCAGGGATCCGGGGGCGCTGACACGCCGGCTGGTGCCGGCCGTCGTGGTGGTGTCGTTCGTCCCCGACTTCCTGCTCTACGGCAGTGGCGGCGCCATCGGCGTCGCCGCGCTGCTCCTGATGCACGTGGCCGTCGCGGTGGTCGCGGTGTTCGCCTACCGCAAGGTGATGCCGCTCTCGTAGCGCCGGCCGTGCGCGGTGTACGACGGTCAGAGCAGCGGCGCGTCCGTGCGGTCCGCGATCTGCCGCGGCGTCACCCCCGGCGCGCACTCCACGAGTGCCAGCCCCTCGGGCGTGACGTCGAGGACGCCGAGGTCGGTGATGATCCGGTGGACGCAGCGCTCGCCGGTCAGCGGCAGCGTGCACTCCTTGCGGATCTTCGGCGTGCCGTCCTTGGCGGTGTGTTCCATCAGCACGATCACCCGGCGGGCGCCGTGGACGAGGTCCATGGCGCCGCCCATGCCCTTGACCGTCTTGCCGGGGACCATCCAGTTGGCCAGGTCGCCGGCGGCCGACACCTGCATGGCACCGAGCACGGCCGTGTCGACATGGCCGCCGCGGATCATGCCGAACGACTGGGCGGAGTCGAAGAACGAGGCGCCGGGCAGCACGGTCACGGTCTCCTTGCCGGCGTTGACGAGGTCCGGGTCGACCTCGTGCTCGTACGGGTAGGGGCCGGTGCCCAGGATGCCGTTCTCCGAGTGCAGGACCACATGGACGCCCGGCGGGAGGTGACCGGGGACGAGGGTGGGCAGCCCGATGCCCAGGTTGACGTACGAGCCGTCGGCGAGTTCGGCGGCGGCGCGGGCGGCCATCCGGTCGCGGGTCCAGCTCATGCGCGTACGGTCCTCCTCTCGATGCCCTTGGCGTCCGCCTGGCCGGCGGTCAGCCGCACCACCCGCTGCACGTAGATGCCCGGGAGATGCACCTCCTCCGGTGCCAGCTCGCCCGGTTCCACCAGTTCCTCGACCTCGGCGACCGTGACCCGGCCGGCCGTCGCGGCCAGTGGGTTGAAGTTGGCCGCCGCCCTGCGGAACACGAGGTTGCCGTGCCGGTCGCCGCGCCAGGCCCGTACCAGGGCGAAGTCGGTGGTGATGGCGTGCTCCAGCACGTGCCGGCGGCCCTGGAAGGTGCGGATCTCCTTCGCCGGCGAGGCGAGCGCGACCGTACCGTCCGGGGCGTACCGCCAGGGCAGCCCGCCGTCGGCGACCTGGGTGCCGACGCCCGCCGGGGTGTAGAAGGCGGGGATGCCCGCGCCGCCCGCCCGCAGCCGCTCGGCCAGCGTGCCCTGCGGCACCAGCTCCACCTCCAGCTCGCCCGACAGGTACTGCCGGGCGAACTCCTTGTTCTCACCGACGTAGGAGCCGGTGACCCGGGCGATGCGGCCCGCGCCCAGCAGCACACCGAGCCCCTGCCCGTCGACGCCGCAGTTGTTGGAGACGACCCGCAGCCCGCTCGCGCCCTGGTCGTACAGGGCCCGGATCAGGACGGCCGGGATGCCGCTGAGACCGAAGCCGCCGACGGCCAGCGACGCGCCGTCGGGGATGTCGGCGACCGCTGCCGCGGCGCCCGGACAGACCTTGTCCATGAGGGCCTTTCTGATGCCGTGTGTGCTGTGTGCTGTGCACGGAGCGCCGGTCACGGACGCCGACGGTCCCGCCGCCGGGCCGCCGGCACCGGCACCACCGCCGCCCCGGCCACCACCGTGTTGGAGACGCTGCCGATGCCCTCGACGGTGAGCGTGACCGTGTCACCCGGCGTCAGCGGCGGCGGGTCCTGCGTGCCGCGCACGCCCCACAGCTCGGCCAGGCAGCCACCGTTGCCGCAGGTGCCCGAGCCCAGCACGTCACCGGGGCGCACCCAGGTGCCGCGCGAGGCGTAGGCGACCATCTCCTCGAAGGTCCAGCTCATGTTGGACAGCAGGTCCTCACCGACCACCTCGCCGTTCACCGAGGCGGTCAGCGCGAGCCGCAGGAACCCGTCCGCGTCCCGGTACTCGTCCAGTTCGTCGGCCGTGACCAGGTACGGGCCCAGCGTGGTGGCGGTGTCCTTGCCCTTGCAGGGTCCGAGGTTCACCTTCATCTCGGCGGACTGCAGGTCGCGGGCGGACCAGTCGTTGAAGACGGTGTAGCCGACGATGTGGTCACGGGCCTGTTCGGGGGTGAGGTCCCGGCCCGCACGGCCGATCACGGCGGCGACCTCCAGCTCGAAGTCGAGCACCCGCGCACCCGGCGGCACCGGGATGTCGTCGTAGGGGCCGTACACCGCATAGGGGTTGGTGAAGTAGAAGGTCGGTGCCGCGTACCACTGATCCGGTACGCCCGCGCTGCCGTCGACGGAGCGTCGTACGCCCTCGACATGCTCCTCGAAGGTGACGAAGTCCCGCACCGTGGGCGGCTGGAGCGGTGGCAGCAGCCGCACCTCGGAGACGTTCGGACCGGGCGGGACGTCGAGTGCGGCCGCGCCCGCCGCCAGCAGGCCGGGCAGTCCGCCGCCCCCGGCGAGCAGCCCGGCCAGCGAGTCGACGCCGGGCAGCGGAAACAGCGTGCCGTCCTCGTCGACGACGGCCACCTGGCGTCGGGTGCGGTACTCGTACGTGGCGAAACGCATGGCAGGTCCTGTCGTCGGGGGTGCGGATCGGGGGCGGTCAGACCGGCGGGGCCACGAAGACACCGCGGTCGACGTCGTTGAACGACTCCTTGGCGACCAGTTCGTTCATCGGGTTCGCCGTGCCCCACTGGTCGGTGACCTCGGGCTTGGAGAAGTCGTAGACGCTCGGGTGCCAGGTGTCCTCGTCGAGGAGCTCCAACTCGGTCGTGTACTCGACGGTGTTGCCGTGCGGGTCCAGGAAGTACGTGAACGTGTTGTCGCCCGCCATGTGCCGGCCCGGCCCCCACACCTTCTTGAAACCGGCCCGGATGACCCGGCCGGAGCCGCGCATGTACTCGTCGATGCCGCGCATCTCGAACGAGACGTGGTGCAGGGAGGTGTGCGGGCCCTTGGCGAGGGCCATCGAATGGTGCTGGCTGGAGATCCGCATGAAGTGCATGACCTCGCCCATGTGCGGCGAACTCAGTGTGTCCGAGAGCCGGAAGCCGAGATGCTCCTCGTACCAGGCGCGGGTCCGGTCCAGGTCGGGCGAGTTGAGCACCACGTGCGACAGCTTCACCGGGATCGACTCCTTCTCCTCGATCTTCCGGTGCCGCCGTACCTCGACGTCCGCGGAGACCTCGATAGTGCGGCCGTCCACGTCGAAGAACCGGAAGCCGTAACCGCCGCCGGGCGTGTCGACCTTGCCGGGCCGCGAGATCAACCGCACACCGCCCGCGAGGAGTTGTTCGGCCAGGGTGTCGACGTCCGCGGCGGAGGCGGCGCCGTACGACACCAGGTCGAGGCGCTTCTCCTCGGCCCGGCGCAGCCGGACCACGTACTGCTCCGGTGAGCCCTCGGCGGCCAGGAACGAGATGCCCGAGTCCTCGGCGACCTTGGTCAGGCCCCAGACACCGGCGTAGAAGTCCAGCTGCTTGTCGTAGTCGGGCACGGCGAGGTCGACGTGCCGGAGGTGGGTGAGCAGACGGTTGCCCATGGGGGGTTCCTCCTCAGATCAGGTTCAGCAGGGCGGCGGCGGTACCGCCGCGGACGGCATGGAAGTCGGGGTCCGGCAGGCCGGCCGCCCCCAGGGCGCCCAGCGGGTCCTCGGTGCCCATGTCGAAGGGGAAGTCGGAGCCGAGCAGCACCCGGTCCGCGCCCGCGACCCGGACCAGCTCCCGCAGCACGTGCGGGTCGTGGACCAGGGAGTCGAAGTACAGCTGCCTCAGGTAGCTGCTCGGCTCCCGCGCGCAGTCACGGGCGTCGGGGCGGGCCCGCCAGGCGTGGTCGGAGCGGCCCAGGTGGGTCGGCAGGTAGCCGCCGCCGTGCGCCGCGATCAGCTTCAGGCCCGGATGGCGGTCCAGGACACCCGAGAAGATCAGGTGCGAGAGCGCCACGGCGTTCTCGGCGGGCTGGCCGACGGTGTTGGACAGGTACCACCGGTCGAGCCGCTCGTCGAGCGTGCAGCCGAACGGGTGCAGGAAGACCAGCGCCCCCGTCTCCTCGACCCGGGTCCACAGGGGCTCGTAGGCCGGGTCCGACAGCTCACGGCCGGGCGCGTGCGAGGAGATCTCCACACCCCGCAGCCCCTGCGCCAGTGCGTGGTCGAGCAACTCCGGCGCCAGTTCGGGGTGCTGGAGCGGGACCAGCCCGAGCCCGTACAGCCGGTCGGGGGCCTTCGCGCAGTGCCCGGCGGTGCCCTCGTTCCCCAACCGGCAGACGTAGGCGGCCAGTTGTGCGTCAGCCCAGTAGTGGTAGTGCGACGGTGAGGGGCTGACCAGTTGCACGTCCACGCCCTGCGCGTCCATCGCGGCCAGCCGCACGGCGACATCGGTCAGCCGCGGCACCCGCTGTCCGACCATGGGCCCGTTCACGGCGAGCGCGGCCGGCCCGTTGCGGCGGGCGTCCAGGGCACGGGCCTCGGCCAGCCCCGGCTGCCCGGCCACGGCCTCCTCCACGTCGGGGAGCAGGAGATGGGCGTGGATGTCGACCGTGGGTGCCGACGGGGACTCGGTCACGGCAGTTCCCTGAGGGCGGTGAGGGTACGGGCCATGAGCCCGGGTACGTCCGCGTCCCGCCGGCCCTCCAGCATCCAGTCGGTGAGCTGGCAGGAGGCGTCGACGACCAGCCGCACCCGGGGATGCCGGCGGGCGTGGTAGCCGGTGAGCGCCCGGTCGAGGGACCCGGGGTCCCAGTCGTCCAGGCCGGTCAGCAGTTCGGCCAGGACCAGGACGTCCTCCAGGGACATCGCGGCACCCTGGGCGAAGGTGGGCGGACAGGCGTGGGCGGCGTCACCGACGAGCACGATCCGGCCGCGGTGCCAGGGCCCCTCCACCAAATGCCGGTCGAACCACGTGTAGTTGACGACCGAGGGATCGGTGAACGCTTCCCGCAGCTCCTGCCACGCGCCGCCGTAGCCCTCGCTGAGCGCTCGCATCTCGTCGGCGTAGGAGGCGGGGTCGAGGGTGGCGCGGTCCCGGGCCGGTTCGACGAGGTAGGTGTAGACCGTGTCCTCGCTGGTCGGGCAGTAACCGGCTATGAAGCAGCGGCCGCCGTAGATCATCTCGGTGCGGTCCACGCCGGCCGGGCGGGGCGCCGGGGCACGCCAGATGCCCATGCCGACGGGCTCGGGTGCGTCGGTGACGCCGATCATGCGGCGGGTGGCGGAGTTCAGGCCGTCGGCGCCCACCACCAGGTCGTAACGGCGGCCGGTGCCGTCCGAGAAGGTGACGTCCACGCCGTGCTCGTCCTGCTCGAAGGCGGTGGCGGTGGTGCCGAGCCGGACGTCGGCGCCCGAGGCCCGCACCCGGGCGATCAGGTGCTGCTGGAGACGGGGCCGCTGCATGCCGATGTGGGAGGGCAACCCGTCGCCGCCGGTGCGGAGTTCCTCGTGTGCGTGGATCACGGTGCCGTCGGGGGCGAGGACGGCGACACCGTTGGCGGCGAACCCGTCCTTCTCGATGTCCTCCAGGACACCGACCTCGCGCAGCACGCGCAGCGCGTTGCCCTGCAGGGTGATGCCGGAACCGGCCGAGGCCTTCCAGTCGGGGCTCGCCTCGACGAGATCGACGGGGATCCCGGCCCGGCGCAGCAGCACCGTCAGGGCGCTGCCGGAGGTGCCTCCGCCGACGACGAGGACGGTGGGGATGGTGGGGCGGTCAGCCATGTCGGGGGATACCTCCCGGGGTTGGGCCGCGCGACTTCGGGCGGCGGGGATGCGGCTCGGGCGCCCGTGGGCGGGCGGAGACCGGGTGCGGGGTTACTTGACCGCGAGGGGGTTGACCGGCGATCCGACCGCCCCGGTGATGGGCAGGGGCGCGGCGGTCAGCCAGAACTCGTGGACGCCGTCGGCCGCGCAGTCGGCGGCGAGGGCGTCGAGGTCCCACATCTCACCGATGAGCAGGCCCATGTTGGGGATGGCGACCTGGTGCAGGGGCTGGAAGGCGTTCTCGAACTCGTTCGGCCGCACCTCGAACCCCCAGGTGTCGGTGGCGATCGCGGCGATCTCGGTGCCGTGCAGCCATCCGGCGGTCGTGAACGACAGCCCGGGCGCGGGCCCGCCCGCGTACTCGCCCCAGCCCTCCCGCCGGGCCCGGGCCAGCCGCCCGGTCCTCACGAGGACGATGTCCCCGCGGCCCACGGTCACCCGGTGCGCCTCGGCGGTCGCCGTCAGATGCTCCGTGGTGATGGCGAAGCCGTCGGGCAGCTCCCCGTCGGTGCCGACCACCCGGCCCACGTCGAGCAGCACTCCGCGCCCCGCGACGTGCGGCGCCATGTGCTCGATACCGGTGACGAGGTCGCCGTCGGAGGTGACGGTGCGGGCCGCGTCCCGTCCGTTCCAGGCCTTGCCGTGGTCGAAGATGTGCCCGAGCCCGTCCCACTGGGTGGAGCACTGGAGCGGCATCGCGATCACGTCGTCGGCGCCGCCGATGCCGTGCGGGAAGCCCTGGTTGCCGAGGGCCGCGTCGGTACCGGTGTCCAGCATGGTGTGCACCGGGTTGGTCCGCCGGCGCCAGCCCTTCTGCGGGCCGTCCATGTCGAAGGCCTGCGACAGCGAGAAGCTGACGCCCCGCCTCACCAGCGCGGCACCTTCGCGCCGCTTGGCCTCGTCGAGGAAGTTCAGGGTGCCGAGCACGTCGTCCTCGCCCCAACGCCCCCAGTTCGAGTAGGCCTTCGCGGCCTCGGCGATCGCGCCCTCGGGGTCCCGCCGGTTCACGACGTCTCCCGCACACAACGGGTGCGCTGGGTGCCGAGCCCGGTGATGGACCCCTCCATGACGTCGCCGTCCCGCAGCAGCCGCCCCCAGTGGATGCCGTTCCCGGCCGGGCTGCCGGTCAGCACCAGGTCCCCGGGCAGCAGTCGGGCCGTCTGCGAGATGTACGACACCAGGCGGGCCACCCCGAAGAGCATGTCCTTCGTCGACTCGTCCTGCATGGTGTCGCCGTTCAGCTTCAGTGTCACCCGTAGATCCCCGGGGTCGGCGACCGACCCGGCCGGTACCAGCCAGGGCCCCAGCGGTGTGAACCCGGGCGCGTTCTTGCAGCGCAGCCAGTCGGTGCCGATGGCCTTCATGTCCCGCCGGAAGACGGTGGCCCGGTCGGTGAGGTCGTTGGCGATCGTGTACCCGGCGACGTGCTCCAGGGCCTGCGCGACGGACACCCGGTACGCGGGCCTGCTGATGACGGCCGCCAACTCCAGCTCCCAGTCGGGCTGTTCGGCCCACTCGGGGAGCACGACGTCGTCGTACGGCCCGGCGATCGTGCTCGGCAGTCCGATGAACACGTACGGCAGGTCCTCGGCCGCCCGCCGGTCCATCACCGCTGCGATCTCCGCCCGTGCCTCCTCGACCGTACGCGGGTCGTCGGGGGAGCGGTGGGCGACCTCCAGGTCGATCACGTGCTGCCGGTAGTTGGCACCGGACTGGAAGATCTGCCGGGGCTCGATCGGCGCGTGCACCCGCAGCTCCGCCAGCGGCCGCCAGTCCAGGGTCACGTCGTCCGCCAGGGCGTACAGCACGGGGAGTGCCTCCTCCCAGCGTTCGACCACGGCGCGCAGGCCGGCCGGTGTCCAGTCCAGCGCTCTGCTCAGGTCGAGCACGTGTTCCCGGGCCAGCAGACCGGGGAACGGCTCCCGGTCCGGGGCGGAGAACGTGCCGAGCGCGAACGGGCCGGCAGGTTGCGCGAGTGTTGCCATCAGATTTCCTCCCGCTGGGTTGCGGTCTACTGTGTCCCTGATCGGCGGATCACGGAAATAGATCCTGTGGATGCGCCGAATCAATGCCGTGGATGGTTCCAGGGCGTGGTGGCTCTCGACGTGGCTAGGCGGTATCCGGTGAACCTGTCCCGACTCGACCTCAACCTGGTCGTCGCCCTGCGGGCGCTGCTGGAGGAACGCAACGTCACGCGGGCCGGCGAGCGGATCGGGCTGAGCCAGCCCGCCATGAGCGCGGCCCTGGCCAGACTGCGCCGCCACTTCGACGACGAACTGCTCGCCCGCAGCGGCAACACCTACGAACTGACCCCGCTCGGCGCCTCCCTGCGCGACCGCAGCGCCACCGCCTGCGATCTGCTGGACCGGGTCTTCTCCAGCCAGCCCGACTTCGACCCGGCGGCCGAGACCCGTGAGTTCACGCTGCTCGCCTCCGACTACGGCGCGGCCGTCTTCGGCGCCCCGCTGGCCCGCGCCCTGCACCACGAGGCGCCCGGCATCCGGCTGACCTTCCGGCACACCCCGCCGAACGTCGAGGAGAACCCGGCCACCACCCTGAGCACCATCGACGGCCTGCTGCTCCCGCACGGCATCATCGACGGCTTCCCGGCCGTCGACCTCCACCAGGACCGCTGGCTGTGCATGGTCGCCGAGGACCACCCCGAGGTCGGTGCCGCCCTCACCCTCGACCATCTGGCCGAACTGCCGTGGGCGGTCTACCAGCGCCCGTACGACGCGCCCGCCGCCCGTCAGCTCAGCATGCTCGGCATCAGCCCACGGGTGGAGGTGTCGGTGCAGACCTTCCAGCTGCTGCCCTACATGGTGGAGGGCACCCGCAGGGTGGCGATGATCCAGGAACGCCTGGCCCGCAAGGTGGTCCGCTCGGCCGCGGTACGCGTCCTGCCCTGCCCCTTCGAGGCGGTCCCGGTCCAGGAGGCGATGTGGTGGCATCCGCTCCACGCCCAGGACGCCGCCCACATCTGGCTCCGCGAGAAGGCGGCGGAGGTGGGCGCCACACTGACGTCGGTCAAAGCGCCCCGTTAGAGGCGCTGGGGGTACCCCCGGCCGAAGGCTGGGGGAGGAACTGCGCCGCGAACAAACCGGCCGCCACCAGCGCACAGGCCAATCCCAGCAACCCCACGGCACCGGCGAGCGAGCCGACCCCCGCCTCCCCTCCCAACAGCACCAGCGGACACACGAACTCGCCCCCGAAGAACGCCGCCGTCCACAGCCCCGTCCCCCGACCCCGGTCCTCGAACGCCAGCCGCGACATCGCGCCGGTGAGCAACGCGGGCAACAGCATCCCCGTACCCACACAGTTCACGACCGCCCCGGCGACCAGCAGCGGAGCGCTCCCCGCGAGGAACATCAGCCCGAACCCGGCCGCGCAGACGGCGAGCACGGCGGGCAGCATCCGGTCGGGGGCGCGTCGCAGCCGGGCGAAGGTGACGGCACCGCCCACCGTGGCCGCACTCGCCACGGCGGTGGCCAGTCCGATGACGGCGGAGCTCGTCACCCCGAGGTCGTCGAGCAGGTACGACATCTCGACCGGAACCGTGTAGAAGACCATCGCGCCGAAGAAGGTCAGGGCACAGATCCCGCCCAACTGCCGCCAGGGGAAGCCCCGTCGGCCCACGGCGGCGCCGCGCCCGGCGACCGGGCCCGGCAGCGCCGCGCCCGTCACCGCCGGCCCCGGCAGCGCGGCGGCCATCAGCGGCGCGAGGACGAGACTCACGGCGTACACCCAGAACGGCACCCGCCAGCCGGCCGATCCCGCCGCACCGCCCAGCACGAAGAACACGGTGGCCGACGCGGACGCGCACATGGTCTGCAGGGCGAGGTACCGCACCCGCCGCCGCCCGGTGTAGTAGTCGCCGATCAGCGTGGTGCAGCAGGTCATGATCGCGGCTTCGGCGACCCCGACCAGCGCTCGGCTGGCGATGATCGCGCCGAGCGAGCTGAGCCACAGCGGGGCGGTCCCGAACACGGCGTACAGCAGCGTCGCCACGACCAGCAGGCGCTTGCGGCCCAGCCGGTCCACGATCACCCCGGCGAACGGCGCGAGCAGCGCCAGCGCGAGCGCCGGCACGGTCAGCGCCAGCGGCACGAGCGCCTCGGCCCCCGGTACGGACGCGAAGTGGTCCTGCATCCTGGGCAGTACGGGGGCGATCAGCACCGCACCCAGGATGGGCAGGCAACTGCCCGCCATCAGCAGGGTCACCCGCAGCAGGTGCGCGGGCCCCGACACGGCGACGGGCGAGGGAGCGTCGTCCACCGCGGCGGGGGACGGGGGCACGGATCCGGGCATGGCGACTCCAGGGACGGTGGACGAACGGAGCGGGCATGCCGACGGAGGCACCATGGGGGGCGCACGGCATGCGAGGGAGACCCCGCGCACCGGCGACTGGTCCGGACAGCGACGTGCGGGGTACGGACGACTATGGGGTGTGCCGAAGTACGCTCGCCATCCCCGGGGCGATCCGAATCGCGTATCCGGCTCATCCACACCATGGATGAGCAGGCCCCGCAGAAAGGTTTGAACATTCAAACGATGATCGTTAGGGTACGCGCATGACGACGACGCCACGCTGGCTGAATCCCGAGGAACGACGGGCGTGGCTCGCCTACGTCCAGTTCTCCACGCACCTGTCCGACCACCTGAACCGCCAGCTGCGGCGCGACGCCGGAATGACCCACGCCGACTACACCCTGCTCGCGCACCTCTCCTCGGTCAAGGACCACAGCCTGACCATGTCCGAGCTGGCCGAACGCCTCAAGATCACCCGCAGCCGCCTCACCCACGCCGTGAACCGGCTCCAGGAGGCCGGCTACGTCGACCGCCGCGAGGACCCCGCCAACCGCCGCAACCAGTACGCCGTCCTGACCCCGGCCGGTGTGAGCCTCCTGGAGCGCGAGGCCCCCGGCCATGTCGAGGCGGTCCGCCGCGCGGTCTTCGACGCCCTCACCCCCGAGCAGGTGACCCAGTTCGCCGAGATCGGCGAGGCGATCAACGCGGCTCTCCAGCGCATGGACGCGGACAGCGACCGGCAGGAGGCGCTGCCCTGGCGGCGGCGGTAGCGCACGCCGACGGGCCCGCCGCGGACATGACGTCCGCGGCGGGCCCGTGCGCGATGGACCGTGCCGGTCAGGCCTTGGCGTCGCCCTCCGGGGCGAGCAGGACCGCCGTGCCGGTGTGGTGCGCGACGGCGTCGCTGACCCGCGGGTCGAACAGCGCCTCGACGGCGCCGCGGTGGTGGGGGCTCAGCACGATGAGATCGGCGCCGAACTCCTCGGCCGTCTCCGAGATGGCCTGCGCCACCTGCGTCGTGAGCCCCCGGGCGAGGGTCCCCTCGGCCTTGACGCCCTGCTCGCGCAGGGCCGCCAGCGCCTCGTCCAGGACGGCCTTCGCCTCGGTGTCGTCCTCCAGGGCGACGACCGCGGACACGGAGACGGCGGACGTGATGACGTGCACGACGCGGACCTCGGCGTTCGTCAGCTGCGCCAGTTCACCGGCCAGCCGTACGGCGGAGTGGCGGGCGGGGCTGGGATCGACGGCGACCAGGATGCGCTGAAACACGGACACTCTTGTTCCCCTTCCGGGGGAGCGGAAGGGCCACTCGGTGATCAGGGACGCCGGATCACGGCGTGTCGGGTCGGCGCGTCCGGCGCCGAACGAGTGCTTCCACCCCACCGGACGATCATCTCACCACCCCGGCGGGTCACGGACGGCGGGTTCGTGTAACAGCCACTGAACTGCCGGAGACCGCACGGTGCCGGCCCCGGCGGGCCGGGTCACCGCACGGCGTCCATGAGCCGCGGTACGACCCGGGTCAGCCGGATCACGCCCCACAGGATCAGACCGGCCCCGAACGCCTCCGCCAGCAGCCACCAGCCCGTCCGCACCGACTCACCGAACAGGAGGACGCCCAGCGCCAGGCTCACCGCCGCGTCGCCGATCGTCAGGGCCGGCTGGGAGGCGACGAGCGGACCGGCCTGCAGCGCGTTCTCCAGGAGCAGCAGCGCGCCGATGCCGGCGAGCGCGCAGCCGTACGTCTGCCAGGTGGTGAGGAAGGCGGGCAGGCCCGCGTCGGCGAGGCGGCCGGTGGCCGACTTCATGAGCGCTGCGGCCAGCGCGTTGCCGATCGCGGCCCCGGTGGCGAGGGCCGCCGCGCGGAACAACGGCGACGAGGAGGACCGGACGAGCAGCACGGCCACGGTGATGGCGCCCAGAGTGAGCACGAGGACCGGGATCCAGCGCGTCATCGGGGCCTGCTGCCGGCCGCCGTGCGGAGCGGCCGAGGCCAGGAGCACGGCGAGACCGGCCACCACCACCGCGATCGCCCACCAGCCGGCCGGGTTCGGCCGGCGGTGCAGCAACGGAACGGCGATCAGCAGGGCGAACGGCAGCTCCAGCATGAACAGCGGCTGCACCAGCGCCATCGGGCCGTTGACCAGTGCCAGCGCCTGGAAGACGGCGGCTCCGGTGACCCCGGCGATCCCGATGGCCCAGGCGGGCCGCCGTACCAGCGCGAGCAGCAGGCGCAGGCCGGAGCGGCCCGGCACAGTGGCGGCGGCCTTGCGCTGGAAGGCCGTGCCCGTCGCATTGCTGACGGCACCCAGGACGGCGAAGAGCAGAGCGAGCACCATCATGGTTCCAGCATGCCCCGCGCTCCCCGGCCACTGCCCTCCGGCGCCCTACGGCAGCAGGACGATCTTGCCTCGGGCGTGCCGGCCCTCGAGATCACGGAACGCGTCCCGCACCTGATCCAGCGGATAGGTGCGGGCGATCGCCAGCTCCAGCTGCCCGCGTGCGGCGAGCCGGGCGAGCTCACCGAGGACGACCGCGCACGCCGCCGAGCCCTCGCCGTAGGTCCGCGCGCCGACCTCGCCCGCCGCGGACCAGTCACGGATGGTGTTGATCCGGTCGGGCCGCACACCGAGTTCCACGGCCATGGCCACGTAGCCGTCACCGAAGGTGTCGATGAACGCGTCGACCTTCCCGCCCGCGGCCTCCCGGACCCGCTCGGCCGCGCCCGCGCCGTAGGCGACCGGGACGATGCCGTGACCCGTCAGCCAGGCGTGGTCGCGCTCGCCCGCCAGCCCGATGACGGTGGCACCGCGCCGCCGCGCGAGCTGGACGGCCAGCGACCCGACCCCGCCGGCCGCGCCGGACACCACGACCGTGTCGCCCGGCCCCGGGTCCACCGCGAACACGGTGGCGTAGGCGGTGGTGCCGGCCACGTACAGGGACCCGGCCACCTCCCAGGGCAGCTCCCGCGGACGGGACACCAGGTTCACGTCCTCGACCACGACGAACTCCGCGTGGCTGGCCCGGTTGTGCGTGAAGCCCAGTACCTCGTCGCCGACCGCGAAACCACGCACCTCGGGACCGGTCTCGGCCACGACACCGGCCAGGTCGCTGCCCTGCCCGGAGGGGAACGTGGCCGGCCACCGCCCGTGCCGGGCACCCTCGCGGATCATCACCTCACCGGGCTGGATACCCGCGGCCCGCACCTCCACCAGCACCTGCCCGGGCCCGGCCACCGGCCGTGGCACCTCCTCGACCCGCAACACCTCGACCCCGCCGTACCCGTGGAACCGGACCGCCCTCATCGCACCGTCACCGTGCCTCCCCGTGTCGATGTCATGGGTACACGGTGACGGTGCCGGGCGTGGCCCGGGGGCGTCTTCGCCCACGGCGTAGATCAGGTGTGCGGGCGGTGACCCTCTTCCTGACGCGGGCAGGTCTGGTCGGCCTGGGGGAGGGTGGGCCTGGGGAGGGTGGCCACCTCTTCCTGCGCCCTCGCCAGCTGCTCGGCGGTGTCGTGGGGCAGGCGCGGCGGGCGCGGGCGGGCGTCACGGAACCGGAAGGCGGTGGTGAGGTCGCCGAACGTGGCGCGGCGCCACTGGCTGACGTTGGGTTCCTCGACACCGGTGAGGCGTTCGAGGAACCGCAGGGCGGAGGTGTGGTCGAAGGCCTCGGAGGCGACCCAGCCGCCCACGGTCCAGGGGGACACGATGATCGCGGGGACCCGGAACCCGCCGCCGATCGGCAGGCCCTGGATGAACTCGTCGGGTGTGCCGGCGGGCGGGGTGGGCGGCGGCACATGGTCGAACAGGCCGTCGTTCTCGTCGTAGTTGAGGATGAACGCGGTCTTGCGCCACACCTTCGGGTTGGCGGCGATCGCCTCGATCTTGGCGGCGACGAAGGCGGCCCCGGCGGCGGGCAGGTAGTCCGGGTGCTCCGACTGGTGGCTGGTCGGCATGATCCAGCTGACCGTCGGCAGGCGGTCGTTGCGGGCGTCGTCCTCGAAGGCGCCCTCGGGCCGCGGGCGGACCCCGCGCTCGTACAGGTCGCTGCCGGGCGGGGCGTCCCTGAACGTGGCGAACTGCTCCAGCACGTTGCAGCTGTAGTCGTCCTCCTGCCGGTAGACCTGCCAGCTGACGCCGGCGGTCCCCAGCCGCTCGGCATAGGTGGTCCACCGGTACGGCGTGCGCGCGACGTTGCCGGTGATGGGGCCGCCCCGGGTGCCGCCCGGATCGATGCTCCCGGTCATCCACATCAGCCGGTTGGGCCAGGTGGGCCCCAGGACGGAGCAGAAGTAGTGGTCGCAGACGGTGAACGTCTCCGCGAGGGCGAACTGGAAGGGGATGTCCTCGCGGGTGTAATAGCCCATCACATAAGGGCCGTTGGCGCCGTCGGCCGTGCGGTGGGCCGGCAGCCACCGGTCCATCCTGCCGTTGTTCCAGGCCTGGTGCTGCACGGACCAGGCGTGGCTGGTGGAGGGGATCGCCTGGGCGCTCGACCGGTGGGTGTCGAGGTGGAACGGCAGCAGGTAGCCCCTCGGGTTGCCGGCGTCGGGCTGGTGGAAGACGGAGCGCCCGTCATCCAGCGTCAGCGCGTGCGGGTCGGCGAAGCCGCGGACACCCGCGAGCGTGCCGAAGTAGTGGTCGAAAGACCGGTTCTCCTGCATCAGCATGACGACGTGTTCGATGTCGTGCAGGGAGCCGCCGCGCGGGGGTCCGGCGGCGACCGCCTTCCGGACGCTGGGCGGGAGCAGGGAGAGGGCCGCGGCGCCGCCGAGCACGCCGGCGGCGGAACCGAGGAGTCTGCGGCGGGTCGACTCGGCCATGGTGGCCCCTTTCCGGGGGTCGCCGGGGGAGAGAACCTCTGCGGAGGCGGCGGCCCGCCCGTGCGGACGGGCCGCCGTTCACTGTGGTTCCCGGACGGCCCCGAGGGCTCCGCCGGGTGCGGTCACTGGCCCGGCGCGAGTATGTAGGTGTTGAGGGTGCCCACGGTGGTGAGCGGGGTGGGGGAGCCGGTGTCGTAGCGGTCCACGGCCAGGTAGTTGGGCTTCTTGCGGGCGGCGGGCGTGCAGAAGCTCTGGGCGCGGTTGAGGAGTTTGCCGTTGTCCGTGGCGGCGGTGGAGGCGATCGGGTAGTCCCGGAAGTGGTTCATCACGAACAGCGGGTGGAAGGCGGACGAGTCGGTCGTGAGCGGTCTGCCGGTGCCCCAGCGGCTGTAGCAGGACCAGTCGGAGTCACCGATTCCGCCGCCCATGGACCAGTAGTTCTCCACGGTCCATTCGCGCTGGTACATGACGCCGAAGGTGTCACGCGTCGCCCAGCCGTTCGCGGTGTCACTTGCCCGGGTGCGGTCACTGAAGATCAGGAGCTGCTTGCCCCGGGCGGCGAGATCGGCCATCGTGGGCCAGCCCTTGGCGGCCACCCCCTCCTGGTCCGGCCGGTACAGCACGTCGGAGAGGCCGCTGACGGACGCGAGGGACGACTTCAGCACGTCGGAGGAGGCGTAGTCCTCCAGGAAGACCGTGGCGAACTGGCCGGGCCGGGCCTTCAGGAAGTCCACGATGCGCTGGAGGTCGGTGGCGAGCGGTACGGGGCCGCTGACGCCGTCGCAGCTGTTGTGACAGAGGACGGCCTGGCCGGAGACCGTGTAGTCGTCGAGCATGAAACCGCGTACACCGTCGCTCAGTTGCCGGCTGATGCCGTAGTTCTGGTTGGGGAACAGACTGACGGGGAACGAGGCGAAGTTCCCGTCGGAGCCGTTGGCGAAGGCGTTGTGCGCGGTCAGGAAGGTGACCTGGTCGAGGGTGCGGGTGTCGGCGGAGGGTATCGCCGTGGTCGCGTAGGAGACCGGCGTGAGGTACCAGCGGGCGAGGTCGCCCGCCGGGCCGAGCTGTACGGCGCCGGTGTCCACGGCGGAACCGGTGAGGTACTGGGAGGTGCCGGGGACCGTGACGGAGTAGGTGCCGTCGGCACCGGCGGTGACGGTCCAGGTGGTGCCGTCGGCGCCGCAGGCGGCGGTCACCGCGGCGGTGCCGCCGCGCCCCAGGCAGGTGCCGGACTCGTCGGCGTTCCGCAGCTGGTAGCCGCCGTCGACCGCGACCGGCGTCCACTGCTGATGGTCCTCGTTCCCCTTGGGGTTGTGGGCGACGACGGTGCCGCCGCTGTCGGCCGCGTCGAGGCCGGTGACGTAGTTCTGGAGGTAGACCGAGGAGGCCGGCACCGCCGCCGACGCGGTGCCCGGCAGCAGGACGGGCGCCGACAGGGCGAGCACGGTGGAACAGCACAGGACGCGCAGGGGGCGCAGACGCACGGGAATTCCCTTCACTCTGGCAGGGCACGGAGTGCCATCGCTGTCAGAGGCATGAGATACCCGTTGGTAGGTGTGTCGCGCCAGTCGTTCGGGCTGAATTCCCGTTCCGCCAGGGATATGTGACGACCCGTCACCTGAGTGGGTCAAGGGCGGGGCGCGCGGGGCGGTCACGGACGGCCCCGCGGCCGGCTCAGCCGTTCCCGGTGCCCGAGAGCCGCTCGGCCAGCGGGTCACCGGCCAGGAAGGCGGCGAGCTCCGTCCTGCCGGGTGCCGTGGCCGGCCCGCGACGGGTCACGGCGCAGGCCGCCGCCGCGTTGGCGCCCCGGGCGGCCGTCAGCGGGTCGAACCCCTGCCCGAGCAGGGCGAGGAACGCACCGACATGGGCGTCCCCCGCACCGTTGCTGTCCACCGCCGTGACCGGGAACCCCGGTACGTGCACGGGCGGCCTGCCGGGCGCGGCGAGCCAGCAGCCGTCCTTGTCGGCCCGGACGAGCACACCCGCACCGGGGGCCAGGAGCCGTACCAGGGCCGCCGCCGCGCCACGGGGATCCTCGTGGCCGGTCATGAGGCGGGCCTCGCGGGCGTTGGCGCTGAGCCAGTCGGTACGGGCGAGGACGGGCGCGAGCACGCTCTCGGGGATGTCGGCGACCAGCGGCCCCGGATCGAGGCAGAGGGTGGCGCCGGCGGGCAGCGCGGCGGTGAGTCCGGAGAGCAGCGGGCCGTTGCCGGGCAGGACGAGGCCGTACCCGGAGAGCTGGACGAGGTCCCCGGGACGCAGTCGCGCCGCGATCGCGGCCACGTCCGCCGGGGCGAGCGTGGCCTCCGCCCCGAAGCTGGTCACGAAGGTGCGTTCACCACCGGCGTCGACCAGGGCCACCGTGAATCCGGTGTCCAGGTCCGTGCGGGCGGGCAGCAGGGTCCCGATGTCCTCGGCGGCCAGCGCCGCGCGGACGAGGTCGCCGTGGGGTCCGGTGCCGTGCAGGCCGGCGTAGACGGCCTCGGTGCCCAGCCGGCGGGCCGCCACCAGGGTGTTGAAGCCGCCGCCCGCGGTCGTCTCGGTACGGGTGCCGAGGACGTCGCCGCCCCGCTCGGGCAGCGCGGGGACCTCGATCACCAGATCGGCGAGCACGTTCCCGGCGAGCACCACCCGGCCGGTCATCGGCCGGCTCCCTGGAGACGGGCGGCGGCGGGTCCGGCGCCGTCCCTGCCGCCGTGTCACCGCGGCCGAACAGGGCGTACACCGCGGCGCCGACCGCCATCGCGACGGCCCAGCCGAGGCCGTTGACACCGAGCCAGGTGTCGGCGAGCGGACCGGCGAACCAGACGTCGCTCGCGCTGGTGGCGGCCTTGGTGAAGAGCAGCCCGGCCACGATGGCGAGCGCCCAGCCGGCGACCGCGGGCAGCCGCAGCCCGCCCGTGTACCAGTAGGCGCTGGTGCGGGTGGTGTCCATGAGGGCGCCGGGGTCGTAGACGCGGCCGCGCAGCGAGTCCACGGCGACCACCCCGATCCACGCGGAGACGGGAACGGCCAGCAGGGTCAGGAAGGTCGAGAACGGCCCGTAGAAGTCGTCGGCGATCAGCATGAAGTAGACGCCGCCCGCGAACATCACCACGACGTCCAGGGCGACGGCGTACGCGCGCGGCACCCGCAGGCCGAGGGTGATCATCGTCAGTCCCGCGGAGTACGTGGAGAGGTGGTTCGACATCAGCAGCCCGCCGAACGCCGCGACGAGGTAGGGGACCGCCATCCAGGTCGGCAGCATCGCGTTGATCGCCGCGACCGGGTCGGAGGCGGTGGCCAGCGTCCGGTCGCCGGCCGAGAGCAGCGAGCCGAGCGAGATCAGCAGGACGAGCGGGATGCCCGCGCCGAACGCCGAGGCCAGCACGAGCCGCCGGCCCGGGATCGTACGGGGCAGGTAACGGGCGTAGTCCGCACCCGCGTTGGCCCAGCCGATGCCCGTGCCGGAAGCGATGAAGCCCACCCCGGCGACCACCGCGCTGACCGGCCCGGCCGGTGCGTCGAGCACGTCGGACCAGTCGACGGTCGAGATCAGGAAGCCCATGACGACCAGGTTCAGCAGCCCGAACACGACCGTGGCCCACTTGTTGATCCACATGATGGTGGCGTGCCCGAGGCCGCTGATCAGCAGCGTGCAGGCGATGAAGACCAGCAGGCAGACGAGGGTGAGCACGGTGTTGCGCCGGATGCCGAACGCCGTGTCGAGCAGGGCGAGGAGCGCGTACGCCGCGGTGGTCGTGGAGATGGTCTCCCAGCCGACCCGGCTCAGCCAGGTGATCAGCGTCGGACCCGCGTTGCCGCGCTGGCCGAAGACCGCGCGGGACAGGGTGAGCGCGGGGGCGCCGCCCTTCTTGCCCGCCAGGCTGAGGGCGCCCACCAGTGCGAAGGACCCGAAGGAGCCGAGCACGGCGACGAGCACCGACTGCCAGATGTCCAGGCCGCGGAAGGCCACCAGGGTGGCGCCGAGCGGCAGTCCGAGGATGCTGATGTTCGCGGCGAACCAGGTCCAGAACATCTGGCCGGCGTGGCCGTGGCGTTCACCGTCGGGGACCGGTTCGATCCCCCGGGTCTCGATGGCACCGACGCGATCGTTCGTCTTCGAAACGGCCATGACGGGACCTCCTTGCAGGGTGCGTGAGGGTGGGCCGGGGCAGGGCGACGGGCGGGGAGCCCCGCCCCGCCCCGGTTGACGGGTGGCACAGCGGTGAGTCTGGTGACGGGTGGTGCACCGCTGGGCAGGGGAGCTTCGCGGGTTCTGCGGTGGGGCGGGGGCCAGGTGGCTTGTGCGGTGGGCCGGGTGCCGGGCGCCGGGTGCCGGGTGCCGGCCGCCGGGCGCCGGGTGGCTTGGGCGGTGGGGCGGGTGCCGAATTGGTTCTGCGGTGGGGGTGGCGGCCGGGAGGCTCGTGCGGTGGGGTGGCGGTCTGGTGGGTCAGCGGTGGGTGAGGAGGCGGGTCGTCAGCGGCTCCAGGTCGAGGGCGTTGACGGTCCGCAGGGTGCGGACGGCGTCGGCGGGCAGCGCGCGGAGCCCGGCGACCGAGCCCGCGACGGCGCCGGCGATCGCGCCGATGGTGTCGCTGTCACCGCCGAGGTTGGCGGCGAGCAGCGCGGCCCGCCAGGGATCGCCGTCCGCCAGGGCGAGCACCGCGAACGCGGCCGGCACCGACTCCTGGCTCGCCACGCTGGTGCCGACCAGCGACACGACCCGGTCCAGCGCCTCCGCCTCCGGGAGGCCGCGCACCAGTTCCCGGGCCCATTCGATGCGGGCGGCGATGTCGGCCCCGGCGACCCAGTGCCCGCGCCGCCCCCCGGCACGGGCCGCGGTCACCGCGGCGGTGACGGCCGCGTCGAGCGAGCCGCCGTCGACTCCCGTGCTGACCGCGGCAGCCACCGCGGCCGCCCCGGCGATGCCGACGGTCGTGTCATGGGTGACCTGGCAGGACTCCACGACCCGGTCGACGAAGGTGTCGAGCGGATCGGCGGCGAAGGCGATCCCCACCGGGGTGACCCGCATCGCGGCGCCGTTCGTGGTGCCGTTGCGGCCCGCCTCGCGCGGGGGGACACCGCGGGCCACCGCGTCCAGCGCGGCCTTGGTGGACGGGCCGAGCAGGTCGAAGGACCCCTTGGCCTTCATCTCCTTCTCCCAGTCGAGGAGTTCGTGGGCCAGGCGCAGCGGGTCGATCCGGCCGTCGCCCTCGTCGATGAGCCGGGCGACGATGACGGCCTGCTCGGTGTCGTCGGTGACCGACCCGGCGGGCATGCCGGCGCTGACCGGGTTGTCGGGGCGGGCCGGTTCGAAGCCGGTGAGGGTGCCGTAGACCCGGACGACGTCCTGCCGGGACATCACCTGCGTGGGCATGCCGAGGGCGTCGCCCAGGGCGAGTCCGTAGAAGGCGCCCAGGGCGCGGTCGAGCCGGCCGGTCACGAGCGGCCTCCGTTGCCCGAGCGGACGTGCAGTTCGAAGCGGGCGGGGTCGAGCAGGCTCCCCACCTGCTCGATCACCGAGCCGTCGGCGGCCCGGTACACCTGGTCCAGCCGGAGGAAGGACTCGCCGGGGGAGCGGTGCAGCACGGCGGCCTCGTCCGCGGTGAGCCCGCGTACCGAGACGACGCCTTCGCCGGCGTCGGTGACCCGGCCCGCCGCGATCAGCGTCCGGCTGAGCGAGCCGCCGTCGAGCCCGCGCTCCGGCAGCCCGGCGAGGGAACCGGTGACCGGAACCCTGCTGCGCTCCAGCGACACGCCCTGCCCGTCGGGCAGCCGCCTGACCCGGTCCAGGGCGATGAACGCGGCCGGCGCGAGGCCGAGCCGGGCGGCCAGTTCCGGGTCCTCGACCTCCTCGAAGCGGAGGATCTCGGTGGTCAGTTCGGTGCCCTGCTCGGCCAGGGCCCTGGTCCAGCCCAGACGGTTGTCGAGCGGCGCCCCGTCGAAGGTGACGAAGGAGCCGATGCCCGCGTGGGTGGCGATGAGGCCCTCTTCGCCGAGGACCTGGAGGGCCTGCCGCAATGTGGTGCGGCTGACGCCGAACCGTTCCCTCAGCGCGTGCTCCCCGGGGAGCCGGCTGCCGTCGGCATGGACCCCGGCCCTGATCTCGTCGGCGAGGACGCGGGCGATGCGATGGTGTTTGTGTACCTGTCCAGGCATGTCTAGACAGTAGGTGAACAAGTGCGCCCGGTCCAGGGGTCGGCCTAGAGTTGACTCTGTCAAAACTAGCGGGTTATGTTCGAGTCACCGAAAGCCGCAAACCCCACCTCGCCAGACAGGTGGGCCATCTCATCGGGAAGCACCATGCACTGTTACGACTGCGCCCAAGAGGGGCGGAACGAGAACACCGGGATCGGCGCCTGCACGCGCTGCGGACTGTTCACCTGCGCCGATCACTCACGGATCGTGCACACCACCGTCCAGCGCCCGATCGGGGTCATCCCGATGACGAGCGCCCGCCCCGCCCGGCGCCTGGTCTGCGGCTCCTGCCGTACGGCGGACGCCGCCTAGGCGGACCCCCGCTCCAGAACTGACCGAGTCAACTCTCGGCGGTATCGTGGGCGCGGTGGCATGAAGGAGAGAAACGGCCATGGACCAGCTCGCGGGCGACCTGCTCAAGCGCAAGGGACTGCGCAGTACGGCCCAGCGCAGGGCCGTACTGACCGCGCTCCAGGGCCATCCGCACTCCACGGCGGCGGATCTCGAGGCCCGCGTCGGCGCGGCCGGCGGCCTCTCCAGGCAGGGTCTGTACAACGTGCTGGACGACCTCACCAAGGCCGAACTGGTGCGCTGCATCGAACCCGCCGGCTCGCCCACCCGCTACGAACTGCGCGTCGGCGACAACCACCACCACCTCGTCTGCCGCCGCTGCGGCCGGATCGAGGACGTCGACTGCGGCGTGGGCGCGGCACCCTGTCTGACCCCCGGAACCGACAAGGGGTTCGCGGTCGACGAGGCCGAGATCACCTGGTGGGGCCTGTGCGCGGGATGCCAGGAGGGCGCCCCCGCCTGAACCGGCCGGCGGGGGCGCGCACACGTCTCGCGATCGTCAGGCCTTGTCCTGCATGCTGCGCCGCGCGGGACTGCCCTGTTCGGCCGCCTTCGGGTCGCGTTCGTCGGCCTTGGCCCGCACGCCCTGCTCGATACGGTCGCCGACGGTCTTGTCGATGTTCTTCCAGTAGGAGAACGCCCGTTGCAGCACGGGCTCCGTCACGCCGTTGAGGAGATGCCCCACGACGTTGTCGACCAGACGGTCACGGGCTGCGTCGTCCAGCACCTCGCGCACCATCGTGCCGGGCTGTCCCCAGTCGTCGTCCTCGGGGTGGCTGACGTAGGCCGCCCGGACGATCTCGCCGTCGGCCTCCCAGCTCGGCGGGGTGTACCGGGCCGAGTCCGCCGCCGGGCCGCCCTTGGAGTTGGGGGCGTACACCGGATCGGTGGTCTTCCGGTACGCCATCGCCCCGTCCTTGGAGTAGGAGTGGACGTCGGCGATCGGGGCGTTCACCGGAAGCTGCTGGTAGTTGCCGCCGATCCGGTAGCGGTGCGCGTCCGCGTACGAGAACAGCCGGGCGAGCAGCATCCGGTCCGGGCTCGGCCCGATGCCGGGCACGAGGTTGTTCGGCTGGAAGGCGGCCTGCTCGATCTCGGCGTGGTTGTCGGTCGGGTTGCGGTCGAGGGTCATCCGGCCGACCGGGATGAGCGGGTAGTCGCCGTGCGGCCACACCTTGGTGAGGTCGAACGGGTTGAAGCGGTAGCCCGCCGCCTCCGCGTACGGCATGACCTGCACGTACAGGGTCCAGCTCGGGAAGTCGCCGTCCCGGATGTGCTCGAACAGGTCCCTCGTGTGGTAGTCCGTGTCGACCGCGGCCATCTGGTCGCCCTCGTGCTGGGTGAAGAACTCGATGCCCTGGTCGGTCTTGAAGTGGTACTTCACCCAGAACCGCTCGCCGGCCGCGTTGATCCACATGTACGTGTGGGAGGTGTAGCCGTTCATGTGGCGCCAGGAGCGCGGGATGCCCCGGTCGCCCATCAGCCAGGTGACCTGGTGGGCGGACTCCGGTGAGAGGGTCCAGAAGTCCCACTGCATGTCGTGGTCGCGCAGGTTGTTGTCCGCGCGGCGCTTCTGGGACCGGATGAAGTGCTGGAACTTCATCGGGTCCTTGACGAAGAACACCGGCGTGTTGTTGCCGACCATGTCGTAGTTGCCCTCGCTGGTGTAGAACTTCACCGCGAAGCCGCGCGGGTCGCGCCAGGTGTCCGGGCTGCCGCGCTCACCGGCCACGGTCGAGAAGCGCACCACCAGGTCGGTGCGGGTGCCCGGCTGGAACAGCGCCGCCCTCGTGTAGGCGCTGACGTCATGGGTCACCTCGAAACGGCCGAAGGCGCCGCTGCCCTTGGCGTGCGGTTGGCGCTCGGGGATCCGCTCCCGGTTGAACTGCGCCATCTGCTCGATCAGGTAGGCGTCCTGGAGCAGGATCGGTCCTCCGGGCCCCAGCGTCAGCGAGTGCTCGTCGCTCTCCGCGGGAGCGCCGGAGTCGGTGGTGGTGAAGGGCGGTTTCTCGGTCATGAATCTGCCTTTCTCCGCACGCGCGCTGGGCAGTGCTCGGGTCGCTCGGGTCCGGGGCCTCGGGGCCCCGACGGACCGGGTGACCGCGGGCGCCCGCGGCAAACGCGCGCGGGCCCGACGGCCGGGAACGGACGCGGGTCACCGGGGGACGCGTCCGCCCATGCCCTCCAGCCTGCGGCCGCCCGGCCGGGGCTGCCACTCAGGGAGGTGCCCGGCCGGCGGGGCCCGGCTCAGGCGGTGGCGGCGAGGGTGCCGACCCGTCCGCCGAGGACCGCCGAGAACTGGTCCGTGACCTGCTCCAGCGCCCCGGCCGCGGCGGGCGCCACCACCGGTACGCCGTCCTCACGGGCGATGTCCCGGTCAAGGGTGAACCAGCCCGGCACGATGTGCGCGGCGCCCATGGACGTGAGGACGGGCCGCAGGGCGTAGTCGATCGCCAGCACGTGGGCCGTGCTGCCCCCGGTCGCCAGCGGCAGCACGGTCTTGCCGCTCAGCGCGTACTGCGGAAGCACGTCGAGCAGGGATTTGAGCAGACCCGAGTAGGCGGCCTTGTAGACCGGAGTACCGACGACCACGCCGTCCGCCCGGGCGAACAGGTCGGCGACGGCGGTGATCGCCGGGTGCCGGAGGTCGGCACCGAGCAATGCCTCGGCGGGCAGGCTGCGCACGTCCAGCGGGGTCACCTCGTGGCCCTGGCGCCGGAGCCGGTCGTCCAGGTGGCGCAGCAGCCTGGTGGTGCGGGACGTCGGGGAGGGACTTCCGGAGACGGACAGGACGGCAGCCATGCGAGGACCTTCCGGGAACGTGAAGCGAAGGGACGAAGGATGCGGGGGGATGAACGAAGACGGGGGAAGCGGCGGGCCCGTCGTCACCAGGCGCTGGACCGCACACTGATCAGGGGGCGCAGCTCGTTGCGCAGCGCCTCCAGGAACGAGACCACCTCGGCCGCCACCGACCGGTGCTGGAGGTCGTTGAGCACGTCGTGATGCGCGCCGTGGACGACCGAGAAACGGGCCAGCGGCAGCGACTTGGCCAGCCGCTCCAGTGCGTCCTGGTCGGCCAGCGGATCGGCGTCACCGGCGAGCAGGAGAACCGGCAGCGCGGTGTCCGCCTCGTGCCCCGCGTTCAGCAGCGCCTCGGGCAGCGGCTCGTCGAGCGAACCCCGCCGCACCCCCGGATCGTCGGTCAGCGTGCCGCGGTGCGCGGGGCAGGAGGTCCGTACGTCCAGCTCGGCGTCCCAGCTGCCGCCCGCCGCCGCGGGCCGGTCCGGAAGCCCGGCCAGGACCAGGGCATCGGCCCGTACCGGCTCCTGGGCGCCGGCCCGGCCGAGCACCGCGAGCACGGCGGCGGCACCCGAGTCGGCGCCGACGACGATCACGGGTCGTACGACGCCGTCCTCGCCGGCGGTGCCCTCGATCGCGTCGGCGAGGCGGGCCGCCGTACCGGTGGCGACGGCGTCCCGGGTCCCGGGGCCGGCCGGCGGCGCGTCGACGACCCGCACCCGGTAGGCGTCGGCCGCCAGTCGCCTGCCGAACCGGGCGTAGGTGGCACGGGTCTCGCCGCGTCCGGGCACCACGACGACGGTGCCGCGCACGCGCAGCTGCTCGGGCCCGAAGTGGTCGGTGTACGCGGTGTCCTGCGACCCGGTTTCCGGGTTGTCGCTGTCCGGGTTGTCGTGGTCCGGGTGGTCGGTGTCCTGGGTCATGTCACTCTCCTGCGGTGGGTACGGGCGGCCTCAGCCGGTCACGATGGGGCGCGCGAGGCTGTGGCGGTTGGCGGGGACCGGCAGCCCGAGGTTGCCGCGCAGGGTGTCGGCCGCGTACTCGGTACGGAACAGGCCGCGCTTCTGCAGCAGCGGGACCACCCCGTCGACGAACAGCGCCAGTTCCTCCTCGGTGCGGAAGGCCAGGTTGATGCCGTCGAAGGTGCCGGCGTCGAACCAGCGCTCGATCGTGTCGGCCACCGTCCGCGGGTCGCCGACGAACGGTGACTGCCGGAACTCGCTCACCAGGTTCGCCACTTGACGTAGTGTCAGGTTTTCGTCGCGGGCCCGCTCGATCAGCTTCGCCGCTCCGGTGCGGCCGCCCTTCTCGGCGAGGTGGGCCACGTCCGGGAACGGGCCGTCCAGGTCGTGCGCGCTGAAGTCGTAGGCGCCGAAGGAGCGGCCGAGCAGTGCCAGGTTCCGGTCGAAGTCGTTGTCCTCCTCGAAGATCTCCCGCTCCCGGCGCCGCGCCGCCTCGTCGGTCGCCGCGACCACCGGGCCGCCATGGATGAAGATCTTGATGTGGTCGGGGTCGCGGCCGTAGGCGGCGGTGCGCTTCTTGATGTCGGCGTAGTAGTCCCGGGCCTGCTCCAGGGTGCCGCCGGGCGCGTAGATGCCCTCGGCGACCCGGGCGGCGAGGTCGCGGCCCTCCTCCGACACCCCGGCCTGGAAGATCACCGGCTGGCCCTGCGCGGAACGGGACAGGTTCAGCGGCCCGGCGACCCTGAAGTGCTCGCCCTCGTGGTTGAGTTCGTGCAGCCTGGTCGGGTCGAGGAAGACGTTCCGCTCGACGTCGGCGGGGAAGGCGTCGTCCTCGTAGGAGTCCCAGAGCCCCCGGGCGACCTGCACGAACTCCAGGGCGCGGCCGTAGCGCGTGGTGTAGTCGAGGTGTTCGTCCAGGCCGAAGTTGCGGGAGGTGCCGGTGTCGAAGCTGGTCACCACGTTCCAGCCGGCCCGGCCGCGGCTGATGTGGTCCAGCGACGCGAAGCGGCGGGCCAGGTTGAACGGCGAGTTGTACGTCGAACTCGCGGTGCCGACCAGGCCGATGTGCCGGGTGTGGGTGGCCACCGCCGACAACAGGGTCAGCGGCTCCAGGCGGTTCAGGTAGTGCGCCGGGTAGGTGGCGTTGATGAACTGGCTGTCGACGATGAACAAGGCGTCGAACAGGGCGTGTTCGGCGGTCTGGGCGAGCCGGATGTAGTAGTCGATGTCGATGCTCGCGTTCTTCGCGACCCGGGGGTCCTTCCACAGGCCGTGCTGGCCGGGACCGCCGACGCCGTAGGGGTGGAGCGCGAGATGGATGGTGCGGGAGGACATGGCTGTTCCTGTCTGTAGGCAGGGGGGCGGGGGAGCGAGGGCTCGGGCGGAACGTCTCGGGCGGGATGTCTCGGGCGGAAGGACTCAGGCGTGCAACAGGGCACGCAGCGCCTCGCGTTCGGCCCGGTCGGCCGGCGCGCCGTGCAGCGTGGGCGCGGAGCCGACCAGCAGCCGTGTGTACGGGTGCCGCGGCGCGTTGATCACCTCGCGGGCGGTGCCGAGTTCGACCAGCTCGCCCCGGTACAGCACCGCGATGCGGTCGGCGACCCCGGCGACGGAGCCCAGGTCGTGCGAGATGAACACCAACGCCGTTCCCTCGGCTCGGAGTTCCTTGAGGATCTCCAGGATCTGCACCCGGTTGGCCGAGTCCAGCGCGCTGACCGGCTCGTCCAGGATGACCAGCCGCGGTTCGGTGACCAGGGCCCGGGCCACCGCGACCCGTTGCCGCTGGCCGCCGGAGAGTTCGCCCGGTAGCCGGTCGAGCAGGTCCTCGGTGAGCCGGACGCGGGGCAGGAAGGCCCGGATCCGGGTGGCGGCCTCTTCGCGTGAGCCGCCCCGGATCAGCAGGGGTTCGGCGAGGGACGCCTCGACGGTGAGGTCGGGGTCGAGGCTGCGCAGCGGGTCCTGGAAGACGTACTGCACCACGCCCCGGCGGCGCAGCGCGCGCCACTGGCGGCTGCCGTACGACGTGACGTCCTCGCCGTCCACGACGACCGACCCGGCCGTGGCGCGGACCAGGCCGAGCGCGGCCCTGGCGAGGGTGGACTTGCCGGAGCCGGTCTCGCCGATGACGCCGACCGTCTCGCCCGGCGCGACGCTCAGGGACACCCCGTGCAGGGCGCGGTGGCGCCGGCGGCGCGGCCCGTAGCCGACCTCCAGATCCCGGATGTCCAGGACCGGTCCGGCGGCCGCCGAGGCGGTGGGTCCGGTGCTCACGTGTCCTCCTCGGGGGTGCGGAACCTGTCCAGGCCGTACTGCTCGTGCTCGGCGATCAGCAGCCGGGTGTACTCGTGCCGGGGGTGGTGCAGCACCTCCCGGGTCGGGCCGTGCTCGACGACCTCGCCCTGCCGCAGCACGAGCACCTCGTCGCACAGCTGGGCGACGACGGCCAGGTCGTGGGAGACCACCACCAGGGCCAGCCCGGTCCGTTCGCGCAGATCGGCCAGCAGGTCGAGGATCTCGGCCTGGACGGTGACGTCGAGCGCGGTGGTGGCCTCGTCGGCGATCAGGATCCGGGGGCCGGCGGCGATCGCGGCGGCGATCAGCACGCGTTGCAGCATGCCGCCGGAGAGTTCGTGCGGGTACTGGCCGTAGACCAGCTCCGGGTCCCTCAGGTGCAGGTCGCGCAGCAGCTCCACGGCCTGCCGGCGCGCCTCGCGCCGCCGGACGCCCTTCTTGACCCGGACGACCTCGGCGACCTGGGCGCCCACCGTGATCGAGGGGTTGAGGTAGGAGGCCGGGTCCTGGAAGACGGCGCTGATCGTGGCGCCCCGCAGGGCGGTCCACTGGGCGGGGGTGAGCCCGGTGATGTCGCGGCCCTCGATCTCGACCGTGCCGCCGGTCACCTCGAAGTGGGCGGGCAGGATGCCCAGCGCGGCCCGGCAGGTGAGGGTCTTTCCGCTGCCCGACTCGCCGACGATCCCCACCGCCCGGCCGGGCGTGAGGGTGAAGCTCACCCCGTGCACGATCTCCCGTCCGGCGGCCCGGTCCCCGATCCGCACGTCACGGACGGCGAGCACGGGCGCCGGTGCGGCGGCCGGGTCCCGGGGACGCGACCGTTCGGCCTTGTCGTTCCTGGCCGTCCCGCCCGTCTCGGCGAGCAGCGTCCGTGACGACGGGTCGTTCATGACACACCTCCGGCGGGAGCGGGGCCGGCCTGGTCGAGGCGGTTGCGGCGGGCCCGGCGGTTGTTGAGGAGTGCCCGGCCCGCTTCGCCGGAGACGTCCCGGACGGCGTCGGCGAGCACGTTGCAGGCCCACACGGTGACCACGATCAGCAGCGCCGGGGTGAACGGCGCCCACGGCTGCTGGCCGAGGTAGCCGAGGTCGGAGGCGAGCAGCCCGCCCCAGGTGGGCGCCGGCGGCTGCACACCGATGCCGAGGAACGTCAGGCTCGACACGATCACGAAGCCGACGCCGACGGTCTGGGCGAGGGCCACCGCGATGGGCGGCAGCACCTTGACCCACAGGTGCCTGCGGACCACCCAGCCCACCGAGGCGCCCGAGATCAGCGCGGCCTCGACGTACTGCGAGCGGGCCACGGCCAGCGTGGCGGCCCGCGACACCCGGTAGAACAGCGGTGACACCAGCACCCCGGTCACCAGCATCGCCTGGGTGATGCCGTTGCCGAGCAGGGCCACCACGGCGACCGCGAACAGCAGGAACGGCAGCGCGACCAGGGTGTCGGTGAGCCGCAGCGTGATCCACTCGAAGGCCCGGCCGAGCTGCACGGACAGGATGCCCGGCAGCACCCCGACCACCAGCGCGGTCAGTGCCACCTCCAGCGAACCGAGCACGCTGACCCGGGAGCCGTCCAGGAGCCGGCTGAACACGTCCCGCCCCAGGTAGTCGGTGCCCAGCCAGTGCGCTCCGGACGCCGCGGCCAGCGTGTCGTCGCTGGTCGCCAGCGGGTTCTGCGGGGCGATCAGCGGACCGAGGACGGCGAGCAGCGCGATCACGGTGAGGACGGCCACGGCGATCCTGCCGGACGGCAGGGCGAGGACACGGCGCACCACGGGTCACACCCCCCTCTGCGACGCGGGCGTGACCCGCGCCAGCACGAGATTGACGAGCAGGTTGAACAGCACGACCAGGACGATCGAGACGACGAGGACGCCCTGGACGGCCGGTACGTCACCGGCCTGCGCCGAGTCGTTGGCGAACCGCCCGAAGCCCTGGAGCCCGAAGATCCACTCCGTGACGACCGACGCGCCCACCAGGGCCGGGAACTTCAGCCCCAGGGTGGCGAGCGCGGGCCCGAGACCGTTGCGCAGCACGTGCCGGAAGAAGATCCGGCGCGGACTCAGCCCCCGTACCAGCGCGCCCGTCACGTAGTTCTCGCGGTAGGCCGCGATCAGGCTGGTCCGCAACTGCCGGGCCACGTCGGCGATCACGTCGAAGCTCAGCGCGATCGCCGGGAGTGTGATGTGGGCCAGCCACGGTCCGGCGCCCTGCGCGGCCGGGACGTAGCCGGCCGACGGGAAGAGCCCGAGCCCGACCGCGAAGACCGCGACGAGCACGATCCCGACGACGAAGGCCGGCATCACGGAGATCAGCGTGACCAGCCCGGTGACGGTCCGGTCCACCCATGTCGTACGGCGCAGGGCCGCCACCGTGCCGAGGGCGAAGCCCACCACCACGCCGATCACCAGGGCGAAGGTCGCCACCGACAGGCTCACCCCGAGACCGAGTCCGATCAGGGTGGAGATGTCGGCGCCGTTGGTCCAGCTGGTGCCGAGCTGTCCGTGCAGCACGCCCTCGAACCAGTGGCCGTACTGCACGAGGAACGGCCGGTCGAGGCCCCACTGCGCCTCGACGCGGGCGATCGCCTCGGGTGTCGCGTCCTCGCCCAGCTGGATCCGTGCCGGGCTGAGCCCGCTGAGCGAGCGCAGCGCGAACGTCACGAACGTCGCGACCAGGAAGACCGGCACGAAGATCCCGGTCGACCGGGCGAGGGTGGCCAGGATGCGGCCGAGTGTGTGCCGCGTCCTGGCCGCGGCGGCCCTGCGACCCGCACCGGTCGCCGCCGGTGCCTGAGTCGTCGTCATGGGGTGCCCCCTCTCGGGTACGGACGGCGGGTGGTCAGTTGCCGCCGATGGTGACGCCGGTCCAGTCGATGTGCGCCGGGTTCTTCGGCAGCGCGGAGACGGACCTGCTCTTGGCGATCAGGTTGGGCTGCGAGTACGTGAAGACCAGCGCCTTGCTCGCGAGGCCGGCCCGGGTCGCCGCCTGGAGGACCTCGGCGTAGTCGGGGGAGTCCAGCGGGGTCCTCCGGACCTTGGCGACGGCCGCCTCGAACCCCGCCGGCTCGTACGGCGAGCTGAGGTTGAGCGGGCCGTTGGGACCGAAGTGCGCGGTGAGCGTCTGGAGAGCGGAGTCCCGGCCCGTCGTCCCGTACAGCGAGAACGTCAGGTTCTTCGCGAAGAACGGGGTCGCCCAGTTCTTGTCGATCTTGATGGTGACGGTGATGCCGACCTTCGCCAGCTGCGACTGGACGATCTCCGCCTGCGGGTCCTCGGCCGGGATGACCAGGTTCAGCTTGATGTCCCCGGACTTGTGACCGGCTTCGGCGAGCAGCTTCCTGGACTTCGCCGGGTCGTAGGGATAGGTGTCGGCCGACTTGGGATCGTAGGCCACATAACCCTTCGGGAACGGCTGGTCGGTCGTCTCGCCGTAGCCGAACGTCAGCTTGTCGACGAACTCCTGACGGTTGATCGCGTAGCGGACCGCGTCCACGACCCTGTCGTCGTCGAAGGGCGCCTTGTTGACGTTGAGACTGATGTTGGAGGCGTTGAAGCCGGGCTGCACGAACACGTCGAGGCCGGCCTTCTTCGCGGCCTTCGCCTGGCTGGGGGCGATGTCGGCGAAGTTGTAGACGCCGGTCTGGAGGCCCGAGACCACCGTGGAGGCGTCGGGGGCGGAGGTCAGCTCGACGTTGTCGATGTGGATGTTCTTGGCGTCCCAGTAGTCCGGGTTCTTCTTCAGGACCGCCTTGGTGCCCGGGACGATCTGGGTGACGGTGAACGGGCCCGCGCCGACCGGGTTCCGGTCCAGCTCGTCCGGCGACTTCGCCGCCTTGGGGCTGGCGATCTGCAGCACGCGCTCACCGAACAGCTGAGGGATCTGGTAGTCGACCTGGGTGAGGTGCACGACCGCGTCGAGCCCCTTGGCGTCCACCGACCTGACGGAGGTGAGGTCGCCGAACAGCGCGGAGTTCTTCTGGCTCTTGGCCCGTTCGACGGCGGCCTTCACGGCGGCGGCGTTCACCGGCTCGCCGTCGCTGAACTTGAGGCCCGGGCGCAGATGGAAGGTGATCTCGTCGCCCTTGGCGTTGTACTGCCAGCTCTTCGCCAGGTCGGGCACGGCATCGCCCTTCTCGTCGGTCTTCGTCAACGACGCGTAGACCAGGGCGAGTTCACGGAACTGGGCGCCGCTGCCGCCGACCACCGGGTCCCAGTGGGCGGGGAAGTAGGAGGAGGCCCACTTGAGTGTGGCGCTGCCGCCCGCGGCGGCGGAGTCGCCGCCGCAGGCGCTGAGGGCCGGGGCGAGCAGGGTGGTGAGGACGGTGCCCAGGGCGGCGGCGCGCAGCCGGGGGCGGAAGGCGGGTCCGAGGTGCTGGGGCGTGGGACGTCCGGGCATCTGAGTTCTTTCTTCGAGGGCGTGGCCGGGCGGGGCGACGGGCTCGGGACATGGGGAGGCGTACCGGGGCACCGGTCGGCGGCGGTGCCGGACCGGGACGCGGCCGTGCGGCGGCGATCCGCACCGGGGCAGGCCGGGCTCAGGGCGTGAGCGGTCGGCGGATGCGTGGGCGAAGGCCGAAACGCGTGCGGAGGAAGGGCGGCGGAACGCCGGGAGCACGGCGGGGAACGGCGGGCGCCGGCCGGCGAAGGCCGGTCAGGTCAGACGCCCGTGGACCGTGGACGGCGGACGGTCAACGACAGAGGGCGCTACAGGTGCGCCGCAGGTCCACGTAGCGGCACACCACACCGGGGTGCGTCGTAAGCATGCTGCACATCCTGCGGCCGGTGCTCGGCGGCTGTCAATGGACACCAAAAGGTGTCTCATTCGGCGGGACGGCCTCCGACCGCAGCTCAGAGGCGCGTCAGCGGGCGGCGCCCGGACCGGACCGGGTCACCGGATGGGTCACGGCCTCCTCGGGGTGCAGCCACAGCGGGCCGCCCGCGGTGTCGATCCGGACCGCCGTCCCGGGCGACTGCCCGCCGTCCGTCAGGAGCGTCAACTCCGGTTCCGTCAGGGAACGATGGCGGGTCAGCGCCGTCTCGGCAGACGGCCGCGCGGAGTGCTCCAACAGCCCGGCCCCGAGGGCGTCGAGCGCCGCCGCGTACTCCTCGTACGGCCGCCAGCCCGGCACCGCGCGCACGCCGGCGGCGGAGCGCACGAGCAGCGTCGGCAGCGCGTACCGGTGCCCGCCGTCAGGTGTCTCCTTGGCCCCGCCCGGGTGCGGCGAGGCGGCGCGCACGGACAGCACCGCACGGACCGGACGCCGCGCCTCGGCCCGGTCCTCGGCCACCTTGTGCAGCACGTCGTCCGACGCCGCGTCACGCGCCAGCCGGTCCACGTCGAGGCCCGGCACGCCCTGGACGACGCCGAGCGCGAGCGCGGCCGAGTCCGCGGGCTCACCGAGGACGAAGACGCTCTCCCGCAGCCGCCGCAGCACCCGTTCGGCCACCTCCGGCCCCTGTGCCTCGGCGGCCTTGGCGACCAGTGAGGCGGGCCAGGAACTCGCCGCCACCCGGCTCAGCCGGTACGGCCGGGGCGCCCTGGTGTGCCCGCTGATGTCCTCGACGTAGCGCGTGTACCAGGCGGTCTCGGCGGCCGGGTCCGGGGCCGGGTCGTCGTCGTGGTCGAAGAGGATGCAGTACACGCGGCGCCACCTGACCCGGCCGCCGAGCGCCTCCCGCAGCCCGCGGAAGACGGGCTCCGAACCCCAGGCCCACGGACACAACGGATCGGTGTACTCGACGACTTCGACCGGCGTGTGGTCCGGGCTCGCCGTCACGCGGCGCCCGTCCGGGCCGGCCGCGCCGCCGTGTGCCCGGGCAGCAGCGAGGTCAGTGTGGTGGCGCCCAGCACGGCCGCGGCGTCCGCCTCGATCCGGCGCCACACGGAGGGCAGCCCGGCGGCGGGTCCCGGATAGTCCAGGCCGGTCAGCGTCTCGCCCCGCAGGGTGATCAGCTCGCCGTCCACGGCGCGGGCGACCTCCAGGAGCGTGATGTCGTCGGCGGGCCGGCCGAGCCAGTAGCCGCCCTCGCAGCCGCGCTGGCTGCGCACCAGGCCTGCCTTGCGCAACTCGCCCACCACGGACTTCAGGAAGCGGAACGGGATCTGCTGCGAGGAGGCGATGGCCTCGCACGTCAGGGGGCGGCCGGGTTCGCGGGCCAGTTCCAGCAGGGCCCGGGTGGCGTAGTCCGCCTTCGCGGAGATATGCATACGCACATGATGCCCGAAGGAGGCGCGCCAGCCGGTGTCCGCATCCCTCTCGTTTCCGTGTTGCGGGAACATTGCCGCAGGTGAACCACAATGGACACCTCTTGACATCCTTTTTGGGACGCCCTTAGCGTCCGACCCATGAGCGAGCCGCCCACGACACCCGGCGAAGGCTTCCACCCCCACCTCGGCGACACCGTCGACCCCGCGGGAACCAGCCTGCGCACGCGCCTGCACCACATCCGAGCCGACGCCCTGGACGGGGACACCGCCCAGAGCGGTGGCATGCGCCGGTTCGCCGCCGTCAGCGGGCGGACGGTGGGCTCGGAGAAGCTGTGGATGGGCCAGACCCATGTCGCCCCGGCCACCTCCTCCTCCGACCACCACCACGGGGCGTCGGAGACCGCGATCTACGTGGTCAGCGGCCACCCCGAGTTCGTCTTCGTCGACGATTCGGGCCCCAAGTCCGAGGAGGTCCGGCTGCGCACCGAGCCCGGCGACTACATCTTCGTACCGCCGTTCGTGCCGCACCGCGAGGAGAACCCCGACCCCGCCGAGGAGGCGGTGGTCGTCATCGCCCGCAGCACCCAGGAGGCGATCGTCGTCAACCTGCCGCGGCTGTACGCGCTGGGGAGCGGGGAAGGCTGACCGGCGCCCGGCCGCGCCCGACGGCTCAGGCCCAGAGCGGCGGCAGCGCGGCCCGGTCCTCGACGGCCTGTGCGGCGTCGAGCACCAGGTCCTCCTCGAACCGGCCCCCGACCAGCTGCACGCCGTAGGGCAGTCCGTCCTCCAGGTGGGCCGGCACGCTCACCGCGGGGAAACCGAGCACCGGGATCGACGTCATCGGCCACATCGCCGGATGCAGCTCCAC
This sequence comes from Streptomyces arenae, assembly GCF_022343545.1. Taxonomy (NCBI): domain Bacteria; kingdom Bacillati; phylum Actinomycetota; class Actinomycetes; order Kitasatosporales; family Streptomycetaceae; genus Streptomyces; species Streptomyces arenae. The sequence goes on from NZ_JAKQYH010000069.1 coordinate 174,721, forward strand.
GGCCCGCTTCGGGTCGGTGATGTCGGCGTCCTGTTCGAAGGCCGGCTCCGCGCACACCGGGGTGAGCAACAGCCGGTCACCGCCCAGGAGTTCCTGGAGCCTGGTGACGAGGGTGGCGCGCCGGGCCCAGCCGTTGATGTACGCGGGCAGGTCGGGACGCTCCCCCCAGAGCGCGGCGGCCGCCGCGAAGTGGCCGCGCAGGGCGGTGTTGATGTCGGCGCCGCCGATCGCCTCGACCATGGGCAGGATGAGCCGTACGTCCTCCGTGAGCAGCAGCGCCCACAGCCGTGCCGCCTCCGCGAGCAGCGGCATGCCGTCGAGTTCCTCGACCTCGTACCCGGCGTCCGCGAGGTGCGCCGCCGCCCGGTCCAGGGCGCGGTCGACGGCGGGGTGGTTGGCGACGGTGCCGATCCCGCGCACCAGGCCGACCCGGACCGGACCGGCCGGCCGGGGCCGGCCCGGAACCGCCGGGACACCGGCCGGGTCCCGCAGGTCCGGGGTGGTCATGACGCCCAGGGCGAGCCGGGCGTCGGCCACGGTCCGCGCCAACGGTCCCTGTACCGCGCACAGTTGGACGGTGGGCGGGAAATCCAGCTGTACCGGGCCCGCGGGCGTGTCGGCGTAGGCGGGCGGGGCCCAGTCCGACACCCGGCCGACGGTGGGCCGGACCCCGACCACCCCGCAGCAGGCGGCGGGGAACCGGATGGACCCGCCGATGTCGTTCCCCTGGGCCAGCGGGACCATGCCCGCCGCCAGGCCGCTCGCGGCTCCGCCGCTGGAGCCGCCGGGGGTGCGGCCGGCGTCCCAGGGGTTGAGGGTGCGGCCGTGCAAATCGTTGGTGGAGAACCAGCGGAACGAGAAGGCGGGGGAGTTGCTGCGGCCGAGCGGAGTCGCGCCGGCCTCGCGCAACGCCGTCACACAGGCCGCGTCGCCCTCGGCCGGCCGGTGCGCCAGGGCGGGCACGCCGTTGCTGGTGGCGTAGCCCCGCTGATCCGTGTTGATCTTGATGGAGACGGGCACGCCGTGCAGCGGGCCCGGCGTGCCGCCCGCGGCCAGCCGGTCGTCGGCCTGCCGGGCCTGCGCCAGCGCCTCCTCGGGGCGCACCTCGACCAGGGCGTTGAGCCGCGGGTTGACCGCATCGATGCGCGCCAGGCACGAGGTCACCGCCTCGACGGCGGACAGGTCGCGGTCGCGGATCGCCCGGGCCAGCTCGGTCGCGGAGAACTGCCACGGCTCGGTGGGGCGGGTGGTGTTGGGCATGGGAGTGCACCTTCACGGGCGGGCCGTGCCGCCGGGCGGCACGGGAGCTGGTGGGGGTGGGAGGGGCCGTCGCGCCGGACGTGGAAGGCGGGCCGGGACGCGTTGTACAACGGCGTTTTATCTCCGGGTCAGCCTGAGGTCGGGCCGTCCCGGCTGTCAAGCCCTCCCGGCGCGGGTGGTCCGGTGATACTCCGCGGGGGCCCGTGTCCCTCGTGCTACCGGTCGGCCCTCGGTGCGCCGCGCAGCAACGCGGTCACGGCCAGGACGGTGCGGACCGCGCGCTCCTCGGGCCACTCGCCGGGATCCTCCAGCGTGGTGAGCCAGTAGCCCCGCATCAGCAGGTGCATGACGTCCGCGGCCAGCGCGGTGTCGGGCAGGCCCGCCTCGGCCGCCAGTGCCTGGAAGTCGTCGCGGTAGCGGCGCGAGGTGACGCGGCGGATCTCCTCGATCCCCGGGTCCGCGGCGGGCCCCTCGCTGGCGATCTCCATCAGCAGCCGGCGCAGCACCTCGTCGTCGGGTTCGGTGGTGCACATCCACTTCAGCGCGGCTTCCAGGCGCGCCTCGCCGGTGAACCCCTCCAGGGCGTCGGCCATGTCGGCGCCCCAGCTCTCCTCGGCCCGGCGCAGCGCGTTGAGCATCAGGGCGGCGCGGTTGGGCACGTAGTTGGTGACCATCGCCGTCGAGCCGCCGAGCTGGGCGGCGACGGCCCGGATGGTGACCGAGCGGACGCCCCGCTCCCGGGCGACCTGGATGGTGGCGGCGGCGATCTCGTCGAGCCGCTTCGCCTCGTCTACCTCGATCGGCATGTCGCTGACCTTAACGCAGAGGGTTGACCCCGTTTACATGGAGCTGCAATGTTGTCATACAACGACGTTACATGACGACGTTGTATCTCCGTCTCCGGCGCCACCACCCCTCCGGGGGACACCTCTGCCCGGAGCCCCCCTTCGGGAGGACATCCATGAGCCTTCGCTTCGCACGGACCGGTCCCGCCCCCGTCCCCGAACACGCCCTGACGCACTCGGTGCGCATGCGCGACGGGACGTACCTGGCCACCGACGTCTACCTGCCCGACGGGCCGGCGGACCGGGCGCTGCCCGCGGTCCTGGTCCGGCTGCCGTACGACAAGAACAGCCGCTACGTCTTCCTCGACAGGCTGGCGCCGCTGTTCAACGACCGCGGCTACGCCCTGGTCGTCCAGGACGTGCGCGGCAAGTTCCGCTCCGGCGGCCGCACGCTGCCGTTCCTGCGCGAGCCGGACGACGGCTACGACACCATCGAGTGGATCACCCACCAGCCCTGGTCGGACGGGATCGTCGGCATGTTCGGCGACTCCTACTACGGCTTCACACAATGGGCCGCGGTCGCCGCGCAGCACCCCGCCCTGCGCGCGATCGTCCCGCGCGTCACCACCGTCGACTTCAACGCGATGTCCGGCCTGGACCCGGTGACCGCCGAGGACGGCGTCGGCCGTCCGGTGTGGGTGGAGGGCACCGAGTACTACGCCCACCACTGGATCGACAACGACGTGTACGACTACGAGCCGGACCGGCGCGTCCGCCCGGCCCTCGACCAGATCGAGCAGGCGTTCACGGCGATCGGCGCCCGCTCGGCCTGGTTCGACCTGCTGGCCCCGCGCCACACGGACATCCTGCACGCCCTCGGCCGCCACCCCTTCGACGCCCGGCCGGTCCCCGTGCTGCACTGCGTCGGCTGGTACGACAACATCGGCGTCCCGCACATGAAGGACTACCTGGAACTCGCCTCCCGGCCCGGCTGGGACGCCGTCCAGTACCTGTGGGCCGGCGCCATCGACCACGAGAACTACGGCCTGGACCTCGCGCCGGTGACCGAGGAGACCGACCACGCCACCAGCGAGACGGCACTGCGGCGGATGCTCCCCTCGTACGCCGGCCCCGCCCTCGACTTCTTCGACGTCTTCCTCAAGGGCGTCCGCCCGGTCTCCGCACTGCGGAAGGTGACCTGGGAACTGGGGCACGCCGACTGGCGGACCACGTCCAGCTGGCCGCCACCGGACAGCCGTGAGCGGACCTTCTTCCTCGCCGACCCGGCCCCCGCGACCGGACCGCGCCCCGGTGGCACCCTCACCGCCGAGCCCCAGCACACCGAGGACACCGTCCAGTGGCGGTACGACCCCGACGACCTGGTCCCGTCCCTGGTCCCGGACTCCTTCGCCTACCTGCGTCAGCACCCCGACATCGGTCACCTGGCCGACCGCGAGGACGTGCTCGTCTTCACCGGCCCGGCCCTCACCGCACCTCTGGACCTCGCCGGACCCGTCACGCTGGACCTTCGACTGGCGGGCACCACCGAGGTGTTCGACGTGTACGCGAAGGTGCTGGACCTCGCCCCCGACGGCACGGCACGGCTGGTCGTCCGCGGACAGGTCTCGGTCCACGGCCGCGACAGCGCCCGCGAGGTCCGGATCGAGTGCGGCCACACCGGCTACCGGCTGCGCCCGGGGCACCGCCTCGGCCTGTTGCTCACCAGCAGCGACTACCCCATGTACCTGCCCTGCCCCGGTGACGGCACCAACCCGTGGACGGCCCACGCCGCGAAGCCGGGCATCCAGACGCTGCGCACCGGCGGCGCCCGTCCCTCCCGCCTGACGGTCACGGCCCTCAGCTGAACCACCGTGCGCCCGGCCGCACTTCGAGGCCCAGGCCGCCCCCCTTTTTCTCCAGGAGCCCACCCATGCACGTGCCCAGAACCCCGCTCGCCCTGACCGTCCTGGCCACCGTCCTCACGCTCACCACCGCGTGCAGCCCGGACAGCGGCGGCTCCCCGAGCGGCGCCAAGTCCCTGAAACTGACCAGCATGACGCCGACGGCGTCCGGCACCCTCGACGACGTCACCTGGAACCTGCCCCTGGGGGAGCCGACCACCCTCGACCCGGCCAAGGTCGGCGACTACTCGCCGAACACCGTCGAGGCCAACCTCTGCGACCCGCTGCTGCGGCTGAGGAGCGACTACTCCATCGGCCCCGGACTCGCCACCGCCTGGCACCGCCCGGACGACCGCACCCTCGTCCTCGACCTGCGTGACGACGTGAAGTTCTGGGACGGCACACCGATGACCGCGCAGGACGTCGTCTACAGCCTGCGACGACAGGGCCTCGCCGCCACCCAGAGCGTCAACACCCAGGTCCTCGCCAGTGTCGCGTCGATCCGCGCCACCGGTGCCCACCAGGTGACGGTCCGCTTCAAGACCCCGGACGAGCTGTTCCTCAAGTACCTCGCGGGCGGCTTCGGCGCGGTCAGCGAGGCGTCGTACACCAAGCAGGCCGGCACCTCCTACGGCACCGCCCGTGGCGGCCTGATGTGCACCGGCCCCTTCAGGCTGACCAGTTGGAAGGCCGGCGAGTCCATCACCGCCGAACGCAACACCGCCTACTGGGACACCGCACTGCGCCCCAAGGCCAAGCGGCTCACCTTCACGTTCGTCACCGACGCCGGCACCCTCACCAGCGCCCTGCTGTCCGGGCAGATCGACGGCAGCTACGAGATCCCCTCCACCGTCGCCAAGGCCCTCGGCTCGTCCGGCACGGGCACCCTCTACTACGGCCCTTCCGCGCAGACCGTGTTCGTCGCGCCCACCGGCCCCTCCTCACCCCTCGCCGACCCCCGGATCACCCGGGCCCTCTCCCTCGTCCTCGACCGGGACGCCTTGGTGCGCAACGTCTTCGACGGCGCCGCCCGCAAGGAGAAGACCTTCATCCCCTCCTTCGTCTGGAAGAACGGCGCCGCCGCCGACGTCTACGCCAAGGGGTACGACGCCCTGCCCGCGGTACCGGCACAGGACATCGCCAAGGCGAAGAACCTGGTCAAGGCCGCCGCCCCGAAGCGGACCACCGTCACCGTGGCCATCGGCGCCGGCGACCAGCAGTCCCTGCAGACCCTGACCTTCCTCCAGGCCGGCGCCGCGAAGATCGGCCTGAAGATCGTCATCAGGCAGCTGCAACCCACCCAGATGTCCGGCCTGTTCTACGACTCCTCCCTGCGCAAGGGACTCGACGCCACCATGGCCCTGGGCTACGTCGAACTGCCCGACCCGCTGTCGTACGCCGAGCTGTTCACCCTGCCCGCCTCCCCGATGAACTGGATCCGCTACGACAACCCCAAGGTGACGGCCCTGCTGGCGAAGGCCCGGGCCACCCTGGACGCCGACGCGTCCGCGGCCCTGTTCACCGAGGCCCAGGCCCTGTACACCGAGGACCTGCCGATCGTGCCGATCGCCGTCCCCTACGAGCGGATGTTCCTCAACAAGCGGCTGAGCGGGGCGCCCGCCTCCTTCGCCTACATCAACATGCCCTGGGCGGCCTACCTCGGCGGCACCGGCGAGGACGCCTCGTGATCGGGCGGTTCGTCGCCCGGCGCGCCGCGATGCTGGTGGTGACCGCGTTCGTCGCCAGCATCGCCGTCTACGGCGCCCTGTTCATCGCCCCCGGCGACCCGGCCACCCTGCTGATCGGCGGCGGCAAACCGCCGAGCCCCCGCCTCCTCGCCGAGATCCACCGCCAGTACCACCTCGACGACCCCTTCTTCCAGGGGTACTGGCGCTGGCTCACCGGCCTCCTGCACGGCGACGCGGGCCAGTCCCTCACCTACAAGGACTCCGTCACCGGGCTGATCACCGAACGGATCGGCAACACCGCGTTCCTCGTGGCGTACGCGGCGGTGCTCATCGTCGTCCCCGGCATCGGCCTCGGCACCTTCGCGGCGCTGCGCGGCGGCGTCGGCGACACCCTGGTGACCGTCGTGACGACCGCGCTGATGGCCGTCCCCACCTTCGTGATGTCGGTCCTGCTGATCTGGTGGCTGTCCGTCCGGTGGGGCTGGCTCCCGGCCTACGGAGCCGGCACCGGGTTCACCGGCCGCCTCGAACACCTCACCCTGCCGGCCGTCGCCCTGGCCACCGCCTGGGTCGCCTACGTCGCCCAGGTGACCCGGCAGGCGGTGCGCACCGAACTCGCCTCCGAACACGTGGAGACGGCGCGTTCCCGTGGCGTCCCCGAGCGGTTCGTGGTGCGCAAGCACGTGCTGCGCAACGCCGCCGGACCGCTGCTGTCCGTCTCCGGGGTCGCCGTCGCCGGCCTGATCGCCGGCTGCGCCATCGTCGAGCAGGCCTTCGGGATCAACGGCGTCGGTGCCCTGCTCGTCCAGAGCGCCGCCAAACAGGACCTCGCCGTGGTGCAGGCCCTCGCCCTGATCACCGTCGTCGTCTTCGTCACCGTCAACACCCTCGTCGACGTGGCCGCCGCGGCCCTCGACTCCCGGGTCTCCCTGAAGGACTCCGCATGAGTGCCCAGCAGATCGCCGCGTCCGCCCGGGCCGCCGTCCGCGGTACCCGGCCGGCCAGGCTCGCGCGGGGCCAGGGCGTGCTCGTGGTCGCGGGCGCCGTCGTCGCGCTGGCCGTCGTGGCCGCCGTGTTCGCCCCGCTGCTCGCCCCGTACGACCCCGACGCGGTCGACCCCACGGCCGTCTTCCGGTCCGCCTCCGCGGCGCACTGGCTCGGCACCGACGACACCGGACGGGACATCCTCTCCCGGATCCTGTACGGCGCCCGGCCCAGCCTGCTGGCCCCCGCCGTCGTCACGGTGACCGCGGGGGTGGCGGGCACCGCGCTCGCGGTCACCGCCGCCTGGTTCGGCGGCTGGACCGACCGGGCCGTCTCGGCCTTCCTGGACGTGCTCTTCGGATTTCCCGGCCTGGTGCTGGCGGTGGTGGCCGCGGCCGTCTTCGGCGCCGGGCTGCGCGTCGCCGTCCTCACCCTGTCCCTCGCCTACCTCCCCTACATCGGACGCGTCGTGCGCACCGCGGCCCTGCGCGAACGCTCCCTGCCCTACGTGGCGGCGCTGCGCATGCTCGGCATCCCGGGGTGGCGGATCTGCCTGCGCCATCTGACACCCAATCTGCTGCCCCTGGTCCTCGCCCAGGTGGCGACCTCCTTCGGGTACGCCCTGCTGGACGTCGCCGCGTTCTCCTTCATCGGCCTCGGCGCCCAGCCGCCCACCGCGGAATGGGGACTGATGGTCGCGAACGGCTCCAGCGGCATCCTCGCCGGCCGCGCCGAACAGTCCCTGTACGCGGGCGCGGTGGTCGTCGTCTTCGTGATTGCCTGCAACCTGCTGGGCGGCGCCCTGTCCCGACGGCTCCTGGGAGAGGACCGATGACCCCGCCCCTGCTGTCCGTGGAGAACCTGTCCGTCACCCTGCCCGTCCGGGGCACGCACCGCACGGTCATCCACCGCGTCGACCTCACCGTGCCCGCCGGTGCCGCCGTCGGCCTGGTGGGGGAGTCCGGGTCGGGCAAGTCCATGACCGCCCGCGCGATCCTGCGGCTGCTGCCGCGCGGCGCCGACGTCACCGGCGAGGTCCGCCTGGACGGCCGGGACATCACCCGGGCCGGGGCCGCCGAACTGCGCCGGCTGCGCAGCCGGGACGTCGCGATGGTCTTCCAGGACCCGCGCGCCCACATCAACCCCGTCCGCACCATCGGTGACTTCCTCACCGAAGCCCTGGTCACCGCCCGCGGTGTCCACCCCAGGGCGGCCGAGGCCACGGTCACCGCCCTGCTGCGCGAGGTCGGCATCCCCGACGCGGCCCGCCGGATGCGCCGACGCCCACCGGAACTCTCCGGCGGACTGCTGCAACGCGTCATGATCGCCGCCGCGCTGGCGGGCGAGCCCCGGCTGCTGCTCGCCGACGAGCCCACCACCGCCCTCGACGTCACCACCCAGTCCGAGGTGATGGCGATCATCGCGGAGGCACGGGCCGAACGCGGCCTCGCCATGCTGTTCATCACCCACGACCTGCCGCTCGCCGCGGCCGTCTGCGACCGGGTCGCGGTGATGTACGCGGGCACGGTGGCCGAGGAACTGCCCGCGGCCCACCTGTACGGCGAGGCCCGGCACCCCTACACCCGGGCCCTGCTGGCCTCCCGCCCCGACCCGGCCGACACCGCCCAGAGCCTCCGGGCGGTCCCAGGCCGGCCGCTGTCGGCCTTCGAGGCACCGCCCGGCTGCCCGTTCGCCGCCCGCTGCGCGCACACCCAGGAGGTCTGCCGCACCGAGCGTCCCGCGCCCCGGTGGGCCGAGGACAGCCTGGTCGCCTGCCACTTCCCCGAGACCCCTGGCGCCGTGGTCCGCTCGGGCGACAGGAGTGACACCCATGACTGACGCACCTCCCGGGCCCGTCCTGCGGGTGAGCGGGCTGCACAAGGCCTTCGGCGACCTCACGGCCGTCGACGGTGTCGACCTCGACCTCGCGCCCGGCGCCGCGCTGGCCGTCGTCGGAGAGTCCGGCTCCGGCAAGACCACCACCGCGCGGATCATCGCCGGACTGGAGGAGCCCACCTCCGGCACCGTCCTCGTCGGGAGCCGCGACCGCCCCGGCCGCAGGGCGCGCCACGCCGAACGGATCCGTTTCGCGCGTGAGGTGCAGATGGTCTTCCAGGACCCCTACTCCTCCCTCGACCGCCGGCAGCAGGTGGGCGCGGGACTGGCCGAGGTCCTGGCCCTCCACACCGGCCTGCGCGGTACGGCACTGGAGGGGCGGGTCGCCGAACTGCTAGGCCAGGTCGGCCTCGACGAACGGCACGCCGGGGTGCTGCCCCGCGCGCTGTCGGGCGGACAGCGGCAGCGGGTGGCCATCGCCCGGGCCCTCGCCGTCCAGCCCCGGGTGCTCATCCTCGACGAGGCGGTGGCCGCGCTCGACGTCTCCGTGCAGGCACAGATCCTCACCCTGCTCGCCGACATCCGCCGGCGCACCGAGGTGGCCTACCTGTTCATCACCCACGACCTGGGTGTGGTCCGCCATGTGTGCGACGACGTGCTGGTGATGCACCGGGGCCGGGTCGTCGAACGAGGCCCGGCCACCGCCGTCCTGACCGAGCCCGGACACCCCTACACCCGCCGCCTGCTGGACTCCGTACCGCGCCAGGGCTGGAAGCCCGTCCGCCGGACCTCCCAGAACGGAACCACCCCATGACCGTCACCCCCTCCCTCTCCTACGCGTTCGAGATCCGCGCCGAGGTCGCGCCCGCCCTGCACATCGGGCACGGCGACGGCGAGCGGACCGAGTTCACGCCCATCACCGGCGGCACCGTCCGGGGCCCCCGGCTGAACGGCACCGTGCTGGCCGGCGGCGGTGACTGGTCCAGCACCCGGGGCACGGTCTGCGAACTGGAGGCCCGTTATCTGCTGCGCGCCGACGACGGAGCCGTCGTCGACATCGTCAACCGCGGCTACTACCACGAGGGCTGCGACACGTCGGACCTGTACGACGGGGACGTCAGGCTCGCCGAGGCCGGGAGTTACTTCCGGACCGCGCCGGTCTTCCGCACCGACGCGCCCGCGCACCTGTGGCTCGCCCGGACGGTCTTCGTCGGACTCGCCAGGGAGGAGGACGGGCACATCGTCATCCGCTGCTACACGGTCGACTGATCACCGACAGGCAGCCTGAACCGGCCTCCGGCGGCGCCGCCTCGCGGCGTCCGCCGGAGGCGTGATCTTCAAGATGGCCGTCTACGGCGACCAGTTCCCGGCCGAACCGGTCCGCCGGCGTCTTCACGCGCTGTACGGCCTGCCCGCACCGCACGGCGACCCGCTTCCGGCGGCCCCCCCCCCGCGCGGACCGGATGCGCGCGGCCCGGACCGCGTCCGCGCCACTCGCAAACTGACGGGCGCGCCGGCTCGTGGCCCCGTTCGGAGTGACGCAGCTCACCTGGCCGCGGGCGGCGATCCAGGAATGCGTACTCGTGTCATCTCGCTGCAACGTTCTTGGGGTCTGCTGGGCAACGGTGCCCGGCGCGGCCGGCCGCGGAAGGCCGGAACACCTCCGTCCGCCGCGTCCCCGTCCCCGGTTCCCGCCCCCCGACCGCTCTTTCGAAAGGTCTCCCCGCTCACCATGCCTCTGGCTCTGCTGGCCCTTGCCGTCGTCACGTTCGGCATCGGCACCACCGAGTTCGCCACCATGGGGCTGCTGCCCCAGATCGCGGACGGCGTCGGGGTGTCCGTGCCGGGCGCCGGCAACCTCGTCTCCGCCTATGCCCTCGGTGTCGTGGTCGGCGCTCCCGTGCTGACCGGCATCGGCGCCCGGGTGCCCCACAAGCGGCTGCTGCTCCTGCTCACCGGGCTGTTCGTGGTCGGCAACACGGCGTCGGCGCTCGCTCCGAACTTCGGCCTCCTGTTCGCCGCCCGCTTCCTCGCGGGACTGCCGCACGGCGCGCTGTTCGGCGTGGGCGCGGTCGTCGCCTCCTCCCTGGTGGCTCCAGAGCGGGCGGCCCGCGCCGTCTCCCAGGTCTTCCTCGGCCTCACCATCGCCAACATCGTCGGCGTCCCCGCGGGCACCGCCCTCGGGCAGCACCTGGGGTGGCGGTACGCCTACTGCGCGGTCGCCGTCATCGGTCTGGTGGCGCTGGCGGCGCTCGCCCTCCTCGTCCCGCACCAGCCGCGCGGCCCGCAGGCGGGCATCCGGCAGGAACTGCGCGCGATGGGCAACCGGCAGGTCTTCATCGGACTGGCCACCGCCGTCGTGGGTTTCGGCGGCTTCTTCGCCGTCTACAGCTACCTCGTGCCCATGCTGACGCACCTGACGGGCATCTCCGACGCCTCGACCACCGTCGTCCTCGCCCTCTACGGCGTCGGCATGACCGTCGGCACCCTGCTCGCGGGCCCCCTCACCGACCGTGCCCTGCGCCCGACGCTGTACGCCGGGATCACCCTGCTGGCGGCCGGTCTGGTGACGTTCTACTTCACCGTGCACAGCACGGTCCCGGCCCTGATCACGGTCACCTTCATCGGTGCGATGGGCGCGCTCATCACCACGCCCGTCCAGATGCTGCTGATGATCAACGCGAAGGAGGCCCCGACCATGGCGGCGGCCTCCAACCACTCCGCCTTCAACCTGGCCAACGCGGCCGGTGCGTGGCTCGGCGGCCTGGTCATCTCGGCGGGCTGGGGCTGGGCCGCCCCCAACCTGGTCGGCGCCGCCCTCGCCATGGCGGGCCTGGCGCTGGCCGTCACCGGCGGCGTCCTCGACCGGGGCGGCCGCGCCTCGAAGGTGGTCACGGCCCAGGCCGCCGCGGCGGCACCGGTGTCCGAGGGCGTGGCCGAGCGCCGTCAGGGCTGAGCCCTTCGCCGTTCCCGAGCGGGGCCCGCGTGGCCCCGCCTCACGTCGTCCGGTAGCCGTCGCTCATCTCGTCCAGCAGCCGTCTCAGACACCGAGACGGCTGTTTGACATTAGGCGATCTTATGGTGGATAAAGTACATGCTTTGGCCATGCAATGACATTCCGTGGCGATCCTCCCTGCTAGCCGAATGAGTACGCCGTGTCCCACTCCTCCGCCTCCCCGGCCCCCGTCGACCCCCGGCAGGAGTGGGAGGCCTGGTGTGCGGGGCGCCTGCGCGCGCTGACCGCGCCGACCGGCAACCTCGCCCTCGTGGAGACCCGCTGGCTGCCGGCCGGCGAGCCCGCCGACGCCGAGGCCGCCCGCGCCGGGCAGCCCGCCACCGTGGCGGTCACCACGCTGAGCCGCACCGATCTCGTCACCGGCGAACCCGAGCACGGCCTGCGCTTCTGGGACGCGGACGCGCCCGCCATCCGCCACTTCGAGGGTGTCGACACCTTCCCGTACGACCCCGCCTGGGTCCTGGAGGCCGCCTACACGCCGGTGCCGGGCGCCCGCCGGATCGCCTTCGAGCACATCCGGGACAACGGCGGCAGCCGCGACCTGGTCGTCCCCGGCGACATCACGCTCACCGTCGACGGCCGCGCGTACACCCTCAGCGCCTTCGACGACGACGGCACCCTGCTGCTCGTCTTCGGTGACCCCACCAACGGGGACACCACCTACGGCGCCGGCCGCTTCCTGTTCGTCGAGCGCACCGCCGACGAGGGCCGGGTCGTCCTCGACTTCAACCGGGCCTTCGTGCCGCCCTGCGGATTCTCCGATCAGTACAACTGTCCGATGCCGCCGCGGCAGAACCGCTTCCACCTGGCCGTCGAGGCCGGCGAGAAGCGCCCCGTCTTCCGCGACGGCTTCCTCGCGCAGCACTGATCGCCCGCAGCCCCCTCCCCGTACCGCAGCACGAAAGCACCCACACGCCATGAGACTGAACAAGCCCGCCCTGTACGCCGCCGCGACCACCGCCACCCTCGCGCTCGTCCTCACCGCCTGCGGGGGTTCCGCGGCCGGCGGCTCCGGCGGCACCTGGGACAAGAACGCCACCGTCAACATCGGCTCCCTGTACGAGCCGCAGAACCTCGACAACACCGCGGGCGGCGGCCAGGGCGTCACCGAGGCCCTCAACGGCAACGTCTACGAAGGCCTCTTCCGCCTCACCGACGACGGCAAGGTCGACAAGCTCCTCGCGAAGGACTACACGACCAGCGCCGACGGCCTCACCTACACCTTCACCCTGCGCAGCGGCGTGAAGTTCCACAGCGGCAGGGAACTCACCAGCGCCGACGTCAAGTACAGCCTCGAGAAGGTGCTCGCCGACGACTCGCAGTCGGCCCGCAAGAGCAACCTGGAGGTCGTCAAGGACATCGCCACCCCCGACGCGCACACCGTCAAGGTCACCCTGTCGCAGCGCTCGATCTCCTTCGTCTACAACCTCTCCTACGTCTGGATCATCAACTCCCAGGCGAAGAACCTCAAGACGAGCGAGGACGGCACCGGCCCCTACACGCTCGGCAAGTGGACGCGCGGCTCGGCGCTCAGCCTGAACCGGTTCGCCGGCTACTGGGGCGACGCGGCCGCCAACAAGCAGGTCGTCTTCCACTACTTCAAGGACGCGACCGCCCCCAACAACGCCCTGCTGACCAACGCCGTCGACGTGGTCACCAGCGAGCAGTCGCCGGACGCCCTCGACCAGTTCAAGAGCAACCAGAGCTACAAGGTCAACGACGGCAACTCCACCACCAAGCTGCTGCTGGCCTTCAACGACAAGGCCAAGCCCTTCACCGACGTCAAGGTGCGCCAGGCCGTCTCCGCCGCCATCGACGACAAGAAGCTCCTGGAGTCCGTCTGGGGCGGCTACGGCAAGCTCATCGGCTCGATGGTGCCGCCCACCGACCCCTGGTACGAGGACCTCACCAAGGTCAACGCCCACGACGTCACCAAGGCCAAGAAGCTGCTCGCCGAGGCCGGTTACGCCAAGGGCTTCTCCTTCACCCTCGACACCCCCAACTACGACCCGCACCCCACGGCCGCGACCTTCATCAAGGCGCAGCTCGCCAAGGTGGGCATCACCGTCAGGATCAACACGATCACGCCCGACGAGTGGTACACCAAGGTCTACAAGAACCACGACTTCACGGCGACGCTCCAGGAGCACGTCAACGACCGCGACCTGGTCTGGTACGGCAACCCCGACTTCTACTGGGGCTACGACAACAAGCAGGTCACCAAGTGGGTCGCGGAGGCCGAGGAGGCCACCACGACCGCGCGCCAGACCGAACTGCTGAAGAAGGTCAACCGGCAGACCGCCGAGGACGCGGCCAGCGACTGGCTCTACCTCTACCCGCAGATCGTGGTCGCGAGCACCAAGCTCTCCGGCTACCCGCTCAACGGCCTGAACTCCCAGTTCTACGCCTACGACATCAAGAAGAAGGACTGATGGGGCGCTACCTCCTCAGACGCCTCGCCTTCCTGCTGGTGTCGCTGGTGCTGGCGAGCGTGGTGCTCTTCGTCCTGCTGCGCCTGCTGCCCGGCGACCCGGCCAACGCGCTCACCTCGGTGGGCGCGAGCCCGGAGCAGATCGCCGCGGCCCGCCACTCGATCGGCTCCGACCGGCCGCTGCCCGAGCAGTTCACGCACTGGCTCGGGCAGTTGGCACGCGGCGACCTCGGCACCTCCTTCGTCAGCTCGCTGCCGGTCGGCCCCGAGGTGACCGCCCGCCTCGACGTCACCGTCCCGCTGACGCTGGCCGCGTTCGTACTGGCCGTCCTCGTCGCCGTCCCCGTCGGTTTCGTCGCCGCCCACAAGCGGCACACCTGGTACGGCGCCCTGCTCAGCGGGATCTCCCAACTGGGCATGGCGGTGCCGGTGTTCTGGCTCGGCATGATCCTCATCGCGGTGTTCGCGCTGAACGCCGGCTGGCTGCCGTCCGGCGGCTTCCCGCAGGACGGCTGGGCCGCGCCCGCCGACGCCGTGCGCTCCCTCGTACTGCCGGTGGTCACCATCGCCCTGGTCATGAGCGCCTCCCTGATCCGCTACGTCCGCTCGGCGACCCTCGACGTCCTCGGCAGCGACCACCTGCGCACCGCCCGCGCCCTCGGCGCCTCCTTCCCGGCCGCCATGTGGCGGCACGGGCTGCGCAACGCCTCCGTCCCGGTGATCTCCGTCCTCGGCATCGAACTCGCCTCGACCCTGCTCGGCGCGGTCGTGGTGGAGTCCGTGTACGCGCTGCCCGGCCTCGGCTCGCTGCTCGCCACCGGCATCGCCCAGCACGACTACCCGGTGATCCAGGGCGTCCTGTTCGTCTCCACCCTCGCGGTGCTGCTGATCGGGTTCGCCGCCGACCTCGTCCAGCGGATCATCGACCCGCGACTGCGCGGCCGGCTGTCGGGAGGAACCCGATGACCACGACCGACGTCCTGGACGAGGCCCCGGCCACCACGACCGCCCGCGGTGGCCGCCGCCGCTCGGCGACCCTGCTCGCCGGGTGCACCCTCACCGGCCTGATCGCGCTGCTCGCGCTCGTCTCACTGGTCTGGTTGCCCTACGCCACCGACGACACCTCCGGCGGCCGGCTCGCCGGTCCCGGCGGCGGACATCTCCTCGGCACCGACAAACTGGGCCGGGACCTGTTCACCCAGCTGATGACGGGCTCGCGGATCGCCGTCGCGGCCGGCCTCGGCTCGGTGCTGACCGCCGCGCTGATCGGCGTCACCCTCGGCGTGCTCGCCGCGTTCGCGCAGGGATGGCTCGACGACACCCTCGCCGCGTTCCTCGATATCCTGATCGCCTTCCCGACGCTGCTGCTGGCGATGCTCGTGGTCGCCGCCCGCTCGGCGACCCTCGGCTCCGCCGTGCTCGCCATCGGCCTGGCCCAGAGCGCGGTCGTCGCCCGGCTGGTGCGGATCCTGGTCAAACGGGTCCTCGCGCAGGACTACATCACGGCCGCCCGCACCTCGGGCACCTCCTGGCCGCGCACCGTCGCCGGGCACGTGCTGCCCAACATCTGGCCCACCCTCGTGGTCAACCTCGCCCTCCAGTTCGGCCTCGCCGTGCTGGCCGAGGCCGGGCTCTCCTACCTGGGCCTCGGCGCGCCGCCGCCCAACGCCTCCTGGGGGCGCATGCTCCAGGAGGCCCAGGCCACCTTCACCACCGCCCCGGCCGGCGCGCTCGCCCCCGGCGTCCTGCTGGTCCTGCTCGTCGTCGGCGTCAACCTGATCGCCGACGGACTGCGCGACACCCTCGACCCGGCGACCCGGCAGAGGCGGTCATGACCCTCCTCGACGTACACGGCCTGACCGTGCGCACCGCCGACGGCCGTACCCTGGTCGACGGCCTCTCCTTCCGGCTCGACGCGGGCGAACGCCTCGGCCTGATCGGCGAGTCCGGCTCCGGCAAGTCCCTGACCACCCTCGCCCTGCTGGGCCTGCTGCCCGACGGGATGCGCGCCGAGGGCAGCGTGGAGCTGGCCGGCACCCAGGTCGTCGGCGCTACGGAGAAGCAGCTCACGGCGGTCCGCGGCCGCCGGGCGGCCGTGGTCTTCCAGGAACCGCTGACCGCCCTCGACCCGCTGATGCGGGTGGGACGTCAGATCGCCGAGCCGCTGGCCCGCCGCACCGGCCTCAAGGGACGGCAGCTGCGGGCCGCCGTCGGGGACGCCCTCGACCGGGTGCGGCTGCCCGAACCCGGGCGGATCGCCCGCGCCTTCCCGCACGAGATCTCCGGCGGCCAGCGCCAGCGCGTCGCCCTCGCCATGGCCCTCGCCTGCGAACCCGACCTGCTCATCGCCGACGAGCCCACCACCGCCCTCGACGTGTCCGTGCAGGCCGAGGTGCTCGACCTGCTCGACACCCTGGTACGCGAGCGCGCGATGGCCGTGCTGTTCGTGAGCCACGACCTCGCCGTCGTCGCCAAGGTCGCCGACCGCGCCCTCGTCCTGAAGGACGGCCGGGCCGTCGAGGAGGGCCCCGTCCTGGACGTGATCGGCGCGCCCACGGCCGAGTACACCAGGACGCTCGTCGCCGGCGCCCGCAAGCTGGAGGCCGCCCTGGACCTGAGGAGCGCCCGATGACCCCCGTACTGGAACTCGACGACGTGGCCGTCCGCTACCGGGGCGCCACCGCAGACGTCGTCCAGGGCGTGTCCCTGGCCGTCGAACCGGGGCAGTCGCTGGCGCTGGTCGGCGAGTCCGGCGCCGGGAAGACGACGCTGCTGCGGCTCCTGCTGGGGCTGGCCCGCCCCACCGGCGGCACGGTCCGCTTCGACGGCGCGCCCCTCGCCCCGCGCGACCGGGAGCAGCTGCGCCGGTTCCGGCGCGGCGTGCAGTGCGTCTTCCAGGACCCGTACTCCTCCCTGGACCCGCGCCGCCGGGTGGCCGCCATCGTCGCCGAACCGCTGCGCTCCCTCGGCCTGGACAGCCGTACGACCGCCGCGCCGAAGGTGGCCGCCGCCCTGGAACGGGTCGGGCTGCCCGCCGACGCCGCCGCCCGCTACCCGCACGAGTTCTCCGGCGGCCAGCGCCAGCGCATCGCCATCGCCCGCGCCATCGTGTGCGACCCGCGCGTCCTGCTCGCGGACGAACCCGTGAGCGCGCTCGACCTCACGACCCGGGTGAAGGTCGTCGACCTGCTGGCGGAGCTGAAGCAGGAGCGCGACCTCACGCTCGTCATGGTCAGCCACGACCTGTCCGTGGTCGCCTCGCTGTGCGAGCGCACCGCGGTGCTCGAGCGTGGCCGGCTGGTCGAACAGGGCCCCACCGAACGGGTGCTGGGCGCGCCGGAACACCCCTACACCCGGCGGCTGATCGACAGCGTGCCCCGGCTGCCCCGCTGAGTCAGGCGGCCGGGCCGAAGTAGTGGCCCTTGTCCAGGTCCTCCAGCAGGCCCGGGTGCGACGGCCGCCAGTCCAGCAGCTCCCGGGTGACCGTGCTGGAGGCCGGGCTGTCCAGGCCGATGAAGCCGCCGAGCCAGGTGAAGTGCCCGGCCGCGTCGGCCGGCGGCACCGAGACCACCGGCACGCCCAGCTGCCGGCCGATCACCTCGGCGACGTCACGGATCGCGACGCCCTCCTCGCCCGCTCCGTGCAGCACCGAACCCGCGGGTGCCTTCTCCACGGCCAGCCGGAACAGCCGTCCGACGTCCAGCCGGTGCGCGGCGGGCCAGCGGTTGGCGCCGTCGCCGACGTAGCCGGAGACGCCCCGCTCCCGGGCGATGCCGACCAGCGCCGCCATGAACCCGTTGTCCCCCTCGCCGTGGCAGGTCGGAGCGAGGCGCACCACGGCGGAACGCACCCCGCGGCCGGCCAGCTCCAGTGTCGCCAGGGCGGTGGCCTGCCGTACCGAGGTCGGTGAGCCGTCGACGGCGGGCACGTCCCGCTCGGTGACCACCCGGCCGGGCGCGAGGCCGAGCAGACCGGAGGCGATCACGAGGGGCCGGTCGGAACCGGCCAGCACCTCGCCGAACGCGTCCACGACACGGCGGTCCGCCTCGGCGGCCCCGCGGAAGTCGCCGCTGAAGGCGATGTCGTGCTTGAAGGCGAGGTGGACGACGCCGTCCGAGGCGGCGGCCGCCGTGCGCAGCACGTCCAGGTCGTCGACGGTGCCGCGGACGACCTCCGCGCCGGCACCGGTGAGCGCGGCGGCGGAGGCGTCCGAGCGGGCCAGCCCGGTCACCTGGTGCCCGGCGTCGAGCAGTTCGGGTACGACGGCGGAGCCGAGCCAGCCGGACGCACCGGTCACGAAAACACGCATGGGGAGACCCCTGACTGTTGATGACAGTGACTGACATCGAAGGTAGCACCTGATGTCAGTTACTGCCATCACGTAGGATTCCGCCATGGGCAGATGGGAGCCGAACGCGCGTCAGCGCCTGGCGGAAGCGGCGTTGCGGCTCTTCGGCGAGCAGGGGTACGAGCAGACGACCGTGGCGCAGATCGCGCGGCAGGCGGGCCTCACCGAACGCACCTTCTTCCGGCACTACGCCGACAAACGCGAGGTGCTCTTCGCGGGCTCCCCGCTCCAGGAGCTGTTCGTGACCGCCGTGACGGAGGCCGCGCCGGACACGGCACTGCTCGACGTGGTCGGCGCCGGACTCGACGCGGCTTCGGACATGTTCAAGGGCCGCCACGAGTACGCCCTGCGCCGGCAGGCCGTGGTGGACGCCCACCAGGAACTCCAGGAGCGCGAACTGATCAAGCTCGCCGCGCTGGCGACGGCCCTCGCCGGCGCCCTCCGTGACCGCGGGGTGCCGGAACCCACCGCGACCCTGACCGCGGAGACTGGGGTGGCCGTCTTCAAGGTCGGTTTCGAACGGTGGATCAGGGCGGCGGAGGAGACCGACATGGCTCCGCTCATGCGCGGCCTGCTGGACGAACTCGGCAGGGTGGCCGCGGGATCCTGACCGCCGCCGGGGCGGGCCGCCCCGCGTCCGTGCGGGGCCGGGCCCGGACCGGGGCGTCGGATCAGGCTCGGCTGTCGCGCAGGCGGACGAGTGCGGACTCGGTCAGCCTGACGGGTGCGTCGGCCGGGTCGACCAGGACCACCGTGCAGGACGCGGCACGGGCGAGCGCCGTGGTGAGACTGCCGTCGGCGAACTGGGCGAGCGGACCGCGCGGTGAACGTCCGACGGCGACGGCCCGGGCGTGCGCCTCGGCGGCATGACGGGCCAGTACCCGTCCGGCGGCGGCATGGTCGCCGACGCTGTCCAGGACCTGACCGGTGGCGGCGAACCCCTGCGCGGCGAGCCGGTCCAGATGGGCGGTCACGGCGGCCCTGGCCTCGGTGGCGCTCTCGGTGTCCGCCGCCTGCTCCTCCACGACGGCGGTCCGCTGGACGTGGACGACCTCGAGCGGACTGCCGGTGTCCCGGGCGAGCCGCGCGGCCGCGTCGACGATGGCGGCGGCCCGCTCGTGGTTCCCGACGGCCACCACGACCGGTCCCGCACCCGGCGCGAGCCGCCGGCCGACGGGCGTGAGGGTCGGGGCGACCGGCTCGCCGCCGCTGAGGCGGGACTCCGCCTCCCGCAGCAGCCGGTGCCCGCTCGCCAGCACGGGTATCGCGAGCAGGAAGGTGCCCGCGCCCAGGTAGAACGGCACGCTGAGGTCGGTGGCGTCGGCGAGCTTCCCGGCCACGTAAGGGGCCAGGCCGCCGCCGATGAACCGCAGGAAGCCGTACGCGGAGGAGGCGACGGGACGCTCCACCGGCGAGACCACCATCACCGCCTGCGTGGTGAGGGTGTTGTTGATGCCGATGAAGACACCGCTCACGATCACGGCGACGATGACCACCGTGGGCGTGTCGACCCCGGCGGCGATCACGGCCATCACCGCGCCGAGGCCGACGAGGTTGGCGTACAGCACGGGGGCGGTGCCGAAACGGGCCTGGAGGCGCGGTGCGAAGAACACGCTGAACGCGGCCACCAGCAGGCCCCATCCGGTGAAGACGAGACCCAGCTGATGGGCGTTCAGCTCCATCGGATAGGGCGCGTAGCCGAGCATGGTGAAGAAGCCCCAGTTGTACAGCAGGGCCATGATCCCCATGGTCAGCAGGCCGCGGTGGCGCAGCGCCGCGATCGGTGCCAGCGGCGAGGTGCGGCGCTCCGGCCTGGGCAGCGCGGGCACGAACGCCAGGGTGGCGACGAGGGCGACGGCCATCAGGACGGCGACGCCGAAGAACGGACCCCGCCAGCTGATGGCCCCCAACTCGCCGCCCAGCAGGGGGCCGACGGCTATGCCGAGGCCCAGGGCGGTCTCGTAGAGGATGATCGCGCCGGCGAAGCCGCCGCTCGCCGAGGCGACGATGACGGCCAGGGAGGTGGCGATGAACAGGGCGTTGCCCAGCCCCCACCCGGCCCGGAAACCGACGATGCCGTTGATCGAGCCCGAGGTGCCGGCGAGCGCCGCGAACACCACGATGACCGCGAGACCGGTGACGAGGGTGCGCTTGGCGCCGATCCGGCTGGAGACCCAGCCGACGATCAGCATGGCGACCGCCGTGACGATCAGGTAGCTGCTGAACAGCAGCGAGACCTGGCTGGGCGAGGCGTGCAGGCTCGTGGCCAGCGCGGGCAGGATCGGGTCCACGAGGCCGATGCCCATGAAGGAGATCACGCAGGCGAACGCCACGGCCCACACGGCCTTCGGCTGGCTGAACGGGCTCGCGGCCCTCTGGTGCGGTGTACTCATCGACGGTCCTCTCTCCGGATGCGGACGGACGGGACGGATGGCATGAGCGGGACGGCCGGCGTGGGTGGGGCGGACGGTGTGGGTGGGGCGGACGGGGCTACGCGGGGGAGCGGTCCCGGTACGGGGCCCGGTGGCGGCTCAGGCGCGGGTCCGGCGTTCCTCGATCGCGCGGGCGAGGGCGGGCAGGGCGACCCGTACTGCCTGCTGTTCGGGCTCGGTCAGTTCCTCGATCAGTTCCCGCAGCGCGTCCGCGCGTTCGGCGCGCCGCTGCCGGAAGACGTCGAGGCCGGTCGCGGTGATCTCCACGAGGACGCCGCGGCCGTCCGTGCTGTCGGCGGTGCGCGCCACCAGTCCCGCCCGTTCCAGCCGGCCCACCAGCTGGGTCGTCCCGGGCTGCGAGACGCCCTCGGCGCGGGCCAGGTCGGTCAGCCGCAGCGGGCCCTCCCGGCCCAGCCGGGCC
The DNA here is from genome assembly GCF_022343545.1 of Streptomyces arenae. Taxonomy (NCBI): domain Bacteria; kingdom Bacillati; phylum Actinomycetota; class Actinomycetes; order Kitasatosporales; family Streptomycetaceae; genus Streptomyces; species Streptomyces arenae. The sequence goes on from NZ_JAKQYH010000069.1 coordinate 195,823, forward strand.
AGCGCCGAGGAGGCCGCGGTGCTCAGGCCGCCGGCGGTGGCGCTGCGCCGTACATGCCGTACCAACTGCTCGACGGCGATCATCAGTTGTTCCGGCGTCCCGCTGGCGGGTGCCTCGCCGTCCGGTCCGCCGTCGGCCTGCCGTTCTTCCACCCGGTCGTCCATAACGGCATTATGCATCTAGATGTACTGTGAAACAAAGAGGGCGGGAGCTTCTCGAAGCGGGGCGCTCGCGGTGGCCGTCACAGGTCCACGCGGACTCCCGACCCCCGTGCCAGCGCCGCGTCGTACGCCACCCGGACCGCCGCGACGTCCAGGGCCGCGTGCCCGGTGGACTTGAAGACGGTGAGCGCCCGGGTGTCACCGCCCCGGCCCGGCCGGTCGCCGGCGAGGACGGAGCCGAGGAGGGTGACGTGCCGTCCGGGGGCCAGGTCCTGGAGTTCGTGGGCGCCGGCCGGCGGCGGCTCGGTGGCCGCGCCGGTCCACTCGGTGAACAGGGTGGCGTCCCGGACCGAGCCGCTGACCAGCTACAAGACCAAACCGCCCGTGGACCACGCCTGTTTCGCCGCGGGCGACGAGCCGCACCTGGCCGCCCTGTTCGCCGAGATGCGCCGCCGCGGTACGGTCCTGGACGCCACCGCCTCCATGTGGACCAGCGACGAACTCCGCGGCGACACCGCCGAGTCCGCCGAACGGGCCGCCCGCAACGCCGAGCTGGCCGCCGCCGTCACCGGCCAGGCGTACCGGGCCGGGGTGGACGTGTGCACGGGCACCGACCACGAGACCGACCCCGGCGACCCCTTCCCCGCCCTGTACGGCGAACTCGCCTTCCTCGTCGAGCGGTGCGGTGTCCCCGCCGCCGACGTGCTGCGCTCGGCCACCCTCGTCGGCGCCCGGGCCGCCGGCACCGAGGCGGACATGGGCAGCGTCGAGGCCGGGAAACTCGCCGACTTCGCGGTCCTGGACGAGAACCCCCTCCAGGACATCGGCAACCTGCGCAGCATCACCCTCACCGTCAGACGCGGACGCCCTCACGCCCGCGCCGAGTTCGACAAGGACGCCCGGCGATGAGAGGAGCGCGAAAGGTCTTCGGCCGGAACGTCCTCGACTACGCCGACCGGGTCTGGAGGGACTGACGGGCCGCGCCGGAGCGGGCCCCGGGCGCCCGCCGGTCCCAGGCGCCCGCCGGTCCCAGGCGCCTGCCGGTCTCAGGCGCCTGCCGGTCTCGGATGGCCGCCGTTCTCAGGTGCCCGCCGGTTCCGGGTCGCGGGCCTCCCGTCGCGTGCGCGCGGCCGGTGTGGCGAAGGCGGCCGCCAGCACCAGCACGAGCACCGGGATCAGCGCGTGCCGCAGCCCGAAGTGCTCACCGAGGTAGCCGAGCGAGGGCGGGCCCACCAGGAAGGCGACATAGCCGACGGTCGCGGCGAGCGCGACACGGGCGGCGGTGTCGGTGCCGGAGTCACCCGCCGCGGAGAGCGCGACGGGAAACCCGAGCGACGCCCCGAGACCCCACAGCACTGCGGCGGCCGCCGCGACCGCCTGGTTGTCGACGAAGATCACCAGGGCCAGTCCGGCGGCCCCGACGAGCGCGCTCCCGCACAGCGCCGCCGCCCGCCCGAACCGGTCGACGAACCGCCCGCCCACGAAGCGGCCCACGGTCATCGCGGCGGCGAACACCGCGTACACGGCCGAGCCCAGCGCGGCGTCGAAACCGTGCCCGTCCACCATGACCAGCGGCAGCCAGTCGTTCGCGGTGCCCTCGGCCAGGGCGAGCGCGAGGATGACACAGCCGATGAGCAGCAGCGCGGGATCCTTCCACACCGCGGGGCGCGCCGCGCCCGGTTCCCGGCGGCCGCCGGAAGACTGCCGGCCCACCTCGGCCGGGACCCGCCGGATGACCACGGCGAGCGCCCCGAGCACCACCGCGGCGACGACGAGCAGATGGACGAGGACCGGGAAGCCGACGGCTGTCAGACACATCCCGGCGACCGCGCCCAGCACCGTGCCCAGGCTGAAGAAGCCGTGCATCGCGGGCAGCGTGGACCGGCCGAGCAGCCGCTCCACCTCGGCGCCCTCGACGTTGAGGGCGACCTCGCCGCCGCCCATGCCGAGGCCGAACAGTGCGAGGCCCAGCGCGACGGTGATCCCCGAACCGGCGGCGGCCCCGGCCCCGACCACCACGGCACCGGCGGCCACGGCCGACGTGCCGGCGAGGATCACGAGCCGGGCGCCCCAGCGGGCCACGACCGTGCCCGAGCACAGGATGCCGATCATCGAGCCGACCGAGAGCCCGAACAGGATCAGGCCCATCTGCGCGGTCGAGGCGCCGAGCAGGTCGCGCACGTCCGGGGTGCGGGTGACCCAGGAGGAGATGGTCAGTCCTGGCGCGAAGAACAGGACGAAGACGGCGGTGCGGCGCCGGGCGGGATCAAGGGACATGGGCGGTGGCTCCAGCTGGATCGTACTCAAGTCTGTACGAACGTACACACTCGTCTGTGCACCGTACACACTCGTCTGTACGTCTGTACACACTCCGGGGGAGGCAACCCATGGCACATTGAGGGCGTGAGCGGTACACGACGAGAGATCCCGAACGATCCCGGACGCAAGGAGCGGATTCTCGATGCGGCCCTGGACGTGATCTCCGAGTGCGGTGTGCACAGCACCACCCACCGGAAGATCGCGGCGCGGGCGGACGTCCCGCTGGGCTCGCTCACCTACTACTTCGACGGCATGGCCGACCTGCTCGCCCAGGCCTTCGCCCGGCTGTCGGACACCATGTCCCGGCTCTACCGGCAGACGCTGCAGTCCGCCGGCTCCCCCGCCGAGGCGGAGGCCGCCGTCGTCGAGCTGATCTGCGGTCCGGCCTACGCGACGGAACGCGACATGACCCTCATCTTCGAGATGTACGCCTACGCCAACCACAACGAGGCGGTCTCGGTCACGACCCGCACCTGGCTCGAACGCAGCAGGGACAGTCTCGCCCTGCACTTCTCACCCGGCGTGTCCCGCGCCCTCGACGCGCTGATCGAGGGCTGGCCGATGCACCGCGCCTTCGCCGACGCCCCCCTGGACCGACGCCTGGTCACCGAGACCGTCCACGCCATCGTCACGGCCGGACCCCGCCTCTCCACGGACCGCGCCTGAACCCGTGACCGGGTCCCCGGCGCGCGGGCTGCCCGAAAGGATGAACGTCCCGGTCGGACGGCGTGTCGCGGTCCGCGCGCCTGGCACCCTGCAACGCGCCGGGGCATATGCGGAGAGCGCGGAGACCAGGGGGCGGATGTGGCACGAGGGCATGAGCGGACCCCGTTACGGCACCGGGCGCGGTACCTGTTCGACAGGACGCTCGCCCGCAGCACGGGCACTCTGCTCGGCTGGCTCGCCGTGTGCTGCCTGGCGGTCGTCGTGCCCGTCAGCACGCTGCTGGTGTGGACGGACCCGGCCGCCCCGCGCTCCTTCTCCGGCCGGCTCACCCAGGTGTGGCGCACCAGCGCGGAGACGCTGCGGCTCGGCGCGGTGGCCGGCACCCCGGCGCGGATGCTGCTGTCCGTCCTGCTCGGCCTCATCGCCCTGCTGTGCGTGTCGACGGTCGTCGGAGTCGTCACCACCGGCCTCGGCGACCGGCTCGCCGAACTCCGGCGCGGCCGCTCGCGGGTCCTGGAACGCGATCACGACGTGGTGCTCGGCTGGACCGACCAGATCTTCACCGTGGTCGCCGAACTGACCGAAGGACGCGCCGGAGCCGGCGGATCCGCGGGCGGCCGGTCCGGCGGCGGCCGGCACGTCGTCACCGTGCTCGCCGACCGTGACCCCGCGCACATGGAGGCCGCGCTCACGGCCGCCCTGGGCGGCACCGACCGTGTCCGTCTCGTCTGCCGCACCGGCGTGCCCACCGATCCCGACGCGCTGGCCCTGGTCACCCCGGGCGCGGCCAGGGCGGTGGTGGTGCTGCCCGCCGACGAGCCCGACGGCGATCTCACCGTCGTACGCACCCTGTTGGCGCTGCGCGCCCTGCCCGGTGCCGACGACGGGCCGGGCGCCCCACGCGTGATCGCCGCCGTGCACGACGGCCGGTACCTGCCCGCCGCACGGCTCGCCGCCGGACCGCGCGGCACCGTCCTGGAGACCGACCGGACCGCGGCACGGCTCCTCGTCCAGGCGGCGCGGCGCCCCGGGATGCCGGCTGCGCTGCGCGACCTGCTCGACTTCTCCGGAGCCGAGTTCCACGTGACCGACGTCCCGGAGGCGGTGGGACTCTCCTTCGAGGAGGTGGCCCTGCGCCTGGACACGTCCTGCGTCGTCGGCGTCCTGCGCCCGGACGGCCGTCCGCTGCTCACCCCCGCGCCGCACACCGTGCTGGGGCCGGGCGACCGGCTGGTCACCGTCGCCCACGACGACCGGACCACCCCCCTCACGGACCGCTGGGCGCGCGTCGACACCGCGGCCCTGGCCCCGCCCGCGCCCCTCCCCGAGCCGCCCGCACGGCTGCTGCTGCTCGGCTGGAACCGCCGGGCCCCGCTGATCGTGGACGCCCTGCGCAGGACCGCGCGGCCCGGCTCGGTCCTCGACGTGATCACCGACACGGCGCCCGACCCCGCGGGCCACGGCTCGCCCCGGTCACCCGGCCCGCCCCATGACGCACGGCTCACCGTCACCCACCACGTCCGCGACCTGGCCGCTCCCGAGGCCCTGAACGACCTCGACCTCGCCGCCTACGACAGTGTCATCGCCCTGGGCGCGGACCGTACGGACCAGGGGACGGGCTCCGAACGGTCCGACGAGCGGACCCTGCTGGCCCTGCTGACCCTGCGCTCCTGGGAGGAACTGACCGGCCGGGTGCTGCCCGTGGTGGCCGAGCTGCGCGACCACCGGGGCCGTACCGTCGCTCCGCTCGGTCCCGCCTCCCACGCCGTCGTCCGGGGTGAACTCACCGCCCTGCTGATGGCGCAGATCGCGCAGAACCCCGAACTCGCCGCCGTCTTCGAGGAGATCTTCGCCGTCCGCGGCGGGGCACTGGCCCTGCGGCCGGCCGCCCACTACGTACTGCCCGGCCACGAGGCCGCGTTCGCCACGGTCGTCGCGGCGGCGCTGGAGCGCGGCGAGTGTGCGATCGGCTACCACGCCCACGACCCGCGGGCGGCCCGCCCGTACGACGGCGTCCTGCTCTGCCCCGGCAAGGCGGAACGGCGCGTGTGGCGAACCGAGGACCGGATCCTCGTGCTGACGGCGGGCCCCGGCCACGAAGCCGACCTCCTGCCAGCCCAGAGACCCGGCCAGATCCCCGGAAGCACTGCCGGTCCGCAGATCCGCGGTGAGGGCCGTGGTGAACGGCCGGCATGAGGAGCCGTCATGAGGGGGCCGGCATGAGGGAGTGATCGGATGCGGTAGTATTGATCACGAGCTGGTCGCCGTGAAGTCCCGGCGCCCGGTGTCGCGTTGGTGGTCCAAGGAAAGACGCCCCGCTTCCTGCGGGGAGATGCAGGTGCAAGGCCTGCCCGGCGCTCCGCGAAAGGGCCCGTCCGCAACCGGACGGGCCCTTTGCGTTGCCGACGTGGGCGGTCCGCCGCGGTCGCTCTCAGAGCGCCGCCAGCCACGCCGCGGTCTCCGCCGGCCGGCTGAAGCGGTGGGTGTCCAGCGGCGCGAAGCGCGGGTCCCGGGTGCGCCGCGCGATCTCCTCGCGACGGCCCGCGTGCTGGGCCCAGGACCACCACACCGGGTGCTCCCGGCTCAGCCATCCACCCCAGGTCTCCCTGTTGCCGCCGAACAGCACCTCCCGCCGGGCGGAGCGCCGCAGGGACCGGCGCACCACCCGGGGCATGACGACGTGCCGGGGATAGTCCAGCCACACCACCGCGTCGGCCCGCGCCCACAGCAGATCGCGGACCTCCGGATAGCCGAGCGAGTCCACGATCCAGCGTGGCCGGGCGCTGAACCGCGACACCTCCTCGGCGAAGGAGCCGTTGACCGCCCAGCCGGGGCCGTCGAAGTACAGTGCGTCCAGCTCGTGGTACGGCAGGCCCAGCCGGCCGCTCAGGGCCCGCGCGAGCGCCGACTTGCCCGCGCCGGTCACACCCACCACCAGGATCCGTTCCACGAGCGATCACCCTATCCGGGGTCAGGCCACCGCCCGCTGGACGTAGGGGACCAGCCGGACCGGGCCGAGCAGACCGTACGCCTGGCGTGCCGCCGCCCCGAACACGGCCGGGTTGCTGACCCGCAGCCGGTTGAACAGGGGGGTGGCGACCTCCACCTCGACCGTGTTGGCGCCGGGGCGGAGCGAACCGCCCAGGTCCACCTCGGGGTTGAGGCGGTCCACGGGGTCGAGTCGGGTGCCGTTCACGGTGACCCGGCAGGTGTCGGCGACACTGCCGAGCCGCAGTACGGCACCCGTCGACGCGCTCCAGGTCTCCGGCAGGGTCACGGTCGTCCGGTAGCGGCCGATGCCGCCGACGTCGGCCAGTTCCGGGATCTGCGACCAGGGCAGCAGCGCGTCGAGGGCGAGGGTGTGGCCCACGACTTCGGTGCTGGTGGCGTCGGCGCCGGGCCGCCAGTCGTCGACGGTGAGGGTCCACCGGTCGAGGGTGACGGGCGCGGGCACCTCGGGGATCCTCGTGGTCACCGTGCGGCCGTTCGACAGGGTGGTGGCGTACGTGCCGGCCGTCGCCGCGCGCACGGCGAGCGAACCCTCCGCGAAGAGCACGCTGTCCGCCTCGGACGACACCGCGTGCGGACGTGCTCCGGTACGGTCCCCGAAGGCGGCGGGCCGTGCCAGCGCGACGATGAGCGTCTCACCGGGCTGGAGCGCCACCCGGAACGTGAACGCGTCGCCGTCCTGGCTGTACCGGGCGAGCCGCGTGATCCGTCCGCTCCAGGGATCCAGCAGGTAGGGGACCGTACCGGCGCCCGAGCGCCGGGTGCAGCGCACGGTCACGTCGTGGTCGACGGCGGCCACCGGCGGCTTGACGGTCTCGGCGTGCTTGCCGTCGCAGAAGTAGTAGAAGTCGGCGTCGTCGGTCGCCCGGTGTGCGTTGAGGAGGGTCGAGGACGCACCGTAGGCGACGTCGGGTGTCACGCCGAGGTCCGCGAACGCCGCGCCGACCAGGGTCTTGTCGGTGACCTGGCGGACGTTCGGCAGCGCCAGCAACTGGGCGGTGAGGGCGCGCAGTTCGGCGGTCTCGCCGGTGTCGGGGAGACCCGGGGTGAGGGCCTGGTCGAAGGCGCCGAACAGTACGGTGGGCAGCCCGGCGCGGGCGAACGCGAGCAGCCTGCGGGCGTCGGCCACGGCCAGCGTCGGGGTGGAACCGTAGAAGAAGTCGCCTTCGAGGAACAGCGCCTTGTAGGCGGGCCCGTCGGGCGCGAGCCGGCCCCCGGACACCGTGGCCGAGGGCAGGTCCAGGAGCGGCCCGCTGAGGAACTGGTGGGTCCAGCCCAGCGGGACACCGGTCGAGGTCAGCCAGGACGCGCCGATGCCGGTCGCGGTGTAGCCGGTCTGCCGGAAGACGGCGACGTCGGCGCGGACGGTGCCGGACTGGAGGACCTGGTGCACCCGGCCGAGATACCCGGCGATGTCCGGGACGTGCCGCCAGGTGGGCTGTCGCGGTCCCCACGACTCGCCGTACCCGACCGCACCGTTGTAGGGGCTGAACGCGGCGAAACCGGGCCAGGCGACGCCCGGCGCGGTCGCGTAGGAGAAGCCGTGGAGCACGGTCTGGTTGACGCCCGCCGCGTACGCGCCGCCCATGGTGCGCAGGAACTTGTCCCAGGTCGTGTTGTACGCGCCGCCCGCGTAGGCGCCCGCCTCGCAGGACAGGACGCGGTGTCCCGCCATGTCACGGCCGCCGGCCAGGCAGCGGTAGTCGTCCAGGTTCTTGAAGCCGAGCGACTCGCCCTCCGGGACGTCGAGGACGGCCGCCGACGCGATGGCGTCGGTCTGGAGGCCGTACGGCTGTGAGCGGAGCTTCATGCCGTGCCCGTGCGCCCAGTCCCGCAGCGCCTTGAGATGGTGCTCGTTGAACAGGTTCGACACGGTCTCCCAGAAGTCGTGCCGGATCTCCTGGGTCAGCCGTGCCTCGAAGGCGAAGATCTGGTTGCCGTTGTCGAGGACGACGGCCGGCAGGTACGGCAGCAGGTCGCGCCCGGTGTGCGCGCGGAACGCGTCCGGGAGCGCGGGCGTCCACTGCAGCCCCTTCGTCTCCAGTTCGACGGAGTCCTCGAAGAAGGTGCCGCCCGCCGCCCGGAGCAGGCCGCGCAGGGTCGTGTCGAGGATCTCGCGGTCCCAGTAGCGGGTGACGGCCGCGGTGCCCGCCGCGCTGAAGTGGTCCACGACGTACGCGGCGGGGGAGGAGTGCGGTCCCGCCTCGGGCTGCTGGCCCGAACCCCGCTGCCAGTAGGAGAGGATCACCCAGGTCGCCGTGTCCGGCGGGGTCCACGCCAGCTTCCCCTCGGACACCTGGGCCGTGAGATCGGTGACGCTGTCGGCGTCGAGGCCGGTCGCCTTGCCGCTGGAGTAGGCGGTGTTGACGCGGGCGGCCTGTACCGCGAACAGCTTCTGGACCGTCACCGAGGAGGGGGCCGCGTAGACCGGGGCGGGCACCGGTCCGTCGTAGCCGGTGCCGCCCGTCAACGTGACCTTGCCGTAAGCGAGTTCCTTGACCGCAGCGTCGTCGTCCGGGGTGACGCCCGGGACGGCGACCGGCCAGCTCGGGCCGAGGGTGAGGTCGACGGTCAGTCCGCGCCGGGCCGCCTGGCGCAGCGCGGCCTTCACGCCGTCGCGCCAGGCGGCGCCTCCCCAGCCGTGGTGGGCGGTGTCCAGCACGGAGGTGTCGGTGATGCTGTGGTGCACGGCCGCGATCTCGGCGCCGCCGAAGCCGGCGTCGGCCATCTGGTCGATCTCCCGGACGATCTCGGCCGGGTCCACCAGTCCGTCCGGCCACCACCAGCGGAATCTCGGCCGGACGGCTCTCGCCGGTCCGCTGAACCAGTCCGCGGCGGACGCGGCTCCGGCGGCGACGGCACCGCCGGGGGCGGCGACGGCGCCCGCCGCCGGTCCGAGAGCGGCGAGCGCACCGGCAGACAGCCCGGCCGCGAGCACCGACCGACGGGTCACGCCGCCGCGCCGAGAGGAGGATTCGAGCATGGTTCAACCCCACGTGGTCCAAGGGTGGTCACGGACGAGCCATGGTGTGAATCGTTTCAATCACCATGGGCGCGGGAACCGTAATCCGGACCCTGAGGTGAGGTCAATAGTCACGACAACGATTCAATCGGGCGCCATGACTCGCGAGTTGCCCCGCGCGCCCTCTCCTGTACCTCCTGGTCCGCGCCCGCGGGTCCGGCCAGGCCGCTGCGGTCCGCGACGTTTCGGCCTGCTTCGAAAAGCTGGCGGCCCCTGCGGGCGGTACCTAGGTTCTTGCCCACCAGACCGACCGCCGGCGGGACGGGCCTCGTCACCGCGGCGACGAACAGGGGGAGACGAACCCATGCCCACGCGAACGATACGAAGCGGACTCCTCGCCGTACTGGCGACGGCCGGACTGCTCGCCGGCGCCTCCGAGGCGGCGGCCTACCAGCCGGAACCGGCGGCCCCGGCGGCAGCGGGTCAGGCTGCCTCGCTGGTCTACCTGAACACGGTGGTCGACCAGTGGAGCCACTGGACCCCCGACTGGCACAACGAGTCGCACGCCGGCACGTTGTACGCGGGCCAGAGCTACTTCTTCTGCTACACGTACGGCCTCACCTACTCGGGCAACGGCCACACGAGCTCGGTGTGGCTCCGCACGGACGACGACCTGGGCAACCGGAACGTGTATGTGAGCGACGTGAACCTCGACCCGTACGGCTTCAGGTACGACGTCAACCTGCTGCCCCACTGCTAGCCCGCTCGTCTCACATGGTGGTATCCGATTTCCGATAACCAAGACGGCTTGAGATCGTTTACATGGCTCGTACATGTAACGCCGTCCTGTCGCGAGGGGGGTGCGCGCTCCGTGCGGGTCCCACGACCGATCTGCACCTCGCGCGAAAGACCCAGCGATGCCCGCACCAGCCACCGGCCCCACCCCCCAGGCACCCGTCAATCCGCGGTCCCGGGTCCTGATGGCCAGCCTCATCGGCACCACCATCGAGTTCTACGACTTCTACATCTACGCGACCGCCGCGGTCCTGGTCTTCCCCTCCCTCTTCTTCCCGGCGGGCGACCCGACCACCGCCCTGCTGTCGTCGTTCGCGGTCTTCGGCGCCGCCATGGTGGCCCGCCCGGTCGGGGCCGTCTTCTTCGGCCACCTCGGAGACCGGCTCGGCCGCAAGAAGACGCTGGTGGCCTCGCTGCTGACGATGGGCGTCGCCACCTTCCTCATCGGGGTGCTGCCCACCTACGCGCAGGCAGGCTGGACCGCCACCGCGCTGCTCGTCGTCGCGCGGCTCGCCCAGGGCTTCGCGCTCGGCGGCGAGTGGAGCGGCGCGGCGCTGGTCGCCACCGAGAACGCCCCCACCGGCAAGCGCGCCCTGTACGGCACCTTCCCGCAGCTCGGCGCGCCGCTCGGCTTCATCGTCGGCAACGGCCTGTTCCTCGTGATGGGCGCCCTGCTGCCGTCCACGGCCGGATCCGACCCCACCCAGCCCTCCCAGGCCTTCACCGACTGGGGCTGGCGCATCCCGTTCCTGTTCTCCGCCGTGATGGTCGCCATCGGCCTGTGGGTGCGCTCCCGGCTCGTGGAGTCGACCGTGTTCGCCAGGACGCGTGAGGCCGGGAAGGTGCGGAAACTGCCGCTGGCGACCGTGGTCCGGGGCCACTGGAAGCAGCTGATCCTCGGCACCTTCATCATGCTGGCGACCTACGTGCTGTTCTACCTGATGACCACGTTCTCGCTGAGCTACGGCCGCACCGCCAAGGACGCGGCCGTGCCCGGACTGGGCTACGGCTACACGACGTTCGTCCTGATGATGATCTTCGGTGTGCTGTTCTTCGCCGTGTTCACCCTCGTCTCCGGCCCGCTCGCCGACCGGTACGGCCGGCGCACCACCCTGATCTGGATCACGGCCGCGATCGTGGTGTTCGGGCTGCTCTGGGTGCCGCTGATAGGCCTGGGCACGCCCGGCGTCGTGCTGTGGCTGGTGTTCGGCTTCACCCTGATGGGCATGACCTTCGGGCCGATGGGCGCGCTGCTGCCCGAACTCTTCCCGACGAGCGTGCGCTACACCGGGTCCGGCGTCTCGTACAACGTCAGCTCGATCCTCGGTGCCGCCGTCGCCCCGTTCATCGCGGTCGCCCTCTGGAAGGCCGGCGACGGCTCGCCCTGGCTGGTCGGCGTCTACCTCTCCGCGATGGCCGTCCTGACCCTGGTCGCGCTGCTCCTCTCCAAGGAGACCAAGAACGTCTCCCTGGACGACGACCCCGACCTCGCCCCTGCCGCCGACCCCGCACCCGCCGGCGGTCCGGCGCAGGCCACGGCCCGGCACTGACCTCCCGTCAGGCCGCCTGGCCGCCGTGCAGCGCCGTGTAGGCGCCACCCCGGCGCAGCAGTTCCTCGTGCGTGCCGATCTCGCGGATCCGGCCCTCGTCCATCACCACGATGCGGTCCGCACCCCGCACGGTGGACAGCCGGTGGGCCACCACGAACGTCGTACGGCCGTGCAGCAGGCGGGCCAGCGCCTGCTGCACGAGCGCCTCGGAGCGGGTGTCGAGCGCCGAGGTGGCCTCGTCCAGCACCAGCACGCGCGGGTCCCGGATCAACGCCCGCGCGATGGCGAGGCGTTGCCGCTGGCCACCGGAGAGCCGGGCACCGCGCTCGCCGACCACGGTGTCCAGGCCGTGCGGCAACTGGTCCACGAACTCCAGGGCGTTGGCGTCCCGCAGAGCCGTCCGCACCGCCTCCTCGTCGGCCTCGTCCTCCATGCCGTAGGCGACGTTCTCCCGGACCGTGCCGTCGAAGAGGATCGACTCCTGCGGCACGACCGACACGAACCGCCGGTAGGTGCGCAGGTCGAGACCGCTCATGTCGGTGCCGTCCAGGAGCAGCCGCCCTGAGGTGGGACGGATGAACCCGATCACGAGGTTGAGCACGGTGGACTTGCCGGCCCCCGAGGCGCCCACCAGGGCGACCGTCTCGCCGGGGACCACGTCGAGGCTGAACTCCGCCACGGCCGGGCGTCCGCCGTCCTCGTAGCCGAAGCCGACCCGCTCGAAGGTGACCGCGCCACGGACGGCGGTGACCTGCTCCCGGCCCTCGTTGTCCTCCAGTTCGGGCGCCTGGAGCACCTCGCCCACCGAACGCACCGACTCCAGGCCCTTGGTGATGACCGGCGCCAGACTCGTCAGCGTCGTCGTGGAGTTGGTGAGCGTGGTCAGGAACGCACTGAGCATGACGACGTCGCCGGGCGTGACACCCCACACGCCGTAGTACGACACCAGCGCGGCGGCGGCCAGCACCGCGACGCCGATCACGTTCAGGACCACCCAGGCCAGCGAGCCGAAGCGGCCGTTGACCAGGTCCAGGCGCATCCCCGAGGTGAGCAGCCGGCTCAGGGTGCCGTCCATCCGGCGCAGCGCCTTGCCCTCCAGGCCGTGGGCGCGGGTGACCGGGATGAGCCGCGTCATCTCGGTCACCCGTGAGGACAGCGTCTCCACCTCGTGCCGGAAATGCTCGTTGTGGGTCCGCAGCCGCGCCCGCAGCCGGGCCACGAGGAGGGTCGCCGCGGGCACCACCACGAGGAAGACCGGCAGGAACTCCGGCGTGCGGACACCGATGATGACCAGGCCGCCGGCCAGCACCGTCAGGGCGCCCAGCCCCTGCTCGGCGGTCTGCTGGACCATCTGCTCGACCGTCTCGACGTCCCGTACGACCTTGGCCTGGAGCACGCCCGCGCTGACCCGGGAGTGGTAGCCGATGGACAGCTGCTGCATCCGCGTGCACAACGCCGAACGCAGCGTGGTGCCCATCCGGCGGACGCTGCCGTACAGGAGCCGTACGTACAGCACGTGCAGTGGGTAGTTGACCAGCAGGATCGCCATGATGACGGCGACGGACGTCCACAGCCGGGAGACCGGTCCGTGCTGGACGACCGTGTCCACGACGGACGCGGTGATCAGCGGCAGCAGCCAGATGGGACTGTGTTTGACGGTGAACACACCGACCGCGGCCGCCAGCTTGCGGCGGTCCGCGCGCAGCAGGTAGGCGAGGGTCCGGACGGGGTGTTCGCCCCGGTAGCGGTGGTCGAGCGGCCGTTCCGACGTCGACGCCATCGGTGGTCATCCTCCTGTGTTCCTGACTGCCCGGACGTGCCCTGCCCCTGCCCTGACCTGTAGCAACCGCTTTCTGCCGGTCCGCGGGCCACCGTACACCGTGCCGAGGCCGTCGGCCGATGCGTTTGTGGCCCGGGTGAGAGAAGGTAGGGAGGGGAGACGGGGGATTCGCCGTGTCGTCCGGAGAGGGGCAGCCATGTCAGGTTCAGAGGCCGAGGCCGAGCGGAAGATCCTCGGCCACATCACGGAAATGATCAACCAGGAGAAGGACCTGCGGGAACGGCTGGCGCGACAGGAGATCGACGAGCCGACCGAGCATGCCCGCCTGGCCGGCCTGGAGGCCGAACTGGACCAGTGCTGGGACCTGCTGCGGCAGCGCCGGGCCAGGGCCGACGCGGGGCAGGACCCCGGCGGGGCGAACGTCCGTCCGGCGTCCGAGGTGGAAGGCTACCTGTCCTGAGGACCGCGCCCGGCCGACAGGGGCTGGACCCGGGGCGCCCCCGGCGCCGATCGTGGGTGGCATGAACGATCACCCATCGGCACCGGCCGGCGCCGCCCGGCACACACCCGTGAGCGACGGCGCCTCGGCGGAGGAGTCGGCCGAGGTCCGCCGCTTCCGGGAGCGGCTCGGTCTCCCGGGACTGGTAGACGTCCACACGCACTTCATGCCCGAGCGGGTCCTGCACAAGGTCTGGAACTACTTCGACACCAACGGGCCGCTGATCGGCGGTCTCCGATGGCCGATCACCTACCGCAGGGCGGAGGCGGAACGGGCGGCCATTCTCCGGGAGTTCGGCGTCCGTGCCTTCACCTCGATGCTCTACCCGCACAAGCCCGGCATGGCCGCCTGGCTGAACGCGTGGGCGGCCGACTTCGCCCGCCGCACCCCAGACTGCCTGCACACCGCGACGCTGTTCCCCGAGCCCGGCGTCGAGACCTACGTCCGCGAGGCCGTCGAGGCGGGCGCCCGGGTGTTCAAGGCGCACGTCCAGGTGGGGGCGTACGACCCGGCCGACGAACTCCTCGACAAGACCTGGGGGTTGCTGGCCGACACCGGGACTCCCGTGGTCGTCCACTGCGGCTCGGGACCCGTTCCGGGCAGGCACACCGGACCCGGGCCGATCGCCCGGGTGCTGGCCCGGCACCCGCGGCTCCGGCTGATCGTCGCCCACCTCGGGATGCCCGAGTACGAGGAGTTCCTCGGCCTCGCCGAGCGGTACGAGCAGGTGCGGCTGGACACGACGATGGCGTTCACCGACTTCACCGAGGGGTTCATGCCGTTCCCGCGCCGGGCCCTGCCGAGGATCGCCGCGCTGGGCGACCGTGTCCTGCTCGGCACCGACTTCCCCAACATCCCCTATCCGTACGTGCACCAGCTGCACGCCCTGGAACGCCTCGACCTGGGGCCGGACTGGCTGCGCGCGGTGTGCCACGACAACGCGGCCCGGCTGTTCGGAATATGACCGGGCGCCGGCCGGTGGCGGTCAGGCCCGCGGAGGGGCGGGCGCGGCGACGACGATGACGCCCGCCTCCTGCTTCTCGAACAGGGCGACCAGTTCCATCAGGCCGGCCGGCCCGCCGGTGTGGTCGATCAGCACGACGGGCTGCTGGAAGCCGTCCCGCTCGGCGGGCACGAAGTCGGTGACGGCCGCACGGCTCACCAGCACGACCCGGTCGTCGTCGAAGGGGTCGCGGGGGAGTCCGTCGAGATGCGCCCGCAGATCGTCCCGGTAGGACGTCAGATCCTCGGCGAGGACGTCACGGTGGGCCAGCAGGGAGACCCGGAGCCGGTCGCCCGTCCGCTCGTAGCGGGCCGAGAGGTCCTCGGGCAGCAGGTGGAACACCCCCTCCTCGCCCTCGTGCCCCCGGTTCAGCAGGACGCAGACCATGCGCTCGGCCGGGTCGGCGGACGTGCGGTCGAGGTCCAGGACCACCTCTCGGGTGTCCGGGTCCAGCGAGGGGATCGAGCCGATCCAGATGCGGGCGGAGCCGTCCATGACGGGCATTCAAACACACCCCCACGGCCGGGCTCACGGGCCCGCGATCACGATCCGACGAAGGTCACCGTCTCCGCCAGACGGGCCCGCCCGGTGCGTACTCGGGGCGCCCCTTCCTGCTCGTACCCCACCGAGACCCCGCAGAGCAGCACCGGTCCGTCCCCGGCGCCGACCAGCCGGCCGACCGTCCTGCGGTACGTCGTCCACATCACCTGCGGGCAGCTGTGCAGCCCCTCCGCCCGCAGCAGCAGCATCACCGTCTGCAGGTACATCCCGGCGTCCGCCCACTGACCGGGGCCCAACGTCCGGTCGAGGTAGCAGAACAGCACGACCGGCGCCCCGAAGGCCCCCGCGTTCAGCGCGGCGATCCTCGCGGGCCGGTCCGGGTCGTCGCGGTCGATGCCCAGCGCCGCGTACCGCTGCGCGGCCGCGGCGGCGAACCGCTCGTGAAAGGGCGCGGTCAGCTCGGCCGGGTACATCGGGAACTCCCGTTCGTCGCCCGGGTCGCCCGCCAGCGCTCTCGCCGTCGCCCGCCGCTTCAGCTCGGCCAGCGGCTCCCCGGACACCACGTACACCTGCCAGGGCTGGAGGTTCCCGCTCGACGGCGCCCGCGTCGCCGCGGCCAGCACCCGTTCGAGAACGTCACGCGGCACCGGCCGGTCACTGAACGCCCGTACGGCCCGGCGGCTGTCCACCGCCTCGTACACATCCACGCCGCCCCGACCTTTCGCAGAACCTCGATGGAAACTAGGGAAGTTCGACGCTGATGAAGCAGCGCAGCATCGCGCGCAGGTGTTCCGGCATGTCGATCTCGTCCGGGCTGAGCAGCCACTGGACCTGGAGGCCGTCGAGGAACGCCACCAGGTCGGCCGCCAGCCGCGACGCGTCCACGTGCGACCGCAGCAGCCCGCGCCGCGCCAGGTCGTCGACGGCCGACTGCATCTCGCGACGGGTCCGTTCGTAGCGCGCGACGAAGTACGGACGCGCCGGGTGGTCCGCCGCGGTCGCCTCGCTGGACAGCACCGCGAACAGGCTCACGATGAGGGGGTTGGCCTGGTTGTGCGCGACGAGCCGGATCATGGCGGCGAAGTACGCGACGCCGTCCTGGCTGAGCGCGCCCGACTCGAGGAAGTGCTCGCCGTCCTGGCGGTCGCGCGCGTCCAGGACCGCCTCGAGGAGCGACTCCTTGGTCGGGAAGTGATGCAGCAGTCCCGCACGTGAGACTCCGCAGGCGGCGGCGAGCTGGACCATGCTCGCGTTGCGGTAGCCCACCTGTCCGAACGCGGCGAACGCGGCCTCGATGATCTGGGCACGCCGGCGCTCCCCCTTGGGGTAGTTCCGGGGAGCCGCCGCGTCCCGCGTTGTTTCCCTTGCCATGAACGAGATGCTAACGACCTATAGAAACCAGCAGCCCTGTCGGTATTCTGTTCCCGGCCGTCCGCCACGAGAGGAGTTCCCCTTGTCGACACCACAGTTGTCGGTGCAGCTCTACTCCGTACGCCAAGCCCTGGAGGCCGACGAAGACGCCGTCCTCGGCCGCCTGGCCGCCCTGGGACTGACCACCGTCGAGGCCTTCGGCTTCGTGCACCGCGCGGACGAACTCGCCGACGCGCTCGCCCGGCACGGCCTGGCCGCGAAGACCGGACACGCCGGTTTCCTCTCGCCCGACGGCGTGTCCGCGACCGACCTCGACGACACGTTCCGGGCCGCCCGGCGCCTGGGAGTGGAGATCCTCTTCGACCCGTTCGTGCCCGCGGCCCGGTGGGCCGACGAGAAGGAGATCGCCCGCACCGCGGCGCTCCTGAACGAGGCCGCCGAGCGGGCCGCCGGGCACGGACTGCGGGTCGGCTACCACAACCACTCCCAGGAGTTCGTGCACACCGTCGCGGGAGTCAACGCCTTCGACCACTTCGCAGGTCTGCTCGCCCCGGAAGTCGCCCTGGAGATCGACCTGTTCTGGGCCGCGGCCGGCGGCAACGACGTCGTCGCCCTCCTCGGCCGCCTGGGCTCCCGGGTCCGTGCCCTGCACGTGAAGGACGGACCCGTCATCGACGACCCGTTCACCTCGGGAGCCCCCTTCGACCCCGCCGACACCGGCCAGGTCGCCGCGGGCCAGGGGCAGATCCCGCTGGCCGCCGCGCTGGCCGCGGCCCCGCACGCCGAGTACGCCGTGCTGGAGTTCGACCACTACGACGGTGACGTCTTCGAGGGCATCGCCACCGGTGTCTCCTACCTGAACGGGAAGGGCATCGCCTGATGACGGCACACCACCCGGTCGGCGTCGGTGTCATAGGCGCCGGCAACATCAGCGACCAGTACCTGGCCAACCTCACCCGCTTCCCCGACCTGCGCGTGACCGTCGTGGGCGACCTCGACACCGCTCGCGCCGAGACCCAGGCCCGCAAGTACGGCGTCGAACAGTGGGGCACCGCCGCGGACGTCCTCGCCCACCCGGACACCGAGATCGTCGTCAACCTGACCGTTCCCGCCGTGCACGCCGAGGTCAGCTCGGCGGTCCTGGCCGCGGGCAAGCACGTCTGGTCGGAGAAACCCCTCGCCGTCGAGCGGGCCGACGCACGTGCCGTCCTCGACCAGGCGGCCGCGGCCGGCCTGCGGGTCGGAGTCGCCCCCGACACGATCCTCGGCCCCGGCCTCCAGACCGCCCTGCGGGCGATCGCCCGCGGCGACATCGGCACCCCGCTGTCCGCGCAGACCGTCATGCAGTACGCGGGCCCCGACCTGTGGCACCCGAACCCCGAGTTCCTGTTCGCCAGGGGCGCCGGTCCCCTCTTCGACATGGGGCCCTACTACCTCACCACCCTGATCTGCCTGTTCGGGTCGGTCTCCCGGGTGGCCGCGCTCGGTTCGACCGCCCGCACGGTCCGTACGGTGCGCAGCGGCGAGCGGGCCGGCACCGAGTTCACCGTGGCCGTGCCCACGCACGTCTCCGCGCTCACGCAGTTCGAGGGCGGCGGTGTCGGGCAGAGCGTGTTCAGCTTCGACTCCCCGCTCACCCGCACCGGGTTCGTCGAGATCACCGGCAGCGAGGGCACGCTCGTCCTGCCCGACCCCAACACCTTCGCGGGCGACGTACGGATCACGCGGGTGCCAGAGCGGGGCCGGGACGCGGAGTGGGAGACCCTCACGCCCGTCGGTACCGAGGCGGGCCGCGGCCTCGGCGTCCTCGACATGGCACGGGCCGTCCGCGGCGGACATTCCCACATCGCCAGCGGAGCCCTGGGCCACCACGTCCTCGACGTCATGATCTCCATCGACGAAGCCGTCACCTCCGGCGAGACCGTCCATGTCACCAGCGCCGCCCCCGAGATACCGCTCGTCCCCGAGGACCGGGACCCCTACGGAGCCACCCTGTGACCGAGCCGCCGCACCCCGACTCCCCGATCGCCGGTCCACCGCGAGCCGACCCGCCGGGGACCGGTCTGCCGCACGCCGACCCGTCGCAGGCCGGCCTGCCCCCCGCCGGTGCGCCGCGGGAGGAGCTGCCACCCGCCGGTCTGCCGCACGTGGTTCCCTCGCAGGCCGGGCCGGTGCGTGCCGGGTTCATCGGCGGCGGGTTCATGGCGGCCGTGCACACCCGCGCGAGCCGGGCCGCCGGCGGCCGTCAGGTCGCCCTCGCGAGCTCGACGGCCGCACGCGGCGAGCAGGCCGCCCGGCAACTCGGCGCCGAACGGGCCGAACCCGACGCCCGCGGCCTCACCGCGGCCGGTGACCTCGACATCGTCCACGTGTGCAGTCCCAACAGCCTGCACCACGAACACACCCTGGCGGCCCTGGCCGCCGGCGCCCACGTCATCTGCGAGAAACCCCTGGCGACCACGGCCGCGGACGCCGGGGAACTGGTCCGCGCCGCCCGTGCCGCCGACCGGATCGGCGCGGTCCCCTTCGTCTACCGCTACCACCCGATGGCACGTCAGGCCCGCGCCCTCGTGGCGGACGGACGGATCGGCACCGTCCTCACGCTGGACGCCGCCTACCTCCAGGACTGGCTCCTGGACCCCGGAGACACCAACTGGCGCGCCGACCCGGGGGCCGGCGGTGCGCCCCGGGCCTTCGCCGACATCGGCTCCCACCTGTGCGACCTGGTCGAGTTCGTCTCCGGACAGCGCATCCACCGCCTCGCCGCCCGCACCCGGACCGTCTTCGGCCGACGCGGCGACACCGAGGTCACCAACGAGGACACCGCCGCGCTCCTCGTCGAACTCGGCGACGGGGCGCTCGGCACCCTGCTCGTCAGCCAGCTGGCCCCCGGCCGCAAGAACAGCCTCACCCTCGAACTCCACGGCACCCGCCGGAGCGTGCGCTTCGAACAGGAACGCCCCGAGGAACTGTGGGTCGGCGGCCGCGAGGGCTCCCAGCTCCTCCTGCGCGACCCCGCCACCGCCGCGCCCGACTCCGCCCGCCTGTCGGTCCTGCCGCCCGGACACGCGCTGGGCTACCAGGACGCGTTCACCGCGTTCGTCACCGACGTATACCGTGCCGTCCGGGGCGAGACCCCCGAGGGGATGCCGACGTTCGCCGACGGCCTGCGCGCCGCCCGGCTCACCGAGGCCGTGCTCGCCTCCGCCGCCCGGCAAGGCACCTGGATCGAGACCCCGCCCGAGACGGAGGACCCCGTATGACCGCGGCCACCGAAGCCACCCACCCCGTCACCCTGTTCACCGGCCAGTGGGCCGACCTGCCCTTCGAGGAGGTCGCCCGGCTCGCCGCCGGGTGGGGCTACGACGGCCTGGAGATCGCCGCCTCGGGAGACCACCTCGACCTGAAGCGCGCCGACGAGGACGACGCCTACGTGGCCTCCCGTCTGGAGATCCTCGACCGGCACGGCCTCCAGGTGCACGCCATCTCCAACCACCTGGCCGGCCAGGCGGTCTGCGACGCCCCCATCGACTTCCGCCACCAGGCGATCCTGCGCCCGTACGTCTGGGGCGACGGCGACGCCGAAGGGGTCCGGCAGCGCGCCGCCGAGGACATGAAGCGCGCCGCCCGGGTGGCCCGCAAACTCGGCGTGGACACGGTGGTCGGCTTCACCGGCTCCTCCATCTGGCCCTACGTCGCGATGTTCCCGCCGGTCCCCGCCGCCGTCATCGACGCCGGGTACGAGGACTTCGCCGCCCGCTGGAACCCGGTCCTCGACGTGTTCGACGACCAGGGCGTGCGCTTCGCCCACGAGGTCCACCCCGGCGAGATCGCCTACGACTACTGGACCAGCGTCCGCGCCCTGGAGGCGATCGGCCACCGCGAGGCCTTCGGCTTCAACTGGGACCCCAGCCACATGATGTGGCAGAACATCGACCCGGTCGGGTTCATCACCGACTTCAAGGACCGCATCTACCACGTCGACTGCAAGGACACCCGGCTGCGGCCGCGCAACGGCCGCGCCGGTGTCCTCGGTTCGCACCAGCCGTGGGGCGACCCGCGCCGCGGCTGGGACTTCGTCTCCACCGGGCACGGCGACGTCCCCTGGGAGGACGCCTTCCGTGCCCTGGAGTCCATCGGCTACACCGGCCCGGTCTCGATCGAGTGGGAGGACGCCGGCATGGACCGCCTGCACGGCGCCGCCGAGGCGGTGACCTTCGTCCGCTCGCTGCTGTGGCCCACCCCGAAGGCCTCCTTCGACGCCGCGTTCAGCAACCAGTGACCGCCCCGCCGGACGCCCCCACGCCCTAGGGCCGTGGGGGCGTGCCGGTGAGGAGGTGGTGTTCGTGCGCCTCGTAGCGGCTGCGTTCGCGCTCGGTGGCCCGCCGGCCGGACAGCACGGTGGTCAGCCAGCCGGCCAGGAAGCCCGCCGGTACGGAGGCCAGGGCGGGCGTGTTGTAGGGGAACCAGGCGAAGTCGGCGTCGGGGAAGGCGGACAGCGGTGTCCCCGAGACCAGGGTGGTGCCGGGGGTCAGGGCCAGGACGCTCAGGGAACCCACGACGAGCGTGGCGAGGAGCGCCTTGCGGGTGTAGCGGCGCCAGAAGAGGCTGTAGAGGAGCGCGGGGGCGATGGCCGACGCCCCCAGGGTGAAGGAGACGGTCGCCAGGGGCTGGAGACTGCGGTGCTGGGCGAGGGCGGCCAGCAGGACCGTGGGCACACCGACGGCCAGGGCGCAGAACCGGGCGAGGCCGAGTTCCCTGGACGGTGCCAGGGGCTTCGCGCGGGACGCGGTCAGGTCGTGGGCGAGGGTGTTGGCGCAGGCCAGCGTCATGCTCGCGACCGAGGCGAGCAGGGTGAGGAAGACGGCGGTGGTGACGGTGGCGAAGAGCAGGCTCTCCGGCCGCGACAGCGTCGTACCGAACGCGGCGCGGGCGCCCAGGAGATAGGCGGTCGTGCCGTGCGCGTCGGCGGCGGCGATGCGCTCATGGCCGACCAGCGCGGTCGCACCGGTGCAGATCAGCGTGAGCATCAGGATGAACAGGGTCACCGAGGAGACCGCCCAGGACATCGCCCGGCGCACCTGGCGCGGGGTGCCCGCGGTGTACATCCGCATGGTGACGTGCGGCAGGCAGGCGCCGCCCAGCACGACCGCGCACTGGGTGCTGGCCATGTCGAGTGCGGGATGCGGACTGCTGGAGTACTGCAGACCCCACGTCAGATAGGCGGGCCCCGCCCCGCTGTGCCGGGCCGCCGCGTGGAACAGCGCCTGGGGCTGCCAGTCGAACATGCGCAGCAGCAGGAAGCTCACCACCAGCCCGGAGCCCAGCAGCGCCACGGTCTTGAAGATCTGGACCAGCGCGGTGCCGGGCATCCCGCCCAGCGCCGCGTAACTGATCATGAGGACCCCGGCCCCGGCGACGCACCCCTCCTTCATGGCGGGGTCGTCGAACCCGAGGACGTACGCCAGGAGTTCACCGACCCCGGCGAGCTGCACGACCATCATCGGCACCAGCGCGGCGAGCGTGACCAGACAGGCCGTCACGCGTACGGAACGCGCCGGATGACGGTGGGCCAGCGCGTCGCCCATGGTGTAGCGGCCGGTGTTGTGCAGGGGCTCGGCGAGCAGGAACATCAGCAACAGCAGGGAGAGCAGGGCGCTGAGGGCCAGCACGATCCCGTCGTAGCCGCACAGGGCGATGATCCCGCCGATGGTGAGGACGGTCGCGGCGGAGATGTAGTCACCGGCGACGGCGAGCCCGTTGCGCAGCGGCGAGAGGGTCCGGTAGCCGGTGTAGAACTCGGCGAGGTCGTCCGCCTCCGGGCCGGTGAGCACACACAGCAGCAGGGTCAGGGCGACGACCGAGCAGAACGCGACGAGGGACCAGGACTGGGCCGGACCGCTGAAGCCGGTCACAGCGCCTGCTCCCGGTCCGGCACCGCGACCCGCGCCTGCCGGCGGGCCCGGCGCGCGAGGGGATCCACGAACCGGCGCGCGGCGGCCTCGTGGACGAGCACCGCCAGCCAGGTCACGGGTATCTGGGCCAGGGCCAGGACCAGCCCGGTCGGCAGGCCGCCGGGGCCCGGCCGGGCCATCAGGGCCGGGGCCTTCACGGTCAGGGTGAGGAAGGCGACGAAGTAGCCGAGCGCGGTGATGGCCGCCACCCGCCGGTGCCACCGGTACGCCCGCCGCAGCAGCCGCAGTGTGCGGTGCGCCCCGGGACGCGGACGGGGCACCAGGGTGCCGGCCGGCTCCTGGCCGTCCGACCAGCTGGGCAGCGGACGGTCGTACGAGGACTGGGCCGCGGGTAACTCGGGGAAGTCGGGGGACATGTCGGCACCTCCTGCGATGGCCCGGGCCCGGCTGCGACGGACCGCGTGCGGGGAAGAGCGGTTCGGGCGACCGGACGCCGTGCGACGGCCGCGTGGGGAGAAGGCGGTGGCGCCGGTCGTCCGGGACGGCATCTCGCGCGTCGACGTGGGTGATCAGGCGCCATGGTCCCCGGCGTGGGCGCCGACCGCCAGAGGTACGACCAGGGTCGCCACAGGCGATCCACAGCACGCGGACCTGACCGTGGGATCTCCACCGAGGAGGTGATGAAGCATTATGGGAGCGCGGGGTGGCGCGGATTGTGCGAAAAGTGCGCCGTCGCACACCTCGGGAGCCCCAGGCATCCGTCGACGTTCCGGGGGCGCGTACGGATTCTTGATCCATGCTTTACGCGCCGCACGGAACCGGCGACCCGTGCCGGCGGGTCCCACAGGAAGTGGGGGTCTTCGGGACCAGTGGGGGTTCCCGGGACCGCGGAGCGAAATGAGCGAGAACAGTGAGGCAGGGCGTGGGACGGCGCAGGGGCGGCATAGGAATCGCACTCGGTACGGTCGCGATGCTGGTGGGCGTGAGCGCCTGCGGCGGGGGCAGTGACAACGCGAGCGGTCAGGACGCGAAGGCGTCGGGCAAGCCGAGTGCGAGCGCGAGTACGTCACCCTCGCCCACGAAGCCGGCGGGGCCGCCGATGCTGCTGGAGACGATCACCCCGCAGACCGGCACCACGGTCGGCGTGGCCATGCCGATCTCGGTGATCTTCACGAACCCGGTGGCGGAGAAGGCACGGGCCACCGTCGAGAAGCACATGAAGGTCAGCGCCTCGCAGTCGGTGGAGGGCGCCTGGCACTGGATGGGCGACAAGCGCGCCGACTGGCGGCCGAAGACCTACTGGCCGTCGGGCACGAAGGTGCGGATCGACGCCGACATGACGGGCGTCAGCAATGGCAACGGCCGCTACGGCGTGCACAGTTACACGCACACCTTCACGATCGGCGACGACGTCCGCGCCGACGTCTCGGTGACCGGCCACACCATGAAGGTGACCCGCAACGGCCAGACGCTGCGCACCCTGTCGATCAACGCGGGCAGCGCCGAGTACCCCACGTGGGACGGCACGATGGCCGTCATCGACAAGCAGGAGAAGGTCCACATGACCTCCTGCAGCGTCGGCATCAGCTGCGACAAGGGCAGCCCCAACTACTACGACCTCACGCTGCCCTGGGACGTCCACCTGACCCAGTCCGGCACGTACGTGCACTACTCGACCGGCGACCCCTACCCGGGCAGCGGCAGCGCGCGCGGCTCGCACGGCTGCGTCCACCTGTCCATGGCGGACGCCAAGTGGTTCTACGGCCAGATCAAGCAGGGCGACCCCGTCACGATCACCGGCTCCCCCCGCGGCAAGGCCCCCGCCGACAACGGCTACGCCGACTTCAACGTCGACTGGTCCCAGTGGCTGGCGGGCAGCGCCTCCGGATCGGGCACGACGGCCACGCTGTGAACCACCACCGCGGAGACGCGACCGCCCAGTACCCCCACTGACACACCGGGAGCACACCGGGAGCACACCGGGGGCGCGCCTGCCGGGCCCCCGCCACAGCGCGCGGACGCCAACCGCGGCGCGCTCCGGCGGGCCCCCGCCACAGCGCGCAGACGCCACCCGTTCGGCGTAGCGTGTGGGGGCGTGGCGGAGTGCCGGCGAGCAGTGCCTCGGATCGGTGCCCGTCCGCCGTGCCCGTGTCCTGCACCCCGGGAGTCAGGAGCGCACCATGGTTACACCTGTCCGTCGGCGCGCGGGCGGCCGCTCCGCGGTCCGGCGTACCGCCGTCGGCCTCGCCACCACCCTGCTCGCCACCTGTGCGTGCACCGGGCCGGCCGCGGGGGAGGACGCCCACCGCGCGCCCGAGGCACGCCCCGGCACCCCGGCGGGGCGGGCGGCGCCCCAGAAGACGGCGACGGCCGCCACCACCTGCGTCGACAAGGTCTACGCGGGGATGACCACGGCCCAGCGCGTCGGCCAGCTCCTCATGGGCGGGGTCGCCGCGAACGCCCCCAGCGCCACGGACCTGCGCACACTGCGCACCTACCACGTGGGGTCGGTCATGCTGACCGGGCGCAGCTCCGCCGGAACCACGGCCACCAGGAAGATCGTCGACAACATCCGCAAGCAGGCGGACACGGTCGGCGGCCGGCAGGTCGGAATGATCGTCTCCACCGACCAGGAGGGCGGACAGGTCCAGGTTCTCAACGGTCCCGGCTTCTCGGTCATCCCCGCCGCCCTGACCCAGGGCACCTGGAGCACGACCACCCTGCGCAGCCGCGCCACCACCTGGGCCAAGCAGCTCAAGGCGGCGGGTCTCGATCTCGACCTCGCGCCGGTCGCCGACGTGGTGCCCGCCAGCCTGGGTACCCGCAACGCCCCCATCGGCCGCTACCACCGTGAGTTCGGGTACACCCCCGCCGTCGTGACCTCGCACAGCGGTGCCTTCGCCGCCGGCTTCTCGGCGGCCGGTGTCATGACGACCTTCAAGCACTTCCCGGGGCTGGGCCAGGTCATCGGTAACACCGACACCACGGCGAACGTCGTCGACTCGGTCACCACCACCTCCAGCGCGAGCCTCACGCCGTTCCGCAGCGGCATCGCGGCCGGCGCGCCCTTCGTCATGGTCTCCTCGGCGAAGTACACCAAGATCGATTCGGCGCACCTGGCCGTGTTCTCCCCGACCGTGATCGACAAGCTCCTGCGCACCCAGTTCGGGTTCAAGGGAGTCGTCATCTCCGACGACATCGGGCAGGCGGTCGCGGTACGCGCCTACACCCCGGCACAGCGGGCGGTCGGTTTCCTGTCCGCGGGCGGCGACATGATCCTCACGGTCAAACCGTCCACCGTGCCGGCGATGGCGCAGGCGGTGCAGTCCCGGATGGCGACGGACGCCGCCTTCAGTGCCAAGGTGGCCGCCTCCGTGCACCGCGTCCTGACGGCCAAGGCGAACGCCGGCCGGCTCAGCTGCGGCTGAGCCCGCCGGCGGGATCCGCAACGGGACCTGCGTCCTTGTCAGCGTCGGCCGCGGTACCTCCACCCCGCGCCGACGCCCGCCACGTGCAGAGCCAGGGCGGTCAGTCCCAGCAGCATCAGGTTCGTGGACGTGAACACATCGTTGGTGCCGATGTTCCCCGCATTGATCAGGAAGGCGATGAAGAACAGCGCCGCCCCCACCAGGCCGAGCATGATTCAGTCTCCTCTCAGCAGCATGCATCCCGTCTGCCCCCACATCCCCTTCACAAGCCGGGCACCGTCGGACGGGGGTGACAGGCCCGGCGGCCGGTGAAAACATGCAGGGGTAGGAAGGTGGCAGCCGTGGTGCCGGATGTCCGTGCGTCGCTGGGTGCGATGCTCTTCCGCCGGGTGGCGGGCCCCGACGGACCGGCGGTCCGCGCCCGCATCCACGACACACCGGGCCCGCGCTGGTTCGCCCCCGGGCGTCCGATCCGCGTTGTCCACGGCGACGCCTCGATGTTCGTCGGCGGACTCGGCGCCCTCCTGCTCCAGTCCCTGCACCCCCTGGCCATGGCCGCCGTCGCCGCGCACTCCGGATACCGCGGTGACCCCTGGGGCCGGCTGCAACGCACCAGCGCCTTCCTGGCGGTGACGACCTACGGCGTGGCGGACGACGCGCAGGCCGCCGTCGACCAGGTGCGGGACATCCACGAGCAGGTGCGCGGGACCACCCCGGAGGGGGAGCCGTACCACGCGGCCGACCCCCGGCTGCTGGGCTGGGTGCACGCCGCCGAGACGGAGTGCTTCCTGCGCGCCCACGAGCGCTACGGCTCCGGCCCGCTGGACCCGGCCGGGTACGACGCCTACGTCGCCGACACCGCGCGGGTGGCCGAGGCGCTCGGCGTGCCGGACCCGCCCCGCGACCGGCGTGCCCTGTCCGGCCGGCTGGCCGCCTACCGGCCCGAGCTCAGGGCCACCCCCGAGGCGCGCGCGGCGGCCCGCTTCCTGCTCCTGGAGCCCCCGCTGCCGCTGCCCTTCCGCCCCCTGTACGGCGTCCTGGCCGCCAACGCCCTGACGCTGCTGCCCTCCTGGGCCCGGACCCTGCTGCGGCTGCCGCGTCTCGGGGTCGTCGAGGACGTCACGGTCCGCCCGGCCGGCCACCTGCTCACCCGCACCATCCGCTGGGCCATGAGCCCGCCGCCCGGCACGGGTTGACGGCGCGAAGCCCACTGCCCGGCACGGGTTGACGGCGCGAAGCCCACCGGCGCCCCGGAGTTCAGACAGGGTCCGCCTCGCCCACCGCCTCGCCCACCGCGTCGCCCACCGCTTCTCCCACCGTCTCGCCCATCGCTTCTCCCACCGCGTCGGCCTCCACGTGCGGCTCCGTCGCATGCGACAGCCCGGGACGGCGTACCACCAGGTTCGACACCCGGAAGGACAGCTCGTCGACCGCCGGATCCGGCCGCGGGTGGTAACGGCCCGCGCACACCGAGAGGTTGACGATCAGGTAGGCGTGCCAGCCGGAGCCGACCCCGCGCCCGTCGGCGAAGACCTGGGTGCCGTCGAGCGTCCAGACGACGCTGCGGCGGCCGAAGGTCACGCCGAGGGCGACCGTCGCACCGGGGCGTACCGACGGGTGGTGGAGGTAGGTGTGCCCGTCGCGCACGTGGTTGGTGAGCTCCAGCAGGTCGGGGTTGTCGGGGTGGTACTCGAACACGTCGACCTCGTTGCCGCCGTCTCGCCAGGTCCAGATCGCCGGCCAGGCACCTGCCCCGGTGGGCAGGCAGACCTCGGCCCGGAGCTGGTCCCCGGTGCGGACCTGGAAGCCCTCGGCGCTGCCCTCGGTGGTGAGCAGCCCGCTCTTCCACCAGCCGTCCGCTCTGCGGGTGGCCCGGAACGTGCCGGAGCGGGAGTAGGCGGGGTCCGCGGTCAGCCAGTCGAGTTTGTTGTCGCCGGGGTTGGTCGGGCCGCCGTCGGGATAGGCCCAGGAACGTCCCGCGACCCACTGGCGTTCGGAGGTGAAATCGGCCGTGAAGACGACATCGCTCACTTGTTGCTCCCTCGGTGGCCGACGGTGGCCGACGGCGGCGTCGAAATGCCGGATTGCTTCCCGGATGCGTGGTCGGCCATGCGGTGCTGGGAGGAGCGGCAGCGCGTGGGACGCGAGTGGGTGACGGGCATGCCGCAGGCGCCCCACGGGGGCCGGCGCCCCACGACGGCCGGTGCCGGACTGCCGGGTGCGACTGACTCTGCGCCGCACCTGCCCGTTATGACAGGTTCGAGTCAAGGGCAGTCCAAATGGCTTACGCCTCAGCTCTCTTGTGATCGGGTCTCCCACGAAGGCTGAATCAAGGCCCTTTCGGGAGGATCCGGTGTCAGCACCAACCCGCAAGAGACGATGGCTCACGATCTGTGCCATCACCGCGTCCGCCGCACTCGTCGCGACACCCGTCGGCGCCGCGTCCGGCAGGAACACGTCCCCGTTCGGGGCACGCACCCTCGCTCGACTCGCCTCCGAACGCGACCGGTCGGTGGGCGCGGTCGACCCCAAGGTGAAGGCGGAGGACGACGATGACGGCAACGAGGCCGACGAGATAGCGGAGGGCGCGGACCAGTACGCCGAGGCCCGCACCTCGCCCGGCGTCGTCGCACCCGGCGCGTACGGCGCCGCCTGGACGAGTCTCACCGACCTGCCCGCCACCGGCGGCAGTTGGCGCAACATCACCGACCTGCCGTACAACTCCGACGACTCCCGCTACCGGGACATCGACTCCAACTCCAGCGGCGGCTCCGGCAATGTCACCGGCCGGATGGCCGCGATCGCCGCGGACGACGACGGCTACGTGTACGCGGGCAGCGCGGGCGGCGGTGTATGGCGCTCCCGACGGGGCGGCGGGCACTGGAAGCCCATCAGCGACAAGCTCTCCTCGCAGTCCACCGGCGCCCTCGCGCTCGACGGGTCGGGGCGGCTGTGGCTGGGCACCGGCGAGGCCACCACCAACGCGGACGCCTACCTCGGCAGCGGCGTCTACGTCCTGTCCGACCCGCACCACGGCACCTTCTCGTCCCGCAGCAGGGTCGGCGGCGACGAACTCGAGTCCACCACCGTCCACGAACTCCGGTTCGGCGGCGGCAAGGTGTGGGCGGCCACCAGCGAGGGCGTGTGGAGCCACTCCACGAAGACCCTCAAGGGCGCCTGGAAACTGGAGTTCGCACCCAACCCCGACTACCTGCCGGGCGGTTCGAAGGCGCACGACGACGCCGCCGCGTACAAGAACATCGCCAACGACATCGCGATCGACCCCAAGGACCCCAGCAAGGTGATCCTGGCGGTCGGCTGGCGGAGCGGTGACGACTACAACGGCTTCTACACCAAGGTCAACGGCGCCTGGACGCGCATCAGCAGCGGCTTCGGCGACCTGCCGACCGACCCGGACGACGTCGGCAACGTCACCTTCGCCCGCTCCGCCGACGGCTCCCGCTACTACGCCGTCGACCAGTCGCCCGAGCAGCTGAACACCAACCCCGACAGCGGCCTGGAAGGCATCTACAGCGCCGCCTCGCCCTTCGGACCCTGGACGAAGATCGCCGACTACAAGCAACTGGCCGCGGACGGCTCGGCGTTGACCTCCAGCGGCTACATGCCGGGCGTCCAGGCCTGGTACAACCAGTTCCTCACCGTCGACCCGAGCGACCCGAAGCACGTCTACGCGGGCCTGGAGGAGGTCTACGAGACCAAGGACGGCGGCGCCACCTGGTCCACCGTCGGCCCGTACTGGAACTTCGGCTTCTCCTGCTGGTCCATCGACCCCTCCGAGCAGACCGGCACCTGCAACCAGACCACCCACTCCGACCAGCACGGCGTCGCCATCGGCCGCTACCACGGCAAGAGCTTCGTCTACGTCGGCAACGACGGCGGCGTCTACAAGCGCCCGGTCAACGGCTCCCAGGACGCCTCCGGCCACGCCACCGACTGGACCTCCCTCAACGACGGCACCATCGACACCCTCCAGTACTACTCGGTGGGCATCGGCAAGGACCTGGCCCACGGCGGGGTCTCCGTCACCGGCGGCCTCCAGGACAACGGCCAGTCGATCCTGCGCAGCAACGACACGGTCATGGGCTCCAACTTCGGCGGCGACGGCGGCGACACCCTCACCGACCCGGCCAACGGCTGCAACCTGGCCGAGGAATACGTCTACCTCGCCATCCAGGTGACCCAGAACTGCGCGGTCAACGACGGCAGCTGGACCAGCGACCCCACCAAGGCCACGTCGTACAACGTCGCCCCGGCCGACAACGCCACCGGCGAGGCCCGGTTCATCGCCCCGCTCGCGACCGACGCGAAGGACAGCGACACCTGGATCGCCGGCGGCCGGCACGTCTGGGTGCAGACCCACGGCTACGCCATCCGCAGCGGCAGCGAGTGGAAGAGCGTGTACGACCTCGGCGCCGGCCGCACCGCCACCGCCGTCGCCGCCTCGGGCGGCAAGGTCTACGCGGCCTGGTGCGGCCCCTGCAACAACCAGGGCTTCGCGCGCGGCATCTCCGTCGGCAACGCGGACGGCACCGGCTGGCACGACGTCACCCTGCCGGTAGCCGGGACCGTGCCGAACCGCTACCTCAGCGGCTTCGCCGTCGACCCGAAGAACGCCGACCACGTCTACCTCGCCGTCAACGGCTTCTCCCGGCACTGGACCGAGGGCCCCGGCGCGGGCGTCGGCCACGTCTTCGAGTCCACCGACGGCGGCACCACCTGGAAGGACATCTCGGCGAACCTGCCCGACGTACCGACCAACTCCGCCGTGGTCACCCCGAACGGCGGCCTCGCCGTCGCCACCGACCTCGGCGTCGTCTACCGCGCTCCGGGCCGCACCCGGTGGGAGCGCGTCGGCTCGCTCCCGGCGGTCGCCGTGCTCCAGCTGAAGCTCGGCCCCGACGGCAGCACGCTGTACGCGGCCACCCACGGCCGGGGCATCTACACCGTCAAGGTGCGTGACTGCCGCTGACGCACACCCCGCGGTGAGGTGAGGGGTGACCCTGGTCCGCCGGGGTCACCCCTCCCGCGGGTACGGGGTGACGGTCACCTCCAGCGTGAACGCGACCCGCGCCGCACCCGCCACGTCCGGTGTCTTCGCCCGCGCCGTGACGCGGGCGCTGCCGCCCCGGGTGCCAGCGGACCGCAGTGAGGCGTGGGCCGTGCCGTCCGCGTCCACCCGCCAGCCGGACACCAGGACGAGGCCCGGCGCGGAACTCGCCACTCCCGTCCAGCGCCCGTCGTCCGTCCGCGGCCGCAGGACCAGCGAGATCACGGTTCCCGGCCGGACACACAACTGCCGCCGGACCGCGTCTCCAGGCGCCACGGAGACCTCCACCCGCCCCGCGGCACAGCCGCCGGCGGAAGGAACCGCCGACCGCGAGGGCGAGGCCGGGGCGGGATTCGCCGACGAGGCACCGGCCGAGGGCGGCGCGGTCGTGGCACCGGCCGAGGGCGACGCGGACGCGGAACCTGCCGAGGGCGGCGCGGACGTGGACGCCGGAGTGCCGGCCGGTGACCCCGCCGAGGGGTCGCTCGACGGCCCGCCCGCCGCCCCGCCACCGCCCGACGTGCCACACGCGGCCAGCACCAGCACCGCGGCGATCGCGTACCCGCCGGCCCACCACCGCATCCCCGCACCTCCCTGCTCCTGACGTGTGCCTACCAGCATGCGCCACGCCCCGGCCCGGGCAAGTCCCGGCGGACGCCGGAAACCGACGGCAGCGGAGACCCGGCCCCCGGCGTGCTTCGAGCTTCCCCGCTGCGGGGGCGTGTCCCACGGCGGAGACGGTCGTTCCTCAGGACATGAAGAGGATCATCACCGCCACCGCGCTCGCTCTGACGGGCCTCGCCGTCGCCGCCCCGGCCCACGCGGACGGAACCGCCCCCGTGCCCTCCCGTGACCTGGCCACCAAGGTGGCCGGAGCGCTGCCCAAGGCCGCCGTCGCGGGCCTGGACGCGGCCGCCAAGTCCATGGCCGCCGGCCTCAAGGACGCACCCCACGCCAAGTAGCCCTGGCCGTGACACCGGTCCGGGGCCGGCACGCAGGACGACGTCCGGTTCCCGCCAGCGCCCCGGACCGCCCCGCGCCAGGCTGAACGGCATGACCACCACTTTCCACGCCGAGCCCATCGCCCCGACGGCCCTCGGGGAACTCCGGATCCGCGACGACGCCGGGAGCCCGCCGCACCCGTTCACGGACGAGGAAGGCGACGCACCACTGAGGTGCTGTCTGCGCTCCAGCACCGTGGGCGAGCGGATCGCCCTCGTCTCGTACGCCCCGCTGCGCCGCTGGGCCGCGCGGACGGCCGCCGACCCGGGAGCCTACGACGAACAGGGGCCCGTCTTCATCCACGCCGAGGAGTGCGGCGGCCCGGCCGGCGACGACCCCGGCTATCCCTGGGCCCGTCCCGGCGCCCTGCGCGTCCTGCGCCGCTACGACAGCCGCGGACACATCACGGGCGGGCGCATGCTGGACCTGCCCGGCGACGCCGACGCGGCCCTCGAACACGCCCTGGCGGAAGCCTTCGCCGACCCCACGACCGCCCAAGTGCACGTGCGCGCCGTCGAGTACGGCTGCTACCACTTCCGCGTGGACCGCCCCTGACGGGAAAACCGGGGCCAGCGGTACGCGGCGGCGCCCGGGATGATTGTCTTGCCCTGGCCACTTCCACACCGACCCGGCCCGGCCGCCAGGAGGACCCCGAAGTCATGAGCAGCGCCTACACGTACGAATACAAGGTCGTCACCTTCCGGGAGTCGCTGATCGGCGACGCTCTGGACAGCGACAAGCTGGAGAAGGTCCTCAACAAGCACGCCGAGGACGGCTGGGCTCTCAAGGCCATCACGTCCGCCGACGTGAAGGGCCGCATCGGTCCCGGTGCCGTGGAGGGCCTGCTGCTGACCTTCGAACGCCCGCGCGGCTGACCGGAAGTCACCCCGAGCACACCGAACGCCCCCGGCCCGCACAGGGTTCGGGGGCGTTCGCCGTCGGCGCGGGTGCCGCGCGTCAGCCGGGCCAGGTCCCGGTCAGGTTGCGGATCCCGGTGGCGCCCGCACGGTCGACGGCTGCCTTCACCACGGCGAAGATCGCGCCCTGGAGCATCGCGGCGAGCAGCACCTCGCGCCAGGACCGGTCCTCGTCGGTGGCGTCCGGGGCGTCCTCGTCGTGGCCGAGCAGCTTCCACGTCTGTTTGAACAGCGCTCCCGCGGCCGCCCCGCCGGCCATGCCGAGAGCCAGCCCCACCGGCTTGTAAGCGATCTTCGAAACCTTCACCCGGCTCATCCCTCCGTACGGCGGCAGGCCACCCACACCACGACGGCCGCACCCGCCACCGCCAGCAGTACCTTGCGGTCGCCCTGCGCCAGTCGCGCCCCCTGCGCGGCCGTCCGCCGCACCGACTCGGGCGCCCTGTCCTGCCAGACGCGACCGGCCTGGGCCGCCCTGGCCTTCAGTTCCCCGGCCTTGACGGCGGCCTGTTCCTTAAGCTGGCCGCCCTTCACGGCGGCCTGTTCCTTCAGCTGCCCGCCCTTCACGGCGGCCTGTTCCTTAAGCTGCCCGCCCTTCGCAGCGGCCTGCTCCCTCACCTCGGCGCCCTTCTGCCGGGCGCGCGCCCTGACATCGGTCTTGGCCGCCAGCGCCTGTACGGTCTCGCCGAGTTCGGCACGGGTCCGCTCGACCTGCTCACGCAGTTCCTCGGGTCCGGCGGTGGGTTCGTCGTGCGGCGGCCTGGTCATCGGTGTGCACTCTCCTTGATCGTGGCCACGTCGGCCTTCACGTTCTCGACCGTCTGCTCGGGCGTGGGCGGCGCCGCCCGGCCGACCTGCTGTTTTCCGCTCATGGCCAGCACCGCGCCGATCACACCGAGCACCGCCGTGACGACCAGCCCGGCCGCCCACACCGGCAGCACCAGCGCGAGCGCGGCGATCACGCTGGCCACCAGCGCCTGGAGCATCAGAAAACCGACGACGCCGGCTCCGCCGAACAGGCCGCCGCCCTTGCCGTAGCGCCTGCCCTTCTCCTTCATCTCCGCCTGTGCCAGCCTCAGTTCGCCGCGCACCAGCTCGGTCAGCTGCTGCGAGGCCCGCTGCACCAACTCGCCCACCGGCTCCTGGCCGGCGCGGTCCGCGCTCCGGCCCACCGAGGCGTGGTGCGACTGCGTACTCGACACGGAGCTCACCTCCCGTCCCTGTCCGTTCCGCTGACCGCCGGGCCCGTCACGCCCGGCGGTCCGATGCACGCGCGAGTACCCCGAACAGCGGGATTAAGGACAACTGCCCGGATCAGAACGGAAGCGCGGCCGCGTCGGCGAGGCGGACCGCGCATTCCAGCAGCAGGGCGTGGACGAACGCCTGGGGCAGGTTGCCGCGCAGCTGACGCTGACGGACGTCGTACTCCTCCGCGAACAGCCCGGCCGACCCGCAGGCCGCCCCGGTCCGTTCGAACCAGCGCAGCGCGCCGGCCCGGTCACCGATGCGGTCGGTGGCCAGCGCCATTGTGAACCCGCAGAGCAGGAAAGCCCCCTCCGCTTCCCCAGGGGGGTGTCCCCGTGCACGAAGCGGTAGAGGTAGCCGTCCTCACCCAGGCGTTCCTCGACGAACCGCCGGGTGATGGCGCCGCTCGGATCGTCGGCGGGCGGGCAGCCGCGGGCCAGGGGAGTGAGCAGCGCGGCCTCCGGGCCGTCGTCGTCCTCGGCCCGGCGCCACCGGCCGTCGGGGCGCAGACAGCGGCGCCGGGTCTCGGCGGTGAACCGTACGGCGCTGTCGAGCAGTTCGTGCGGCCCGTCGGCGGCGACGGCCAGGCCCGCGTAGCACTGGTCGCGCACGATGGGGCCCGCCGAGGTGCCGGCCGCGGCGGAGAACCCCGCGCCCGTGTGAGCGAGGGCTCCTCGGTGTCGACCTGTCCTCAGTGGGCGTCGACGCCGGTGGCCGGGAGGACCTGGACCGTGTCGCCGACGGCGCGTTCCCCGGTCGCGTCGGACGGTGTGTTGACGAGGGTGCCCTCGATGGCCATCGCGGTCGAGCCGCCGCCGTCGAGGTTGAGCGCGTCGACGGCGCCCAGGGAGCGCATGAACGCGGCGGCCTCGGCGAGCGTGAGGCCCTCGCTGACGCCGGGCTGCCGGCCGTCGACGGTCACCAGCAGGAGCCGTCCCCGGCCGTCGATTCCGGCCAGGGTGCGCGGTTGGCGCGTGTTGGACCAGGCGAACCCGAAAGACAGGTCGAGCGGGTCCAGGGTGCCTTCGGTGGCCGCGTCGACGTGGACGCGCCCGTCCCGGACCAGGGTGGGCGCCGCGCTGACGACGGTGTCGTGGGCGCCGAGGCGGATCCGACGCCCCGTGGCGGTGTCCCGGACGGCCTCCCGCACCTCCAGCCGGCGGCCCGTCCCGGCGTGGTCGGTGAGCCAGGCAGCCGCCGTCCCGGTGCCCTGGAGGACCGAGCCGCCGACGGGTACGGAACCGCCCCGGGCGCCGCCGGAGACGACCACGCCGTGCCGGTCCAGGACGACCTGGACACCGGACCCGGTGGGCAGCGGGGCCCGGAAGTCGGAGGTGAACTCCACCAGGTCGTCGGCGAGGGCGCAGGTGACGTCCTGGCGGGGGAGCGCGGTGGGTACGGCGCCGGGACGGCCGCAGTTGCGCACCTTGCCCGGCACCCGGTTGATGCCCTGCACCGCACGGCTCGCCGCGCCGGCGCGGACGGTGACGGTGGTGGACAGGCGGGCGATCCGGGCACGCCGGCCGCCGTCCTGGAGGATCAGCGCGGCGCGTGAACCGGCTGCCATGGACTGCAGTTCGCCGTGTACCGCGGACAGTCCGGCCGAGGTGCCCTGGACGCCGTCCGCGTCGGAGGTGACGAAGAAACCGCCGTTGACGCCCACCAGGGAGCCCAGCCGGGCGGCGACCACGGAGGTCCGCTCGCGGTCGGCGGTGTCACCGCCGTCGCTGGCCTCGATCGTGCCCCGCAGCCGGGCCGGGTCGAGCACGGCCACGTGGACGCGTTCCGCGTCGGCGGGCTGCCGTCCGTCGTAGCCCGTCCATTCCACCGCGGTACGGAAACCGGCCGCGGTCACCGCGGAGCCGAGGGTACGGGCCGCCGTCTGCGTGGCGTACCGGCCGACCCTGACCTGCCATCCCATGGTGCCGCGGGGCGTGTCGGCGTACCGGTCCCAGGTCACCTGCTCCAGGCGTGGCGCGAAACCGGCGGCCCGCAGCCGCTCGGCGGTGGCGTCGGCCCAGGCCCGGTCCGCGAGCGGCGCCCAGGTGGCGGCACCCGTGAGTCGGTCGACGGCCGGGGCCTGCACGGTGACCGTCCAGACACCGGCGGCGGCCGGGTCGCTCAGTACTCCGGTGCGAACCTGGACACCGGGTGCGACGTCCCGCACGGTCCACGAGAGTGCGTCGGCCACGGAAGCGGCACCGGCCACGGGAACGGCAGCGGCGGTCACGGGAACGGCGCCGCCCGCGGCGCCCGCGTCGGCGGTCGCCGGTGCCGCGAACGCGAGGACCGCCACGGCGGTCCCCAGCGCAAGACCGCGTCCCGCTCCGCGCCGCACACCGAGTCCCGCAAGACCCATGGACCGGGTGCGTCCGGCGAGTTCCGCGAGTCCGCTGGGTCGGGTGCGTCCGGTGTGTCCGGGCCTCTTCACGGTGGCGGACATGTCCCTCCTGGCATACGTCTCCCACGGTGCCTCCCGGCCTGCCGGCACCGCCCGCCACCCCAACTCCGCCCGAGGACGCCCGCGTGAAGAACGGCGGCCGTCGGAGGAAAGCCTGGCTGACATCTCCGGCAGCGGTGTTCTCCCGCCCCATTGTGTTGAGCCTTGTGGCGCCTTACTGTTCGGCTTTGCCTGAGTCTGTTCGATCCTGATTGCTCAGGCGGATGGAGGCCGCAGTGTGGGGTAGTCGGATCCGTTCAGCGGGCGAGAGACCCGGCAGACACCGGTGGCGGCGGGCGGCTCTCGCCACCACCGCGACCATCGCTTTGGCCGTGGGCATGACGGGGCCCGCCGCCGCCCGGGACGGCGGCGGGACAACTCCCGCCGCCGCGCCCGCGGTCAGCCCGCAGCCGCACACCGTGAGCCTCGACGGGTACTCGTTCCTCGTCGACGGCAGACGCACCTACCTCTGGTCCGGCGAGTTCCACTACTTCCGGCTGCCGAGCCCGGACCTGTGGCGCGACATCTTCCAGAAGATGAAGGCCGCCGGGTTCAACTCCACCTCGCTGTACTTCGACTGGGGCTACCACTCGCCGAAGCCGGGGGTGTACGACTTCACCGGGGTGCGAGACGTCGACAAACTGCTCGACATGGCCCAGGAGGCCGGCCTCTACGTCATCGCCCGCCCGGCGCCGTACATCAACGCCGAGGTCGACAGCGGCGGCCTGCCCGGCTGGCTGACCACCAAGGCCGGCGACAACCGCAGCGACGACCCCCGGTTCCTGAAGTACGCGGACGAGTGGCTGACCCAGATCGACCGGATCATCGCCCGCCACCAACTCACCAACGGCACCGGGTCGGTCATCGCCTACCAGGTCGAGAACGAGTACTACAACGGCTCCGCCGCCGGCCGCTCCTACATGCGGCACCTGGAGGACAAGGCCCGCGCCGACGGCATCACGGTCCCGCTGACCGGCAACAACAACGGCACCTTCAACTCCGGCACCGGCGCCCTGGACGTCGACGGTCCCGACTCCTACCCACAGGGCTTCGACTGCTCGAACCCCACGAAGTGGAACGGCGTCCCCGACATCAGCTACGACCACCCCGCCGGAAAACCCCTGTACTCACCGGAGTTCCAGGGCGGCGCCTTCGACCCCTGGGGCGGACCGGGCTACGACAAGTGCGCCCAGCTGATCAACGACCAGTTCGCCAACGTGTTCTACAAGCAGAACATCGCCGTCGGCGCCACCGCGCAGAGCTTCTACATGACCTACGGCGGCACCAACTGGGGCTGGCTCGGCATGCCCGAGAACTACACGTCGTACGACTACGGGGCCGCGATCCGCGAGACCCGGCAGCTCGACCCGAAGTACTACGAGGACAAGCTGATCGGGTACTTCACCCAGTCCGTCGCCCCGCTGACCAAGACCGAGACGATCAGGGCCACCCCGCCGGACGACTCCGCGATCGTCGACACCGCCCGGATGAACCCCGACACGAAGACGCAGTTCCACGTTCTGCGGCACGGGAACTCCACCTCGACGGCCGTCGACAGGACCCACATCTCCCTGGACTTCAACGCCCAGCCCGCCGCGGACACCACCTACACCTGGGACGACCCCGACTCCACGCTTCAGTACAGCGGTTCGTGGTCGCACGTGGCCGACACCAGCTACACCGGCGGCGACTACAAGCACACCGAGTCCTTCTCCAAGCAGGCCGGTGACTCGCTCACCGTCCCCTTCGACGGCACCGCGATCCGCTGGATCGGCTCGAAGACGAACAACCACGGCTACGCCGACGTCTACCTGGACGGCACCAGGCAGACGACGGTCGACGACTCCGGCTCCGAGAGCCAGGCGGTCCTCTTCCAGAAGACCGGCCTGGCCCCCGGCGCGCACACCCTGAAGATCGTCGTCACCGGCAGCCACAGCTCGGCGTCCACGGACAACTACGTGGCCGTCGACGCCATCGACGTGCCCACCGCCGACACCGCGAAACCGACCTACCCGGTCGTCCCGCAGCAGCCTGGCACCGCGATCACCCTCGACGGCCGCGACTCACACGTCATCGTGGCGAACTACCGGCTCGGCGACTCGCAGTTGCAGTACTCGACCTCGGAGATCATGACCAGCGAGACCATCGGCGACCGGGACGTGGCCGTGCTCTACGGCGACGCCGGCAGCGACGGCGAGACGGTCCTGCGCTACTCCTCCGAGCCCACCGTGACCACCAGCGACGGCACCGCCGCCACCACCTGGGACCCGGCCACCGGCGACCTCCGCCTGAACTACACGCACAAGGGCCTGACCCGGATCAGCGTCAGCGGAGGCGGCAAGCGCCCGCTGCTCCTGCTCGTCGCGGACAAGGCCACGGCGAAGACCTTCTGGCGCCAGGACACGTCGGCCGGACCCGTGCTCGTCCGCGGCACCCACCTGCTGCGCACCGCGACCAGCCTGGACGGCGGCCACACCCTGGCGCTCACCGGCGACAACGCCGACGACAAGGACGTCGAGGTGTTCACCGCCGCCGACCGGGTCACCTGGAACGGCCGGACCGTGCACACCCGGACCACCGGCACCGCGAGCCGCACCGGACAGATCCCGGTCGCCGCCGCGGTCCGCCTCCCGGCGCTGACGAACTGGAAGCACACCGAGGAGTCCCCCGAATCGGCCCCCGGTTTCGACGACTCCAGCTGGCAGGTGGCCGACAGGACGACCACCAACAGCGTCTCCGGCGCCGGCACACTGCCGGTGCTCTACGCCGACGACTACGGCTTCCACACCGGCAACACCTGGTACCGCGGCCGCTTCCGCGCCACCGGCAAGGAGACCGGCATCCACCTGGTCTCCGACTCCGGCGGCGACGCGCAGGCCTTCTCGGCCTGGCTCAACGGCACCTTCCTGGGCAGCTCCACCACGGGCAGCGCCGACCTCACCTTCCCGGCGGGCGCCCTGAAGTCCGAAGGTGACAACGTCCTCTCCGTGCTCACCGTGAACATGGGACACGAGGAGGACTACAACTCGACCAACGGCAACAAGACGGCCCGCGGCCTGACCAGCGCCTCCCTCGTCGGCGCCCCGCTGACCTCCGTCACCTGGCGCGTGCAGGGCGTACGCGGCGGCGAGGACCTCCAGGACACGGTACGCGGCCCGCTGTCGACGG
This sequence comes from Streptomyces arenae, assembly GCF_022343545.1. Taxonomy (NCBI): domain Bacteria; kingdom Bacillati; phylum Actinomycetota; class Actinomycetes; order Kitasatosporales; family Streptomycetaceae; genus Streptomyces; species Streptomyces arenae. Next base: position 235,622 of record NZ_JAKQYH010000069.1, read on the forward strand.
GCGGCCTGTACGGCGAGCGGGCCGGCTGGTCCCTGCCGGGCTACCCGGACGCCAAGTGGAACAAGGTGACGCTGCCGAACACCGACACCCGTCCCGGAGTCTCCTGGTACCGCACCGACGCCGAGCTGGATCTGCCACACGGTCAGGACACCTCGGTCGGGCTGACGTTCACCGACGACGCGGCACGCAAGTACCGCGCCACGATCTTCGTCAACGGCTGGCAGCTCGGCAACTACGTCGACTACCTGGGCCCGCAGCACACCTTCCCGATCCCCAACGGGATCCTGAACCCGAACGGCCACAACAGCATCGCCATCGCCGTCTGGAACCTGGACGGCAGCACCGGCGGCCTCGGCGAGGTCTCGCTCACCGACTACGGCAGCTACGCGTCCTCCCTGCGCGTCGCGCAGAACGACAGCCCGCGCTACGACGCCCGTACGTACGCGATGCCGAAGCGCCCCGGCGCCGACGTCACCCTGGACGCGCCCGACACCGCGCAGCCGTCGCGGTCCTTCACGGCCCGCACGACGGTGCGGGTGCCCGAGAACGGAGCGTCCGCCACCCGTCTCACGGCCTCCCTCGCCGCCCCCGACGGCTGGCGCGTCGACGCCACGAGTCCCGCATCGGCCGACCGGGTACGACCCGGCGGCTCGGCCACCTTCACCTGGAACGTCCAGCCCCCGGCGGGCACCCTGCCGTCCGCCTCGGCACTCACCACCACGGTGGACTACGTGCAGCACGGACGACCGGCCACCGGGACCGACGAGCGCATCGTCGGCGGCATCCCACCGGCGCCGCCCGCCGGGAAGAGCGCGGTGAGCGACCTGCCGTTCCTGTCCGCCACCAACGGGTGGGGCCCGGTGGAGCGCGACAGCAGCGTCGGCGAACAGGCGGCCGGGGACGGCCGGCCCCTCAGCATCGCCGGGGTGAGCTATGCCAAGGGCCTCGGCACCAACTCGGTCAGCGACGTCCAGCTGTACCTCGCCGGGAAGTGCTCACGCCTGACCGCCGACGTGGGCGTGGACGACGAGACGAACGGCGCGGGCACGGTCACCTTCTCCGTCATCGCCGACGGCAGGACCCTGGTGACCACGCCGACGGTCCGGGGCAAACAGGCCGCGGTGCCCGTCGACGTCGACGTCAGCGGCGCCCAGGTGGTCGACCTCAAGGTCGGCGACGCCGGCGACGGCAACGGCAACGACCACGGCGACTGGGGCGTCCCGACCCTGACCTGCGGATGAAGCACAGAACGGATGAAGCACCGGTGTCCTGGTCGAAGCCCCGGGGCGAGTGCCCCGGGGCTTCGCCCTGTGGTCCCTCACCCGCCCGCTGTCCGCGGTACCGCATGACATGCGGGTGCTCAGCCGTCACGAACAGGTGACTCCTGCACCAAAGCGGCTCCAGTGCCCCAGGCGCCGACTACCGTCGTCGTTCCTACAGCAATCAGGGGGGACGATGACCAACCCGTACAACATGCCGCAACCCACCGGGCCCATACCCAGGTGGGCGCGGAAGAGAGTCGTACTGCCCGCTGTCGCCGTGGCGTTCGTCGTCGGCATCGCGGCGGGCGGCGGTGGCGACGACGGCAAGAAGGCGGTCGCCGACGACAAGCCGCTGCCCACCGCGACCGCCACGGTCACGGCGACGGCGACCGCCACGGAGACCGCCGCACCCGAACCGGCGCCGACCGTCACCGAGACGAAGACGGTCAAGGTCAGGGTGACCGTCACCGCCGACTCGGGTGGGGGAGGGTCCGTCGCCTCAGACGACGACGGCAGCGGTGGCAGTGGCGGCGGCAGCGCCTACTACGCCAACTGCACCGCCGCCCGCGCCGCCGGGGTCACTCCGCTCTACCGGGGCGATCCCGGATACGCCTCGCACCTCGACCGGGACGGCGACGGCGTCGCCTGCGAGTGACCTGAACCGACCGCGACAGGCCCGGCTCGACGTCCGGTCGAGACGGGCCAGTTACGGCAGTCGTTGACATGTCCCTGCCTTATGGCTAGCTTCCGAAGGGTTCCCCTCTTCGCGGTTCCTCACGGATCTCCACGGCTGGACAACGTTGTCACCAGTTGTAGACAACGTTGTCTGCCTCTCACTCCCGAGCAGGAGGAGAAATCCCTGTGATGACACGACTGTCGAGACCTCCCGGAACCATGGCGATCGGTCTCCTCGCTGCCGCCGCGCTGGCCGCCGCCGGGCTGTGCACGCCGGCCTGGGCGGCCGGGAAGGCGGCGCTCGTCACCGCGCCGGCGGCCCTGGTCAACCCGTTCGTCGGCACGTCGAACCAGGCCGACGACTTCCCGGGCGCCGACGTCCCGTTCGGCATGGTGCAGTGGAGCCCGGACACCCCGTCACGCCCCGACGGCGGGGGCTACGAGTACAACGACTCCTCGATCACCGGTTTCAGCCTGACCCACATCGCCGGCCCCGGTTGCGGCGCGGCCGGTGACATACCGGTGCTGCCCACGGTGGGGGCCGTGAACACCGGTGCGACGGACGGCTTCTCGCATGCCGGCGAGTCGGCGTCGGCCGGGTCGTACAAGGTCGTCCTCGACAACCAGGTGACCACGGAACTGACCACCACGACACGCAGTGGCATGGCGCGCTTCACCTTCCCCGCCACCAGCCAGGCCAACCTGCTCTTCAAGTTGACGGCCAGTCAGAACGGCGCCACGTCGACGCAGTTCACCAAGGTGTCGAGCACCGAGGTGAGCGGGCAGGTGACCAGCGGCCACTTCTGCGGTGCCGGGAACACGTACACCGTCTACTTCGACATGGTCTTCGACCGGCCGTTCGCCGCGCAGGGCGGCTCGGCCGCGAAGTCCGCCGCGGCAGGCGCCACCCCTGCCGCTGCCGCCTCCAACGGGTACGTCACCTTCGACACCACGAGCAACCCGGTCGTACAGGCCAAGGTCGGGATCTCCTACGTGTCGGTCGCGAACGCGGTCGCCAACCGGGCCGGGGAGAACACCGGTTGGGACTTCGACGCGACCCGCACCGCCGCGCAGAACGCCTGGAACAGCGCGCTCGGCAAGGTGCAGATCGCCGGCGGGACGGCCGCCCAGCAGGGGACCTTCTACACCGCGCTCTACCATTCCCTGCTGCACCCGAACGTGATCAGCGACAGCAACGGCCAGTACTACGGCTTCGACGGGAAGACACACACCGTGGACACCGGCCACAGCGCGGTGTACGCGAACTACTCCGGCTGGGACATCTACCGTTCGCAGGCACAGCTCGAAGCCCTGGTCGCTCCCCAGGTCGCCTCCGACACCGCACAGTCGATGGTCGACGACTACGCGCAGACCGGGATCTTCCCCAAGTGGTCGGAGAACAACGGCGAGTCGTACGTCATGGTCGGTGACCCGGCGGACGCCATACTCGCCGACTACTACGCCTTCGGCGCCCGGAACTTCGACGCCACCACCGCCCTGGCCGACATGGTCCGACAGGCGAGCACGGCCAACAACGACCGCCCCGGCCTCGCCTACCTCAACTCACCCGGATACATGCCGCACGACGGCAGTTACGGCTGCTGCAACTTCTACGGCCCGGTGGCGACCACCCTGGAGTACGACACGGCCGACTTCGCGCTCTCCGCGATGGCGGGAGCGCTCGGCGACACCGCCGACCAGAAGACGTACGCCAACCGCGCACAGGACTGGCGCAACGTCCTCAATCCGGCCTCCGGTTTCGTGGAACCCCGTAACGCGAGCGGCGCGTGGACCGGTGGCTTCGACCCCACCAGCGGTACCGACATGGTCGAGGCCGACTCGTGGATCTACACCGGGATGGTTCCCTTCGACATCGGCGGCCTGGCACGCGCCAAGGGCGGCAACACCGCGATGAACCACTACCTGGACACCGTGCTGCGCAGCTACACCGGCGCCAACGGCTACGCCTGGGTCGGCAACGAACCCAGCATCGAACTGCCGTGGGAGTACGACTACACCGGACAGCCCTACAGGACGCAGGGCACGGTCCGGGCGATCCAGGACCAGATCTGGTCGAACACCCCGGGCGGCCTGGCCGACGGCAACGACGACCTCGGCGCGATGAGTGCCTGGTACGTCTGGTCGGCGCTCGGCATGTTCCCCGAGACACCCGGCACCTCCGATCTCGCCCTGGGCTCACCGCTGTTCACCCAGGCCGTCATCACCCTTCCCTCGGGCAGGACACTGACGGTCAACGGCAACGGTGCCGCCGACAACGCCCCCTACGTGCAGTCCGCGGCGTGGAACGGCACGGCGTGGAACAACGCCTACGCTCCCACCACGGCGATCACGGCCGGCGGCACCCTGGACTTCGCGCTGGGCACCGCCGCCAACACGTCGTGGGCGACGTCGGCCGCCGCGGCCCCGCCCTCGTACGCGGGGGACACCACCGCGCCGGCCCCGCCGCGGATCGGTGCGCTCGCCTCGGCGGTGGGCTCCGCCCTGTGCGCGGACGTCGCCTCTTCGGGCACCTCCGACGGTACCCACGTGCAGATCTGGGGCTGCGACGACACGTACGCCCAGGACTGGATCGTCGCCGCTGACGGAACGGTCCGGTCCCTCGGCAAGTGCCTCGACGCCGACCACAGCGGGACCACCAACGGCACCCTGATCCAGCTGTGGACCTGCAACGGCACCGGCGCCCAGCAGTGGACCGCCGGAGCCAACGGGTCCCTGGTCAACCCCGAGTCGAAGCTGTGCCTGGACGACCCCAACTCCTCGACCACGAACGGCACCCAGCTCCAGCTGTACACCTGCAACGGAACGGCGGCGCAGAACTGGAAGCTGCCGGGCTGAGGCGTCGGGACGGCACGTTCCCGTGTGTCCGCACCCCAGGGCCGGGACACACGGGAACAGCACGTGACCGAACCGGAACACGGGACCTTCGTTTGTGTCCCAGAGTTCATCTCCCAAGTGCTGCGCAGGCGTTGTCTACGCGCGTATCTTGGCCCGCGTCGTACGCCCGGGCGGGCCCGGTGCGCTCCCGTACCCAGCCACGCCGTCCGCATGAAGGAGACCCCTCCGTGTCGCACCTCTCATCCGAGGCCGCCGAGCCGCGTCCGCAGCGCTCCAGACGCAAGCGCGCCCTGCCCTACGGCATCGCCGGTGCCGTCGTACTCGCCACGGCCGGTCTGAGCATCAACGCCATGGCCGCCTCGCACGAGGCCCTGATCGCCGAGGTCTACGGAGGCGGCGGCAACTCGGGCGCCACGTACACCAACGACTTCGTCGAGCTGGCCAACGCGGGCAGCGGCTCGGTGGACCTGAGCGGCTACAGCGTGCAGTACCTGCCGGGCACGCCGACCTCCTCCTCCAAGTGGCAGTCCACCCCGCTCACCGGCTCGCTGGCCGGCGGCGGCCGCTACCTGGTCCAGGAGGCCGCGGGAACCGGCGGCACCAAGGCGCTGCCGACGCCCGACGCCACCGGCTCCATCAACATGTCGGGCACCAACGGCGCCATCGCGCTGGTCACCGGCAGCGACCCGCTGACCTGCCTCACCGCCGCCGACTGCCAGGCCGACTCGCGGGTCAAGGACCTGGTCGGCTTCGGCACCGCCGTCGTGCACGAGGGCAACGGCGCGGCGGCCGGCGCGAGCAACACCGCGTCCGTGTCGCGCGCGGCCTCCCTCGCCGACACCGACGACAACGCAGCGGACTTCACCGCGGGCGACCCGTCCCCGCAGAACACCGGGGACACCGGCGGCGGCACCACCCCGACCGACCCGCCGAGTTCGCCGCCGCCCACCACCCCGCCGGCCACCCCGGCGAAGATCCACGACATCCAGGGCGACACCCGCCTCTCGCCGCTCAACGGCAAGACGGTCTCCGGTGTCACCGGCATCGTCACCGGCGTCCGCGCGTACGGCTCCTCGCAGGGTTTCTGGGTCCAGGACCCGAACCCCGACGCGGACCCGCGCACCAGCGAGGGCGTCTTCGTCTTCACCGGTTCGACCACGCCCACCGTCAAGGCCGGCGACAGCGTCTCCCTCGACGCCACGGCCCAGGAGTACTACCCGGGCGGCCAGGACACCGGCATACAGTCGGTCACCGAGCTGACCAAGGCCACGGTGACCGTCGTGTCCGGCGGCAACGCCGTACCGGCCCCGGTGGTCCTCGACGAGCGGTCGGTGCCCGAGCAGTTCGCCCCGCAGGCGGGCGGCGCGAGCATCGAGAACCTGCCGCTGCGTCCTGACGAGTACGCCCTCGACACCTACGAGTCGCTGGAGGGCATGAACGTCCGCATCGGCGGCAGCCGGGTGGTCGGCGCGACGGACCCGTACTCGGAGATGTGGGTCACGGTCCGGCCGGACCAGAACCCCACCAAGCGGGGCGGCACCCTGTACAAGGGCTACGACGAGCCCAACTCGGGCCGTCTCATGGTCCAGTCGCTGATCCCGGCCGCCCAGCAGGCGTTCCCCGTGGCGAACGTGGGCGACACGCTGACCGGTACCACCGAGGGCCCGCTGGACTACAACCAGTTCGCCGGCACCTACGCGATCGAGGCCCGGGCCATCGGCACCGTCCGCACCGGCGACCTCGAGCCCGAGGTGACGGCGAAGCAGAGCACCTCGCAGGTGAGCGTCGCCACGTACAACGTGGAGAACCTGGCGCCCGGGAACGCGCAGTCGAAGTTCGACGCGCTCGCCAAGGGCCTGGTGACGAACCTGCGTTCGCCCGACATCGTCGCCCTGGAGGAGATCCAGGACAACAGCGGCGCCACCGACGACGGCACGGTCGCCGCCGACAAGACGCTGGGCAAGCTGGTCGACGCGATCGTGGCGGCCGGCGGCCCGCGCTACGAGTGGCGGCAGATCGACCCCGTCAACGACAAGGACGGCGGCCAGCCGGGCGGCAACATTCGCCAGGCGTTCCTGTTCAACCCCGGCCGGGTGCAGTTCACCGACCGTCCGGGCGGCGACTCCGCCACGGCCGTCGGCGTGACCGGCACGGGCGCCGACACGCACCTGACCGCGTCACCGGGCCGCATCGCGCCGACGGACGACGCGTGGACCTCCTCCCGCAAGCCCTTGGTCGGTGAGTTCACCTTCCGCGGCAAGAGGCTCTTCGTCATCGCCAACCACTTCAACAGCAAGGGCGGCGACCAGGCGATCGACAGCCGCTTCCAGCCGCCGGCGCGCGGCTCCGAGGCGCAGCGCAACCGACAGGCCCTGGTGGAGCGGGAGTTCGTCGAGTCGCTGGAGAAGGCGGACCCGAAGGCCGGCCTGGTCGTCCTCGGCGACCTGAACGACTACCAGTTCTCGCCCGCGGTCACCTCACTCACGGCGAACGGCAGGATCCTCACCGACCTGGTGAACACCCTGCCGGTCAAGGAGCGGTACTCGTACGTCTACGAGGGCAACTCGCAGGTCCTGGACCACATCCTGGTCAGCCCGGCCCTGAAGCACGGTGCCGACTACGACGTGGTGCACATCAACAGCGAGTTCGCCGCGCAGACCAGCGACCACGACCCGCAGATCGTGCGCGTGAAGCCGTAACGACGCACCGGCCCGACCGTGCGGAACCCGGCCGTCCCACTGGGGGGCGGCCGAGTGGCGTACCCCCCCGGCGCCCGCACGGTGACGCCGGTGCGCCCTTGCCCCGGCCTGCCGGGCGATGTACGCCAGACGTGTGTCCGCCCCCCGCCCGTCAGGGCGCCGGCCGGGTAGGGCAGCATCTGCTCAGCCGTCGCCTGACCTTGAGGGGCTGTCATGCCGTCCACCCGCCGTGCCGTTTCGATCGTGATGCTGTCGTGCCTGCTGGTCGCAGGCTGCAAGGGCGCTTCGCTCGGGGGCGCTGCCCCGTCCCCGGGCGGGACCGGGTCCGCCGAAGCGTCGGGCGGTACGGACCGGACGATCGCGGTGGGGGCCGGCCCGCAGAAGAAGTACGCGGTACAGCAGCAGCCGGCCGCCGGTTCGTGCCACTACCGGTACGACAAGGGTGAGCCGTTGGAGGACCCGACGTGCACGCCGGGCGCGACATCCCCGGCGGTCACCCAGTCGAACCTGGCGTCGACGATCTGCCGCAAGGGCGGCTACACCTCGGGGGTACGCCCCTCTGCCTACGTGACGGGCAAGGAGAAGAAGCTGAACGCCGCGTCCTACGGATTCACGGGGAGCATGCGGGACGCCGAGTACGACCACCTGATCAGTCTGCAACTCGGCGGCGACCCCAACGACTACCGCAACCTGTGGGTGGAGCCGGCCGACCCGGGCCACAAGAAGGGCGCAGGGGTGAACAACCGCAAGGACCCGGTGGAGACGAAGCTGCACACCGCGGTCTGCTCCGGCAAGGTCACCCTCGCCGCCGCGCAGCGCGCGATAGTCACCGACTGGACCACCGCCCTCAGCCGCCTCGGCCTAGGCTGAGCGGAGGGGCACCGCGGCGCCCCGGCGGCCGGTCTCAGACCGGCTTGCGCCACACGGAGATGTGCTTCGGGGAGTCCTGGGTGAACGGCGTCCCGTCCCAGTCCGCGACGCGGCGCTCCAGCTCCAGCCCGGCGATCCGTGCCATCAGGTCGAGTTCCGCCGGCCAGGCGTACCGGTGCCGGGAGTTGCCTCGCCGGTATCGGCCGTCGTCTCCGTCGCGGGTGAAGTGGTGCGAGACCAGAACCTGCTCGACGAGGTCGAAGGTGTCGAAGCCGAGATGCCGTTCGGAGACGTCGAAGGGCACCGCCACCTGTCCGGGCGGCAGGAACCGCAGCGGTGGCACGCCCAGCTCGATGACGAACCGGCCGCCGGGCTCCAGATGACGTGCGGCGTTACGGAAGCACTCGACCTGCTCGTCCTGCGTGAGCAGGTTGGAGATGGTGTTGTAGACGAGATAGACCAGGCTGAACCCACCGGGCACCACGGTGGTGGCCATGTCCCCGATGACCACCGGGAGCGTGCTCTCGTCGGCCTTGCCCCGCAGCACCGCCGTCATGTGCTCGGACAGTTCGATGCCCACCACCGGCACGCCGCGCTCCCGGAGAGGGACGCCCACGCGGCCGGTCCCGATGGCGAACTCCAGTGCCCGGCCGTCACCGGCGAGTTCGGCGAGGAAGGCGACGGTCGGCCCGAGGACGGCGGCCGAGGACATCACGGTCTCCTCGGCGTCGTAGCGGTCGGCGGTCGCCCTGGTCCACAGTTCACTGGTCGTCACGGGCGGCCACTCTGCCGGGCGACGCCGGGTGCTGTCGACGGGTTTACGACCGCGCGGCCGGCCAGGCGCCCCGCGCGGCGAGGCCAAGGACGGGGCCCGCGACCCGTGACAACCACCGTGACAACAACCGTGGCCACCACGGCTCCGGGGCCGCGCGCCGTGAACGCCCCCGGCCCCTCCGCGGGACGCGGAGGGGCCGGACTGTCGTAGCGGGGGCGGGATTTGAACCACGCGACCTCTGGGTTATGAGCCCAGCGAGCTACCGAGCTGCTCCACCCCGCGTCGGTGACACCACCCTACGGCATTCGCGCGGCGACGGCGGATGTTTTCCGCCGAAGGGCCACGCCGGCCGCTGCTCGGCCCCCTCGGCGGCGTCCGCCCGGCGGTGGGCCGTGGTCAGGGCGGTGCGTTCGACGGGGGCCGTCGCGTGCCGGAGCGGAGGGCGACCGCGTGCCGGAGGGCGTGCCGGCAGGCCTGGACGGCCGGGTGCCGGCTGCGGCCGTGGCGTACCACGGTGAAGACGCGGCGGGCGCGCCGGCCGCGGGGGAGCTGGTGCAGGGTGACGCCCGGAGGCCGGTCGCTCCGGACGAGGCCGGGCAGAAAGGCCGCCGCGTGGTTCTCCTCGACGAGGCGCTGGTGGAGCAGGAGGTCGGTGGTCTCGAACCGTACGTCGGGTTCGAAGCCGACGTTGCGGCACAGCGTCATGCCCAGCGCCGGGCGGCCGTGCCCTCGGGTTCCATCAGCCAGGGGTGGCCGGCGAGCGACCGCAGCATCGCCGGTCCGCCCGGTCTGCCCTATTCGACCGGTCCCTCCGGCCCACCCGGTCCGCCCCGTCCGCCCAGCTCGCCCTGATCGGCCTCGGCCTGGCGGGCGGCGCCGCTTCCGGCTGGCCGGGGCGCCGTGCGGAACTCGCCTCGGCCGGGATGCGAGGCGGCGGGGTGTACGTGAGGCTGGTGCCGTGTCCGAGCACCGCGCCGTCGTCCGCCCGTCCCCCGCGGCGGGGTGACCGGAGGTGTGGGCGAACTGAACGCGCGCAAGAACCGGCAGGACGGCGCGGGGGGCGACGTGGAGACCGCCCTCGACGACCTGTACACCACGCCTCCGTCCGACTTCGTCGCCCGTCGGGAGACGCTGGCCGCCGCCGCGAAGGCGGACGGCCGGGCGGAGGACGCCCGCCGGATCCACGCCGCCCGCCGTCCCACCCTCGCGGCCTGGGCGGCGAACCTCCTGCTGCGCTCTCTGCCGGAGGAGAGCCGGCAGTTCCTGGAACTGGGGCAGGCGCTGCGCGAGGCCTACCGGACCCTGGACGCCGATGGTCTCAGGGATCTCTCCGCACAGCGCCGCCGGATCGTGTCCGCCCTGTCGCGGCAGGCCGTGCAACTCGCCCATGAGGCCGGGCACCGGCTCTCGGACCCGGTCCAGCAGGACCTCGAAGCGACCCTGCGCGCGGTGCTCGCCGACCATGACGCGGCCGACGAGTGGGCGGGCGGCCGGCTGGCCACCGCCCTCACCCCGCCGTCGGACTTCCGTCCCGGCACCACACCGCCCGCCGAGCGGCCGCCCGCCCGGAGCCGGCCGGCCCCCGCGACGGGGGCGCGGGCGGCGAAGGACGAACTCGCCGAACGGCGCCGAGCCCGTCAGGAACGGCTGGCCCGCGCACGGGAGGCCGCCGAGGCCGCCGAACGGCACCTGAACGAGGAGCGCGCACGGCAGGCGGAAGCCGATGCCGGGCTGCGGCGGGCGCGTGAGCGGACGGAGCAGGCCCGCGAGCGGATGTCCGCCGCCGAGGAGCACCTGCGCGGGACACGGGAGGAGTACCGGCGAGCCGAGAAGGACCAGCGGGAAGCGGAGAGACTCAGCCGGTCCGCCGCCGAGGTCCTCGCCCAGGCCGAGCGGGAGGCGCACGAGAGGGCGCAGCGCGTACGCCGTATGCAGACGGACACCGAATAGACCGGATCAGCGGAGGGCGGGGCCCGCCCGGGCCGGGCATCCACGTGCGTGCGAGCCCCCGTCGGGCGAGGTGGTCACAGGCGGACGATGATCAAGGCGATGTCGTCATGGCCGCCGCCGCTGACGCCCAGGCGGGACAGCAGGACGTCGGCCAGGTGGTCGGGGCCGAGCCGGGAGTTCTCGGTGAGGGTGGTGGTGAGGCGGTGCAGGCCGATGTCGATGTCCTCGCCGCGGCGTTCGATGAGCCCGTCGGTGTACAGGGCGAGGGTGTCGCCGGAGGAGTAGGGCACGGCGGCCTGGGGTCGCGGGACATGGTTCGGACGGGCTCCCAGGGGTGGGTCGGTGGCCTGGTCGAGCAGGACGAAGGTGCCGTCGGGGCGGGACAGGATCGGTGGCGGGTGACCGGCACTGCTGTAGGTGATGTGCCGGCCGTGGGGGTCGACGACGGCCTTCACGGCGGTGGTCGCGCACGCGCCCTCCACCGACCGGGCGTACAGGCCCAGCGCCTCCATGGCGCTGGCCGGCTCGTGCAGGGCGCGGACCGCGGCGGACAGCGCGCTGCGGAGCATGCCCATGGCGGCGGCGGCCTCCAGGCCGTGGCCGACGACGTCGCCCACCGCGACGGCGAAGCGGTCGCCAGGCAGGTCCACGACGTCGTACCAGTCGCCGCAGACGTTGAGCCCTTTGGCCGCGGGCAGGTAGCGCACCGCGATGTCCGGGTGCCGCTCCAGGTCCGGGGACTGCATCATCGCCTCTTGGAGGGTGACGGCGATCTTCCGCTCCCGGGCGTGCGCCTTGCGCAGCTGCTCGATCACGAGCTGGAGTTCCCGGGTGCGCGCGTAGAGTTCGGCCTCCATGGTCTCGCGTTCGCTCAGGGCCTGACCGGGCCGGGCACGGGCGCTGTGGGAGAGCACGAACTCGGTGACGTCCTCCACCCGGTGGATGATCCACGCGACCTGGTTGTCCGGCCCGAGCACCGGGGTGTTGATCGGGGACCACCAGCGTTCCTCGAACTCTCCGGGGCGGTCGGCCACCGGGATGTCGTACTTCTGCACCGCCATGGTGTCCGGCTGCTTCGCGCGCAGCACCCGGTGCAGGGAGGCGCTGAGGTTCTGCACCCCGTCGGCGTTCGGGTCCGCCGGGTTGTCGGGGAACGCGTCGAAGACGTACTGCCCGACGAGGTCGTCGCGGGTGCGGCCGGTCGCCCGGCAGTAGGCCGCGTTCACGTCGAGGATCACGAGATCGGGGCCGAGTACCAGGTAGGGGCTGGGAGTGGCGGCGAACAGCGTGTGGTAGTCGATCGCTGATGTGGTCACAGGCGCTCACCCGCTTCTCCGCAGCCCCCTCTCCGGTTCCACTATGCGCCCGCGGCGGGACGGCGGCGGGTCCGCGGTGGATGACACCCGCCGATATTGGGCATTGTATTGACGGCAGTTGAAAAAGAGCCCTACATTCGCAGCGCTCGTCCAGCTCGCGCACCCCCCCCGGTCCCCCCTCGACTCGCGGAGCCGCCGTCATGTCCCGACCCCGTCTCACGACCCTCGCCGTCGCCTGTGCCACCGCCCTCGCAACCGCTCTGATCGGGCCCGCGACCGGCGCTCGGGCCGCGGCCGGCGACCACTACTCCGGGACCCTGGCCGACGGCGCCACCTGGATCGCGGACACACCCGCGCAGTGGAACGGCAGCCTGCTGCTGTTCAGCCACGGCTTCGGACCGACCACCGCCGCAGACGCCCCGTCGGCAGCGGCACGCCAGGCCCTGCTGGACGCCGGCTACGCCCTCGTCGGCTCCTCCTACGACCCGAACGGCTCGATGTGGGCGCTCGACTCGGCCGAGCGGGACCAGTTCGCGGCGCTCACCGCCTTCCGCCGGCAGGTCGGCACGCCGACCCGGGTGATATCGGTGGGCCAGTCCATGGGCGGTCTCGTGAACGCCCGGATCGCCCGCGACGGCGCGGGCCGCGTCGACGGCTCACTGGGCCTGTGCGGCCTGGTCGCGGGCGGCGTGGACCTGGACAACTACCAGCTGGACGCCGAGTACACCCTGGCCACGTTCTTCGACCCGGCCGACGCCGGCGAGCTCGTGAACCTGGACAGCCAGGCCGACGGTGCGGGCCTGGCCGACCGGCTCACCAAGGCCGTGGAAACGGCACAGCAGACCCCCGCCGGACGCGCCCGGATCGCCCTGGCCGCCGCCTACCTCAACCTGACCGACTGGGCTCCGGGCCAACAGCCGCCCGCGTCCGACGACTTCGCGGGCCAGGAGCAGCAGCAGTACGCCTGGCTGGCCCAGGGCCTGCTCGGGTTCATCGTCCCGGCGCGCTGGTCGGTGGAGCAGTCCGCCGGCGGCAACACCTCCTGGAACGAGGGCGTCGACTACGCCGGTCTGCTGCACAAGTCCAGCCACGCCAAGCAGGTCGAGGCGCTCTACCGGGACGCCGGGCTCGACCTGCGCACGGACCTGAACCGGCTCACCCGCGGTGCGGACATCTCGGCCGACCCGGCCGCGGTGGCTCATCTGAAGCGGACCTCCACGGCCGGCCAGTCACTGGCCGTGCCGCTGCTCGACCTCCACACCACCGCCGACCAACTCGTGCCCGTCGAGCAGGAGTCGGCCTTCGCCGGGCGGGTGCGCCGGGCCGGCGACTCCGCGCTCCTTAGGCAGGCCTACGTGGCACGGCAGAGCCACTGCAACTTCACCACCGCGGAAGTGGTCGCCGGACTGCACGCCGTCGAACACCGGCTGGACACCGGGCACTGGGGCGACTCCGCCACCACCGCCGAACTCCAGCGCAGCGCGGAGCAACTGGACCTCGACGGCGCCGCCTTCACCGACTACCGGCCGAGCCGGCTTTCCGGCACCCGCTGATCCGGAACCGCGACCGGAAGCACGATCCGGAGCCGCAATCCGAAGCCGCGGTCCGGAGGCGCGGTCCGGTAGCGGATCCGGAAGCCCCTTCTCCCCGGCCCGCCCTCCGTCAGCCCATCTGGTCCTCGTGCGACAGGTGTTCCACGGTCCTGCCGGTCGCCGTGAACGTCCGCGTCACGTGTCCGGACGAGTACACCCACAGGATGCGCAGCGGCCGGTCCCCGACGTTGCGGAACAGGTGGGGGACGGGGGAGGGGATGTAGGTGGTGTCGTACCGTTCCAGCCTCGTCACCTCGCCGTCCACCACCACCTCCGCCTCGCCGTCGAGGACAGTGACGTGCTCGTCGCAGTTGTGCGAGTGCAGGGGCGCGCCGGAGCCGACCGGATACACGCTCATGCCGCTCGTGATCCGGTTCTCCCCGCCCGCCGACGGTGTCGTGACGAGCGGTGTCGTCACGACGGAGCCGCCCCGGTCGAGCAGGGGCACGGACGCGGCCTTGATGATCGTGGTCATCCGGGGGGTTCCTTTCGGATCGCGCGGCATTCCGGTGCCGCGTCGCACGACGTTAGGCCGCCTGGCGGCCCCTGACTGCCCCCTGGCGTGCAGCTTTACCTTGCGCTCCGGGAGGGATGGGCCCGGCGGACCCGGCGGTACGGTCCCTGGCAGCGCACGGCTTCCGGAGCCGTGCCGACAGGGAAGAGGCAGGTGCCCGCGAGATGAGGCTCCCCGTACTGACCGATGAGGAAATGGACGCCAGGCAGCGGGAGTTGGCCGCGCGCATCGCCGGCCGCCGCGGTGCCGTGCGCGGTCCGTTCCGGGTCTGGCTGCACAGCCCGGACATGTGCGAGCGGGCCGAGGCCCTCGGCGCCTTCGCCCGCTTCGACTGCAGTCTGCCGAAGCACCTGCGCGAACTGAGTCTGCTCATGGCCGCCCGCAACTGGGACGCGCAGTACTCCTGGAACGCGCATGTGCGGCAGGCGATCGAGGCCGGGGTCCCGGAAGCGGCCGTGCAGGCGATCGCCGAGAAGCGCGAGGCGGTGTTCGACGACGAACGGGACCAGGCCTTCTACCGGTTCTGCCGGGAGATCCTGGAGGACCACTTCGTCTCCGACGAGACCTTCGCCGACGCGCTCGGCCACTTCGGGGCCAAGGGCCTGGTCGACACCATCGGAGCGCTGGGGAACTTCACCATGCTCGGCATGTGCCTGAACACGTTCCAGGTGGACCTGCAGGCGGACAAGGTGCCGCCGTTCCCCGACATCCGCGGATACGGGCGGGTGATCCCCGTCTCCGACCCGCGGCCGTGACGCCTCCGACCTGGTCAGGATCACGGCCGGGGGTGAGCGTCAAGATATTGACAATATTGCCAACATTCCTTTGGATCACATGGATGCCGCACATCCGCCGTGTCGCCGAAACGTCCCGCGAGCCGCCGTCGGGACGGTGGCGCCGCCGGGGAGGAAAACATGGATCGCCTGCTCCTCATGCACAGCTTCGTCACCGTCGCGCAGACGGGCAGCTTCAACGGGGCCGCCAAGAAACTGGGCTCCTCGGGTTCGCTGGTGTCGCGGCACGTCGCCGAACTGGAGCGCCAGGTGGGCGTGCGTCTGGTCCACCGGACCGCCCGCTCGGTGAGCCTGACCGAACCCGGACAGCGGTACGCGGAGTTCGCCGCGCGGATCCTCGACGAGATCGAGGCCGAGGACGCCGGCATAGCGCAGCTGCACGACCGGGCCGAGGGCACGCTCAGCATCATCTGCCCCAAATGGATAGGAAGCCTGGACCTCGGCGACGCGATCGCCGCCTTTTCCGCCGCGCACCCGAAAATCCAGGTGCGTTTCGAACTCGGCGGTATGTCCGACCGCACCTACGACTTCCTGGACAGTGGATTCGACATCGCGTTCCACACCCGTGATCTGCGTGATTCGAGTGTCCGCCTGAAGAAGGTGTCCTCACTGCCGTTCGTGCTGTGCGCGTCGAAGGCGTACGTCGACCGGCACGGCCCCCTCGCGCACCCCAACGACCTCGCCGACCACGACTGCCTCGTGCACGTGAACGACCCGGTCTGGCGGATCGGCAGCGGGCACACCTCCACCCTGCACAAGATCCGCAGCATCGCCTTCTCCTCGAACTCGTACATCGCCCTGCAGAAGGCGGCCGTGCACGGCCGCGGCCTCGCGCTGCTGCCGCAGCGCCCGGCCTACGACGACCTCGTCTCCGGCGCGCTCCAGGTGCTGCTGCCCGAACTGACGGTGCCCGACCGCCCGCTGTACGCGATCTACGGTCCCGGGCAGAAGACCCCGCGCAAGATCAGTGTCTTCCTGGACTTCCTCACCGAATGGTTCTCGCGCAACCCCATTCCCGCGATCGGGCATTGACGGGTCACCCCGCGATCGACCGGTAAGCGCAAGAAACGATTGCGTATTCCGTCGGAGCCCCTCCATTGAGGCCGCGGCCTGCGGATATCTACGCTCACAGGCGACCCGCGAAAAGAGGAAACCCATGGGAATCCAGAGGATCGAATCGGTCACCTACGGCATCGGCGACCTCGACGAGAACGTCCGCTTCTTCGACGACTTCGGGCTGTTCCCGGTCGAGCGGACCGACGAGCACGCGGTCTTCGAGACGCTCACCGGGCAGACCCTTCACCTCGACGCCTTCCCCGACTCGCGGCTGCCGCCCCCGGTGGAGCCCGGCCCCACCCTCCGCGAGGTCGTGTGGGGCGTCGACACCCCCGGCGAACTGGAGCGGCTGGTGGCCGCCGTGGCCGAGGACCGTGAGGTCCGCGTAACCGCCGACGGCGTCCACCACACCGCCGACGAGACCGGCTTCGGTGTCGGCCTGACCCTGGCCCGCCCCAGGCCGGCGCCCGTCACCCCACGCCCCGCCAACGCGCCGGGTCACGTCGACCGCTGGAACACCCCCCTGGCGGCCGTGGGGCGGGTCCGCCCGCTGCGCATGTGCCATGTCGCCCTGAACATCCCCAAGCCCGGCAGGCAGCAGGCGGTCGCCTTCTACACCGGCCTCCTCGGCTTCCGGCCCACGGACGTGGTCGAGCCGATGGGCGTCTTCATGCAGGCCCCGGGCGACCGGGACCAGCACACCATGCTGCTCTGCCACCGCCCCGACAGGGCCGGCGTCAACCACGTCGCCTACGAGGTCCCCGGCTTCGACGACGTGATCGAGGGCGGCAACCACATGATCGACAAGGGCTGGCGGGAAGCGCGCCGGCTCGGCCGCCACACCATCGGCTCCAACGTCTTCCGCTTCCTGCACGCACCGTGCGGCGGCCGCGTCGAGTACGCCGCCGACATGGACCGGGTCGACGACAGCTACGAGACCCGCGTCCACGAGACGGCCCCGCCGCACCACATCTGGGCCCTGCGCACCAACCGCGACCAGGACACCCCCGCCTGAGAGGCACGCCATCATGACCACCGACCACGGCAGTCCGGCCGTCCGTATGTACATAGCGGGTGAGTGGTGCCAGGGCGGCACCGGACGTACCGCCCCGATCGTGAACCCGGCCACCGAGGAGGTGATCGGACACGTACCGCTGGCCACCGCCGAGGACCTGGACCGGGCGCTCGAAGCCGCCGACGAGGGCTTCCGAGCCTGGCGGGACACCTCCGTCGCCCGCCGCACCCAGATCCTGCACACCGCCGCCGACCTGCTCACGGAGCGCGCCGCCGAGGTGGGCCGGATCATGACCCGGGAGCAGGGCAAACCCCTGGCCGAGGCCACCGGGGAGGCCCGGCGGGTCGCCGACACCCTGCGCTGGCACATCGAGGACGCCCGGCGCGCGTACGGCCGTCTCGTCCCGTCGGCCCCTGGCACCGTGCTCTCCGTGCGCCGCGAACCGATCGGCCCGGTCGCCGCGTTCGTCCCGTGGAACTTCCCGGCCGGCGGCCCCATGCGGAAGATCTCCGCCGCCCTGACGGCGGGCTGTTCCATCGTCATCAAGGCCTCCGAGGAGACCCCGGCGACGGCGGCCGCCCTGGTGGCCTGCTTCGTGGACGCGGGGCTGCCGGCAGGTGTGCTGAACCTGGTGTTCGGTGAACCCGCGGAAGTCTCCGCCCATCTGATCGCCTCCCCGGTCACCCGGCTGATCGCCTTCACCGGCTCGGTGCCGGTCGGCAAGCTCCTGGCCGCCGAGGCCGGAAAGGTCATGAAGCCGTCGCTGATGGAGCTGGGCGGCCACGCCCCGGTGATCGTCTGCGCGGACGCCGACCCCGCCTCGGCGGCCCGCCGCGCGGCGCAGGCGAAGTTCGTCAACGCCGGACAGGTGTGCACCTCACCGAGCCGGTTCCTGGTCCACGAGAGCCTGGTCGAGGACTTCACCGCCGCCTTCGTGACGGCCGCGGAGGCCGTGGTCGTGGGCGACGGGCTGGCCGCGGGCACCACCATGGGTCCGCTGGCCAACGAGCGCCGGCTCCGGGCGATGATCCGCCTGACCGCCGACGCCGTGGGCCGCGGCGCCAAGGTGCTCACCGGTGGTGAACGGATCGACCGCCCCGGCTACTTCTTCGCGCCGACCGTCCTGACCGACGTACCGGCGGACGCGAACCTGATGTCCGAGGAGCCGTTCGGACCGATCGCGCCGATCGTGCCGTTCGCCGACCTCGACCAGGCACTGAGCACGGCGAACGGGCTGCCGTACGGCCTGGCCGCCTACGGCTTCACCAGGTCCTCCGCCACCGCCGAGCGCCTCTCCGGCGAGCTGGAGGCGGGCATCCTGTCCATCAACCACTGTGGCGGCTCGGTCCACGAGGCCCCGTCGGGAGGCGTCAAGGAGAGCGGATACGGCCGGGAGGGCGGCCCGGAGGCCCTGGACGCCTACCTGGTCACCAAGCGCGTCTCCCACCTGCTGGTGCCATGAGGTACGCACGGGTCTCGGTCGACGGCCGGGCGGCCTGGGGGCGGGTGGGGGAGGCGGACATCGAGCTGCTGTCGGCGTCCCCGATCGACGGCGACCCGGTCGTGACCGGTACGGTGCCACGGTCGGCCGCCGTCTGGCTGCCACCCGTCGTGCCCTCCGTCTTCTACGCGGTCGGCATGAACTACCCCCGGCACATCGCGCACGCCGGTGCCGAGACCCCGGCCCGGCCCGAGGTCGGCTACCGGGCCAACAACGCGCTGACCGGGCACGGTTCGCCGATCGTCAGACCCGTCGCGGTCGAGGGCCGCTTCGAGGCCGAGCCGGAACTCGTCGCCGTCATCGGCCGGACCCTGCGGCACGCCACCTACGCGGAGGCGCGCGCGGCGGTGTTCGGCTGGACCATCGGCAACGACGTCAGCGCCCGCACCTGGCAGCACCAGGACCGCACGTTCTGGCGCAGCAAGAACAGCGACACGTTCAAGCCGATGGGCCCCTGGATCGAGACCGACGTCGACGCCCTCGCACAGACGACCACCCTGCGCGTCAACGGCGCGGTGCGGGCCCGGTTCCCCACCGGGGACATGGTGTTCGACCCCTTCGACCACCTCGCCGAGATGACCAAGCACGTCACCGTCCACCCCGGTGACGTGCTGTGGATGGGCACCGAGTCCGTCTGCCCGATCGAGCCCGGGGACACCGTGGACGTCGAGATCAGCGGCATCGGCGTGCTGTCCAACCCCGTACACCTGGAAGGGAACCACCCATGAGCGCGGAACCCCGCTACATCCACCACGTCAACTTCCCCACCACCGACCCCGACCGCACCGCCGAGTGGTACACCAAGGTCTTCGGGATGAAGCGGATCATGCCGAAGTCCAACACCCGCGTGGTGCTGATGACCCGCGGCAACTTCGACCTCCACTTCACGCCGGTCGAGGAGATGGAGCGCATGGCGCCCTACCACTTCGCCGTCGAGGTCGACGACTGGGACGAGTTCCTCGCCCACCTGAAGGAGCTGGGCATCCGGCACACGCGGCCGATCGAACGCCCCGAGAACCAGTCGAAGTTCTGCTACATCCACGACCCCGACCACACCATGATCGAGCTCGTCTTCCACGGCCGCCGCCCCAACTGAGCACGAACGTACGGGAGTTCACACTCATGCCCTTTGCCGATTCCGACGGCACCGCCATCTACTACGAGTGCCACGGCAGCGGTCCGGTGCTCCTGTTCGTGCACGGCAGCGGCGGTCATCACGCGGCCTGGTGGCAGCAGGTCGCGGCCCTGCGCGACCGGTTCACGGTCGTCACCGTCGACCTGCGCGGCTTCGGGAAGTCCGACTCGGCCATGCCCGAGTTCGACGGCCAGGACTTTCCCGGTGACGTCGTCGCCGTCCTCGACCAGGAGGACCTCACCGACGCGATGCTCGTCGGCCAGTCCATCGGCTCCGTCGCCGCCCTCCGAGCCGGCCTGACGCGCCCCGGGCGCGTCTCCTCCGTCGTCCTCGGTCACTCCCTCGGCGGCATCAGCCACCCCGAGCTCAGGGAATTGGCCGCCGCCGACCGCGCCGAGGCCGTCAAGCTGCCCGTCATCGACCGCCTGCTGACCAAGGAGTTCCAGGACCGCCACGCCGGTCTCACCTTCCTGTTCCAGCAGATGGGCACCTTCAACGTCGCCAGGATGCAGGACCTGCGCAACCTCGACACCGACGGCCCCACCCTGGAGGACATCGCGGCCTCCGGCGTGCAGGTCGCCTTCCTGGCCGGCGAGCTGGACGCGGTGCTCAGCACGGAGACCGTGACCCGCGCCCACGAACTGCTGCCCGGCTCGCACCTGGAGATCGTCGAGGGCGCCCCGCACTCCATGTACTGGGAGACGCCCGACAGGTACAACGCGGTGATCGCCCGCCTGCGCACCACCCTCACCGCACCGAAGGAAGCCGCATGACCACTCTCACCCTGGACGCCGCCGAGGAGATCATCGACGCCGCCCACCAGCGCGCCCGGGCCATCGGCAAGGCGGTGAGCGTCGCGGTCGTGGACGCCGGCGGCTTCCCGGTCGCGGTCCGCCGAGCCGACGGCGCCCGCCCGCTCACCCCCGACATCGCCCGCGCCAAGGCCTACACCGCGGCCGTCATGCAACGCCCGGGCAGGATGCTGAAGAAGTGGCAGGAGAGTCAGCCCGTCTTCTTCTCCCAGCTCTCCCAGCTCCCCGGCGCCGCACTGCCGATCATGGCCACCGAGGGAAGCGTCACCATCAAGAAGGACGGCGAGATCATCGGCGGCCTCGGCATCGCGGGCGGCACCGCGGACGAGGACCAGCTGATCGCCGACGAAGTACTCGAATCCCTCGGCTACGAGCTGGAGTTCGCCGCCTGGGGCGTCGCGGGCCGGCCGGCCGGGAACCCCGGAAAGGGTGAGTGACCCATGGCGGACACGTTCAACTACCGCATCGACCACCACGGCAGCCTGGTACGTCCCCCCGGCCTGTCCACCGGGGACCCCGAGTCGGTGACGCGCGCGGTCACCGAAGGGGTCGCCTACCAGCGCAGGTTGCGCTCGACCGTCGTCACCGACGGCGACTTCCCCCGCGAGGACTTCCGCGGTGCGGTCCTCGACGCGGTGTCGGGCTTCCGTCGCACGGACCAGGTGGACTCCGCAGGCCTGGCGCGCTGGGTCGCCGAGTCCCTCCCCAAGGCCGACGGACCGCTCCTCGCCGACTGGACCGCGCGGCTGGCCGACCTGACGGTCATCGCCCCCAAGGCCTCGCTGCCTTCCCCGGCTTACCTCGCGGCCACCACCTACCAGGAAGGCCTCGGGCCGGCCTCGGCACGGGAACTGGGCGAGGCCCTGGCCCACGTCATCCGGGCCGGGATCGAACTGCTGGTCGCCCAAGGCGTACGCCTGATCCAGCTCAACAACCCGCTCCTGCTGGCCCAGTTGGGCACCGATCCGGCCGACCAGGGAGCCCTGTCCTTCGATGACGCGCTGGCCGTCGACGCGCTGGCCGTACGCCTGGAAGAACGTCCCGAGGGCGTGCGCATCGGCATGGCCCCCGGCTGGACGGCCCCCGCCGCCGTCGACCGGGCACGCGCCGGGAAGCTCTACGACGAGATCGGCGCCGACCGCTGGATCCTCCCCTTCCACCAGGGCACCCCGGCCGAACTGGCCCTGGTCGAGGCGCTGCCGGAGGACCGCGACTTCTGCCTGGGTGTGGTGGACGCCACCACCCCCGAGCTCGAGGACATCGACGCGGTGCTGACCCGGGTGGACGCGGTGAGCGAGGTCAAGGACCTGGAGGACGGCGCCGTCTCCCCGTCCCGGGGCTTCGCGGACGTGGCGGCGAGGCCGCTGCTCTCCGCGGAGGACCAGCACAGGAAGCTCGTCCTGGTGGAGACGATCGCCCGCTACTGCTGGGGCAACGAGTTCTAGGCCAGCGTTTCGGCGAACGTCACCGTGCGCTCCACGAGCAGGGGCCACACCACCCCCACGATCACCTCCTGGAAGTGCTCGGCCGCCTTGTGCGCCTCGAAGCCGGCCTGGTCCACGTACCGCTCGTACAGCAGGAACCCTCCGGGCTCTCCCACCACGGCATGCACCTCGTACATCAGGTTGGCGGGTTCCGCCCGCGTACTCGCCCGTGCCCTCAGCAGCGCGTCCCACACCGTCGCCGAGTCGGCGGGTGCACAGCGGTAGTGGGCGACCACCGTGTAGGCCATCTGTCTCTCCTCTTAACTGGTCCGACCAGCAGATTCCAGCACGGATCACCCGCCGGCCCACCCGCACGCGGCGCAACCAATGCCTGCCGCCACGGGCCTGGCGGCGGCGCCCCCGGATGGTGTGTCGTCGCATCCGGCCCGCACGATCCGCTCCGCGGACGAACAAGGAAGTGATCTCCATGCGTACCCTCGACACCCTCTCCGGCGGCGAGTGGGTCGCGACCGGCGAATGGATCGACGTCCAGAACCCCGCCGACGTCCGCACCCCGGTCGCCCGTGTCCCCGCCCTCGCCGCCAAGGACGTCACCCGGGCCTACGACCACGCCGAGCGCGGCTTCGCCGGCTGGAAGCGCACCAGCCCCTTCGAGCGGTCCCGCGTCCTCACCGAAGCGGCCCGGCTGATCCGGGCGCGGGCCGCGGAGATCGCCGCCGACGTCACCGCCGAGAACGGCAAGACCCTGGCCGAGGCGACCGGCGAGACGCTGAAGGCCGCCGACTTCCTGGAGTACTACGCCGGTCTGGCCCGCCGGGGTTACGGCACCCTCCTGCACGACGTACGCCCGAACCACCGTACGCACACCCAGCGCGAGCCCATCGGCGTGATCCTGGTGATCAGCCCGTGGAACGACCCGTTGATCACCCCGGCCCGCAAGCTGGCTCCGCTGCTCGCCGCCGGCAACGCGGCCGTCTTCAAACCGGCCACCGAGACCCCGCTGTCCGGTCTGCACCTCGCGCGCGCCCTGCACGACGCGGGACTGCCCGCGGGCGTCCTCAACGTCGTCACCGGGCGTACGGCGGAGATCGAGGGCGCCCTGCTCGACGACCCCCGCATCGCCGGCGTCACCTTCACCGGCTCCAACGCCGTCGGCAGCCGCATCCGCCACCGCCTCGCCGACCGCAACGTCCGCTTCCAGGGCGAACTCGGCGGCAAGAACGCCTCGGTGGTCCTCGGGGACGCCGATCTGCCGGCGGCCGCCCGGGCCGTCGCCGCCGCCTCCTTCGGCCAGGCCGGGCAGCGCTGCACCGCCACCAGCCGCGTCGTCGTCGAGCAGTCGGTGTACGACGAGTTCACCCGCCTCCTGGTCGGCGAGGTCGAGGCGTTGACGACCGGCCCTGGCAGCGACCCCGCGACCACCCTCTGCCCGCTGTCGAGCCCGAAGCAGCGCGACTCGGTCCTCGCCGACCTGAACCGGGCCGTCGAGCAGGGCGCCACCGTCCTCACCGGCGGCGCCGCGGACACCGGCGGCGACCGGGCGCACGGCTGCTACGTGCAGCCCACCGTGCTGGCCGACGTCATCCCCGAGACGGCGATCTGGCGCGAGGAGGTCTTCGGTCCCGTCCTCGTCATCCGGGCGGTCGCCGGCTTCGCCGAGGCCGTCGACGCGGTCAACGACTCCGACTTCGGCCTCGCCGCCGCCGTCTTCACCCGCGACCTGGCGAGCGCGTACCGCTTCGCCGACGAGGCCGAGTGCGGCCAGGTCGCCGTCAACACCACGACCACCGGCTGGGACGTCCACCTGCCCTTCGGCGGCTTCCGTGACTCCGGCACGGCCTACAAGGAACAGGGCGACGAGGTGCTCCGCTTCTCCACCCGCGTCAAGACGGTGGCGATCAACATCGGTGCCCCGGAGCGGACCCGTGGCTGACGAGACGATCGGCATCGTCGGCGCCGGCATCGTGGGCCTGGCCACCGGCCGGGAGATCGCCCTGCGCCGCCCCGGCACCCGGGTCGTGGTCCTGGAGAAGGAACACGAGGTGGCCGTCCACCAGACCGGCCACAACTCGGGGGTCGTCCACGCCGGCATCTACTACGCACCCGGCAGCCTCAAGGCCGACCTGTGCGTCCGGGGCGTGGCCCTGCTCCGCGACTACTGCCGCGAACGCGGGGTGCCGTACCGCGAGATCGGCAAGCTGGTGACGGCCGTGCGACCGGACGAACTCGGCCGGATGGCGAACCTCTACGAGAGGGCCCGGAACAACCACGTGCCCGATCTCCGCAAGGTCGCCAAGGAGGAGATCAAGGAGATCGAGCCGAACGCCGGAGGTATCGCGGCACTGCACTCGCCGCGCACCGCGATCACCGACTATCCGGCGGTCGCAAGGGAGTTCGCCCAGGACATCGAGGCCGCGGGCGGCGAGCTCAGACTCGGCTTCCCGGTCACCTCGATCACCGGCGTCCCGAACGGCGTCGAGGTCGGCTCGGCCCGGGACCGGGTCCGTGTCGACCGGCTGATCCTCTGCGCCGGCCTGCACTCGGACACCGTGGCGAGGCTGGCCGGTTACGGACGGGAACCGAGGATCATCCCCTTCCGGGGCGAGTACATGCTCCTCAGGCCGGACAGGGCGCATCTCGTACGCGGTCTCGTGTACCCGGTGCCCGATCCGCGCTACCCCTTCCTGGGCGTGCACTTCACCCCCCGCGTGGACGGCACGGTGGAGGTCGGCCCGAACGCCGTCCTCGCCCTGGCCCGGGAGGGCTACCGGCTCACCAGCATCTCGCCCCGGGATCTGCTGGGCCTCGCCGGCTATCCGGGCGCCTGGCGGATGGCCGCACAGCACTGGCGCACCGGCATCGAGGAGTACCGCGGCTCGCTGTCCGCGACGGCCTTCATGAAGGATGCCGGGCTGTACGTGCCGGGTGTCGGCGTCAAGGACGTCGTACGCGGCGGAGCGGGCGTCCGCGCCCAGGCACTGGACCGCGACGGAACGCTCGTCGACGACTTCCGCATCCACCGCGAAGGCCGGGTCACCGCCGTCCGCAACGCGCCCTCGCCCGCCGCCACGGCCTCCATGGCGATCGCCGAGCACATCGTCGACGCCGTGTTCACCGGCACCTGACGTGCTGTCGAAACACCAGCTCACACGGCACTTCCGTGCAACAAGTGGTTGCGCTCCCAGAGCCTGCGCAACACCCCGCGTCCCGCCTAGCGTGGCCCGCAGACCACCCCACCGTCCCTGCTGCGGAAAGAGTTGAGACATGTTCGTCGTCGACACCCAGATCCACATCTGGAAGGAAGAGACCCCGGACCGCCCCTGGGTCCCCGGCGCCCGTGAGCGCATCCGCCTCAACGGACACCGCGAGGACCCCTTCTCCTACGAGGAGGCCCTGGAGCTGATGGACGAGGCCGGCGTGAACCGGGCGCTGATCCTGCCGCCGTCCTGGGAGGGCGACCGCATCGACTACGCCCTGGAGGCGTGCGAGGCACACCCCGACCGCTTCGGCATCATGGCCCGCATCCCGCAGAACAAGCCCGAAGAGGGCACGGCGATGCTCCAGGACTTCGCACAGAACCCGCACGTCAAGGGCGTCCGGCTCACCTTCCACCGGCCCATCGACCGCAACTGGATGATCGACGGCACCAACGACTGGTACTGGCCGATCGCCGAGGAACTGGGCATCCCGACGATGGTCCACGCACCGATCTGGAAGCGGGAGCTCGGCGAGATCGCCGCCAAGCACCCCCAACTGAAGATCATCATCGACCACATGGGCATCATGGCCCGCTGCGTGGACGACGCGATCGGCTACTGGGTGCAGGAAACTGCGGACCTCGCCGTCCACCCGAACATCTACGTCAAGGTCTCCGCGCTGCCCGGCTACTCGACGCAGCCCTTCCCGAACAACAACATCCAGAAGTACGTGCGCGAGATGGTCGACAAGATGGGCCCGCAGCGGTGCTTCTACGGCACGGACATCACCCGGCTGCTCGGCCACGGCATCACCTACACCGACACGATCGAGCAGTTCACCAAGCACTGGGACTTCACACCCGAGGAACTCGAATGGATCATGGGCCGGGGTATCTCCGAGGTCCTGAACTGGCCGATCGAAGGCTGAGGGAACACCGGTCATGACCAACACCCCGGGAACCGACGGCGGCGACGCCGTCGTGTCGGCCTTCGACGCCGCGGGCGCCGACTACCTGTTCTGCTCCTCGGGCTCCGAGTGGGCGCCCGTGTGGGAGGCGCTGGCCCGCCGCCACCGCGACGGCGCGCCCGCCCCGCGCTACCTCGACCTGACCCACGAGACGGTCGCCGTCGGCATGGCCACCGGCTACGGGCTGCTCAGGCGCCGCCCGCAGGGCGTACTCCTGCACGCGGCCCCGGGCCTGCTCCAGGGCTCGATGGCGGTGCACGGCGCGCTGCTGGCCGGCGTGCCGATGGTCGTCGCCTCCTCGGAGTCGACGACGTACGGCGACGCGCCCGGCCACGACCCGGGCGGCCAGTGGTACCGCAACCTGTCGATCGTGGGCGGCCCGCACGGCATCGCCCAGCCCTTCACCAAGTGGTCGACCGAGGCCGCCAGCGTGCACACGCTGCCCGCCATGATCACCCGGGCGGCGGAACTGGCCTGGCGGGCGCCGGCCGGACCGGCCTACCTGAACATCCCGCTGGAGATCCTGCTGGAGGAGTGGGACGGCCGCGAGGCCAAGCCCGTCGTCCAGCCCGGCTCCACGCACAGCTCACCCGAAGAGGTCGACCTGGTCGCGCAGTTGATCCGTGAAGCGGCCAACCCCGTGATCGTCACGGAAACGGCGGGACGCGAGGCGGGCGGCTTCGAGGCCCTGGTCGCCTTCGCGGAGGCGTGGCACATCCCCGTCGTCGAACCGGACTCCGCGGTGTGCGGCAACTTCCCGCGCACCCACCCCCTGCACGCGGGCAGCGACATCGGACCGTGGCTGGACACGGCCGACCTGATCCTCCTCGTGAACTGCCGGGCACCCTTCTACCCGCCCTCCCGCCGGCCGTCGAAGGCGAGGATCGTCGTCATCGACGAGGTGCCGCAGCGCCCGCACGTCGTCTACCAAGTCCTGTTCGCGGACACGTACTTGGTGGGCAACACCGTCAACACACTGCGCCAGCTGACCAGACGGGCCACGGGACTGGAGGAGACGGCCGTCGCGGAGCGCCGCGCCGCCCAGCACCACCGGTACTCCGAGGAGACCGGAGCGCTCGCCCGTGCCGAGATCAAGGCCTGCGAGGCCCCCGGCTCGCCGGGCGTCGACCCGGTGCTGGTCGCCGCCACCCTGCGCAAACTCCTCGACGGCCGGGACGGGGTCGTCGTCGACGAGACCATCACCCACAGCCGCGTCGTCAGACGCCACCTGCGCACCGACCGACCGGACTCCTACTTCTACGTCCAGGGCGGTCTCGGGCAGGGCATCGCCGTCGCCCTCGGCGTCAAACTCGCCGCGCGTGAACGCCCGGTGGTGCTGACGTTCGGGGACGGCGCGTTCACGTACAACCCGGTGATCCCGTCGTACGACGCCGCCAAGGCGTACGAACTGCCGCTGCTGATCGTGGTGTTCAACAACCGTGTCTACAAGTCGATGAACCTCAACCACCGCAGGTTCTATCCCGACGGTGCCGCCGCCGAGACGGGGGAGTGGCTGGGCACCGACCTGCGCCGCCTGCCCCGGCTCGCCGCCTTCGCCGAGCCGTTCGGCATGCACACCGAGACCGTCGACACCGCTGACGAACTCGCGCCGGCCCTCCAGCGGGCCCTGAAGGCCATGACCGAGGGCACCACGGCCGTCGTCGACGTCCTCGTCACCCGCTGACCACGCCGCGTCCCCGTCACCCGCCGGCCGCTCCGCCGGAAGCCGTACATCGCCACCGCCCAGCGCCCCTTCGGAGCGCTTCAGCCCAGGAGGCCCCCGCCGCCATGCCCGACACACCCCCCAAGGTCCTGGTGCCCGCAGCGAACCTGCGCACCTTCGCCGCCGCCCTCTTCGAGAAGGGCGGTCTGGGCGCGGAGCACGCCCGTACCACCGCCGACGTCCTCGTCTGGGCCGCGCTGCGCGGTGTCGACTCCCACGGCATCGCCCGCGTCCCCGCGTACCTGGACCTGCTGGCCAAGGGCGTCGCCAACGCCGCCGCCGACGTCACGATCGAGTCCACCGCGTCGGCCACCGCTGTGGTGGACGCCGACCGCGCGCCCGGCCCGGTGGCGCTGAGCGTCGCGGCGGACGAGGCGGTACGACGAGCCCGGACGGCCGGCATCGCCTCCGTGGGCGTACGGCGCACCGTGCACACCGGCGCCATCGGCTACTACGTCTCAAAGATCGCCGAACAGGGCCTGATCGGCGTCGGGTTCGTGGCCGGCATGCCCAACATGGGCTACACCGGCGCCCAGGGCGCCGCGGTCGCGACCAGCCCGCTGGCCATCGCCGTGCCGGCCCGCGATCACGCACCACTGCTCCTCGACATGGCCACGGCCACCATCGCCCTCGGCAAGCTCCGCCAGGCCAGGGCGAGCGGCACCCCGCTGCCCGAGGGCGCGGCCGCCACGGAGGACGGCACCCCGACGACCGACCCGGCGCGGGCCGTCATTCCGCTGCCGCTGGGCGGTGCCAAGGGCTCCGGCATGTCGCTCGCCTTCGAGCTGCTGACCAGCGTGCTGGTCGGCGCGCCGATCCTCGCGTCCTTCCACTCGGACGATCCGGCCGGCCGTGAACACCGCCAGAACGCCCTGCTCATCGCCGTCGACCCGGCAGCCTACGGCGACCCGGACGCCTTCGTCGCGGCCGTCGACAGGACCCTGAGCACCGTCAAGGGGCTGCCGCCTGCCGGCGGTTCGGACGGGGTGTTCTACCCGGGCGAGCGCAGTGCCGCGACGGCCGCGGAGCGCGGTGAACGGGGGGTGCCGGTGGCGGCGAAGGTGTGGGGTGAGCTGACGCTGCACGCCGAGAAACTGGGTGTCACGCTGCCGGACACGGTCGTCTAGACGGCCGTCGCCCGCCGCCCGCGAGAAGGAGCCGGGAAGCCCGCGTACGGGGCTTCCCGGCTCCTTCTCGTCGCCTCCGCCGTGGCGCCGCGCGCCGCCGCCGAGGGGTGCGACGGTCACCGTCGTTCACCTTAGGTTGCAGGTCCGAGGGCATCTCGACAGGGGGTCGGCCGGTATACCGTCCGAAGCGGTTCACCTGACCAGAAGCGGCTTATGTCAACGGAGATTCGAGCCGAATTCCCGCGGCGCCACGGCGCGGACCGCGGAATCGACATGACAGTCAAGTCGCCCCCGTACTCCACTCATTCGAGGTGTCATGTCGGCCATCCATGTACCGTCACCGTCCGCACCGCCACGCTCCGGGACGCGGCACGCCACGGCCACCATCGTGCTGGCCTGTCTGGGAGTGTTCGTCTCCTACCTGCCGGTCGTCGGCGTCTCGGTCGCGCTGCCGGTCATCCAGCAGGCGCTCGACGCCTCCACCGCCGGGCTCCAGTGGATCACCGACGCGTTCATCCTGCCCACCGCCGCCCTGCTGCTGACCTGCGGCATGATCGGCGACCTGTACGGACGCAAGAAGACCTGGCTCGCCGGCCTGGCCCTGGCCTGCGTCGGCTGCCTGGTGTGCCTGACCGCAGGCGGCGTCGTCCAGGTCTGCGTGGGCCAGGCGCTCACCGGCATCGGGACCGCCGCCCTGCTGCCCTCCACCCTCGCGCTGATCAGCCACGTCTGCCCCGACCACCGCAAGCGCGCCACGGCGATCGCCCTGTGGACCGCCTCCCTCGGCCTCGGGCTCACCCTCGGCCCGCTGATCAACGGCGTGATCGTGGAACACGCGAGCTGGCGCTGGATCTTCCTGCCCTCCGTGGTCATCGGCCTGGTCACGGTCCTGGCCGGGGCGGTGGTCCTGACCGACTCCCGCGCCGAGCGGGAACGCCACCTGGACATCCCCGGTCAGCTGCTCGCCATCGTCGCCATCACCGGTCTCGTGTACGGCGTCATCGAGGGCGGCAGCGCCGGCTGGGGTTCGGCCGAAGTCGTGATCGCGTTCGCGGCCGCCGCCGTCGGCCTGGTGGCCTTCGTCCTGGTGGAACTCCGCTCCCCGTGCCCCATGCTGGACCTGCGGCTGTTCCGGTCCTCGGCGTTCTCGGGCGCCGCGCTCGTGATGGCCCTCACCCTGTTCGCCCAGGTCGGTCTCGTCTTCGCGCTGAGCGAGTACTTCGGGCTCGTCCACCACGCCTCCACGTGGGACATCGGAGTGCGGCTGGTCGCGCTCAACGGGTTCACCGTCGTGCTGGGCCCGCTGGTCGGCCGTCTGATGAACCGGACGTCACCCGGACTGCTGCTGGTCACGGGCCTCGTCCTCGGCGGCGTCGGCGCGTTGTGCGTGAACCTCTTCCAGGCCTCCACCGGCACCGGTGAAGCCGCCCTGGTGATCGGTGTCCTGGGCGTAGGCATCGCGCTGGCCATCGCCCCCATCACCACCATCGCGATGAACAGCGTCCCGCACCGGCTGGCGGGCTCGGCCGGTGCGTCCAACAGCGCGCTGCGCCAGATCGGCAGCGCGCTCGGCCCCGCCGTCTTCGGCGTCGTCCTCACCAACCGCACCCTGGACACTCTGCCCGGACACCTCGCCGCGTCCGGTCTGAGCCCGGCCGACCAGGGCCAGGTGAACGGCATGGTGTCGAACGTCGGCATCCAGGCGGGTGCGTTCCTGCACCTGAAGACTCCCGAGACGACCGGCCGGGCCCTGTCGGCCTACGGCGCGAGCTTCACCGAAGCGCTGCACACCTGCGCCCTCATCGGCGGCATCGGCATGCTGGCGGCCGCGGTGCTGGCCCTCGTGCTGATCGGGATACGTGTGCGGCCGGCCCATGGCACGGACGTCCCGGCGGCCGCGGCGACCCACCCCGCCGGGGACATGAGCTGAAGGGCTGCCGCCGCCCGGTCGCCGCAGGTGGTTGTCGCT
This sequence comes from Streptomyces arenae, assembly GCF_022343545.1. Lineage (NCBI taxonomy): Bacteria > Bacillati > Actinomycetota > Actinomycetes > Kitasatosporales > Streptomycetaceae > Streptomyces > Streptomyces arenae. The sequence continues at coordinate 266,872 of NZ_JAKQYH010000069.1, forward strand.
CGGCACCGCCGAGCGACAACCACCTGCGGAGGACGGCGAGGTGACACGGATCCGGCGCACCGGATGATCCCGCCGGACGCGACAGGCGCGGGCAACCGCCCCGTCACCTCCCGTGGCGGTGCCCGGTTCAGACGCCGCCGCGCAGCGTCCGGGACAGGCCCAGTGCGGCGGTGCGCACCGCCGGGGCCAGGCGGGCCGGGTGGAAGCCGGCACGGGGTACGGCCACCGACAGGGCCGCGACCGCCTTGCCGGCTGCTCCGAACACCGGGGCCGCGATGCAGCTGACTCCTTCGGCGGCCTCCTGCTCCTCGTAGGCGAGACCCGCCACCTGGGCCTGTTCGAGCGCCGTGCGGAGTCGGGCCGGGTCGGTCACCGAGTAGCGGGTCAGCCGCGGCAGCGGCGCCGAGAGCACCCCGTCGGCGAGACTTCGGGGCACTGCTGGCCGACATGGCGGTCCCCGACGGCAGTACGGTGCCGCACGGGCGGCTGCTCCAGCCCAAGATCGAGGCCGAGGTCGCGCTCGTGCTGGCGGCCGGCCTGCCGCACCCCGACACGACGGTCGTCGACGTACTGCGGGCCGTGGACTTCGCCCTCCCCGCCCTGGAGATCGTCGACAGCCGGATCGCCGACTGGGACATCAGCCTGGTCGACACCGTCGCCGACATCGCCTCGTCCGGCCTGTTCGTCCTCGGCGCCACCCCGGTGCCGCTGACCTCGGTCGACCTGCGCGCCGTGACCATGACGCTCAGCCGCGACGGCGAGGAGGTCTCGCACGGCACCGGCGCCGACTGCCTGTCGCCGACCTGATGGGCTGGGAGCACGGCTGCGACCTGTTCCCGCTGATGGACGCGGCCGACGACATCGTACGACCGCTCCAGGACCGCGAGGTGCGAGTGGACCGCGAGACCCTCACCCTTGGCTACGCGGGCGTGTACTCCAGTTTCCTGCGGCACGCCGAGAAGGCCTCCGAACGCCACGGCGTGGACACCCGGGCCATTCTCGTGGAGGTCGGCCGCCGGGGGCTGGTGGGCGGGCAGGAGGACATGATCACGGACATCGCCCTCGACCTGGCGTCCACGGCCGAGCCGGCCTGACACGGCGGCCGGCGCGGGAACGGCCGCCGGGCCCAGCGGGCCCCCGCCGGGTCGGCAGGGGCCCGCGGCCGGAGAACGGAGGAGCGCCGGGAGCCGCGGCAGGAGGAGCGGCGGGACCTGCGGCACCCTCACCGTCCGCCGGTGGCCTGACGGCCGGGTCTCACCTCAGGTGCCGGCGGAAGAACCGGGCCGCGTCGTCCCCCGCGGACTGCGGGACCCCGGTGTGCCCGCCCATGTTGGCGTGCAGGGTCTTCTCCGTGGAGCCGAAGGCGTCGAACAGGTCCAGGGCCGCCTGACGGTCGTTCACCTCGTCGTCCCACTGCAACAGGACGTGCAGGGGAATGGTGACCTCGCGGGCCTGCTCGAGGATGGCGCGCGGCACGAAACTCCCGGCGAAGAGGCCGGCGGCCACGACGCGCGGCTCGACCGCCGCCAGTCGTACGCCGACGGAGATGACTCCGCCCGAGTAGCCGACCGGGCCGCCGAGCCCGGGCAGCGGCAGCAGGGCGTCGAGGGCGGCCTGCCATTCCGGGACCGCCTTGTCCACGAGCGGGAGGACGAGGGCGTCGATGATCTCGTCGCTGACCGGCTCGCCGGCTGCCACCGTGCGGCGCAGGTCGGCGCGGGCCTGGTCGATGGCGTCCCAACGGGGCCGGTCACCGCTGCCGGGGAGCTCGATGGTGGCCGTGGCGAAGCCGTCCGCCGCGGCGTGCCGGGCCCGCCCCACCAGCCGGGGGTACATCTTGCGCAGTCCGAGTGGGGGCTGGCCGAGCAGGATCAGTGGGGCCGGCTCCGGCGCGGGTGCGGACGCGGGTGTCCACAGGATGCCGGGGATCTCGTCGAGGGTGAATTCGCGCTCGAGGACACCGTCGTCGAGGCGCTGTTCGGAAGTGAAGCGAAGGGCCATGGTCGTGCCTTTCGGGAGTGCTGCTGAACGGCGCTCCCGGACGACCTATCGCCCGACCGTGACCCCGGAGGAGAGCACCCACGTCGAAACGTTCACGGGTACCACCTCCTCGTTCTCTCGCACGGCCGCCGTGAAGGTAGCAGGGCCCGCCGCGGTCCGCCAAACGATTTCCCGAGCCCACGCCGCCGCGAGGATCCTCGGGGCTGGGTCTCAACTGGGCCGCGTCCTGCCGAAGCGCAGTCTCCACGGAGTGAGGGCGGATTCGAGCTGCACCGCGAGGCTCATCTTCGATGCCCCTCGTGTGCGTTCCTCGAACCGGATCGGCACCTCGCGGATGGTCAACCCCCGTTTGACGGTGCGGTAGTTCATCTCGACCTGGAAGGAGTAGCCGTTGCTGTGGACCGACGGCAGGTCGATCGCCCGCAGTGTCCCGGACCGCCATGCCTTGAATCCGGCGGTGGCGTCCTTCACGTGCAGGCGCAGGATCGCGTTGACGTAGGCGTTGGCCCAGGCGGACAGAACCTTGCGGTGCCAGGGCCAGTCGGCGGCGGTCGAGCCGCCGGTGACGTAGCGGGAGCCGAGGACGACGGCGGTGTCCGTGGTCAGCAGCGTGTCGACCATGGCCGGGATCACGGCGGGCGGATGCGAGAGGTCGGCGTCCATCTGGATCACGACGTCGGCGCCCTCGTCCAGGGCACGGGTCATTCCGGCCAGGTAGGCGCGGCCGAGTCCGTCCTTGGTGGTGCGGTGCAGCACGCCGACGGTGCCCGGTGCCTCGGCGGCGAGTCCGTCGGCGACCTCGCCGGTGCCGTCGGGCGAGTTGTCGTCGACGACGAGCAGGTGCAGGTCCGGCACCGGCAGGTCCGCGAGCAGACGGGCCAGGACGGGCAGGTTGTCCCGCTCGTTGTAGGTCGGCACGACGACCACGACCTTCGGCGACTCGGCGGTCATCGGCAACTCCTGGGTCGGCGGTCGGGACCGGTTCAGCGGTCCCGGTCCCGGCCGAGGCGGCGGGCGGACACAGCCTCGCGCATCTGACGGTGCCTGTGCCCTCCCGCGCCGCCGATCAGCGGGCGGTGCCGAAGTCCTGGGTCCAGTAGCTGCCCGGCTGTGCGAGACCCACGCCGATCTCCTTGAACGCGCAGTTGAGGATGTTGGCCTTGTGGCCGGGACTGGCCATCCAGGCTGCCATGACCTGCTCGGGGGTGGGGTAACCGTAGGCCACGTTCTCGCCGTAGGTGCTCCAGGTGTATCCGGCCCCCGTGATCCGGTCTCCGGGTGAGGAGCCGTCGGACCCGGTGTGCGACATGTTCTGGTGGAGTGCCATGTCGTCGCTGTGCGCCTGCGCCACCTTGGACAGGGTCGCGTTCGGGGTCAGTGCCGAACAGCCGACCTTGGCGCGCTCGGCGTTGACGAGTTCCACGATGCGGGCGACGACTCCGGACGCCGTGGCGGTGGCCTTCGGGGTGCTCGACGGCGCGGGGGCGGCGGAAGCGGCGGCGGTGGTGTTCGGGGTGCTGGGCGGCGCGGTGGTGGCGCTCGGCCGGGGAACGGTGGTCCGTACGGTGTGCCGAGGTGCCGTGGCCTTCGGCCTCGGCGCGGTCGTCCTCCCGGCGCTCGCGGCGGCACGCGGGGTCCTCGTGACGCGCTGCGTCGGCGACGCGGTCCATGTCGGCGACGCGGTCCCCGAGGGCTCGCCGGTCTGGTCGGCGTTCCAGGGGCGGGCCCAGTTCGCCTCGTTCCACCAGTCCTGCTCGTTCTGGGGGGCCTCGGTCGCGCTGTTCGTGGCGCCGCGGTATCCGCCGCTGCCGGGCCAGTCGGTACAGGCCATGGCGGCGGACGGTATGCCCACGGCGCCCACGGCGGCGGCGGCGATCACCATGCGCCGGTATTGCGTGTTCCTACGATGTCTACCCATGCGTAACCCGCTCCTGAGCTGCGGCGGCGTGTGCGGGTCGTCATTCTTAGGACGCCTTCACAAGGAGCGCAAAGGGCCCCGGTACTAACTCGCTTAGTAGGCCCGGACGGCCCTTGCCAGGAGGGTGGGACGCACCGGTCCGGTTTCCCGAGGCCTCCGGGCCGTCCTGTCGCCCCGTCAGAACCCGTACACGCGTGCACGGGCAGACGAAGGTGACTCGCGGGTGGAAAGCCGTGGGACCGGGCGCGACGCCCGTGCGCCTCAAGCGGTACAAATCCCCTATGTCGCCAGAGTGTCTTCTACTATCCGGCACGGCTAGGTCCAGAATGTGCTGTGACGGACCTCACGGAATCGGGTCCTGGGGTCGATCCCGCGGCGCGCTGCCGGAATGCAACCCGGTTCCTGTGGTGCTCTCACCGTACGCCTACCTCTACATGATGTAGTTGCCGTTCGGAATGGGACCGGGAGGCAAGGGAGGTGGGCGTCATGGCCGACGCCTACGGTGTCGGCACGGGCGTCGCCACCAGGACGCGGTGGCGGCGGACGACGGACCGGGTGACGGCGTCAGCGGCTTCCGTCACCACCGGTTCCGGACCACGCCAGACCCACCGCGGGATGACGCTGCTGGCGACGATCAGCCTGTTCATCGGTACGCGTGCCGCCTGGACCACCGCGATGGGGTCCGCCCCGGCCGTCGCCGCGGTCATCTCCGCCTGCTACGCCTCGATCCTGGTCTGCGGTGTCCTCGCCCTGACGGTCCGCGAGCGGCGCTCCCTGATCCGGGTGGACGCCCTCGTGCTGGTGACCGCCGTGACCCTGGTGACCTGCGGCTACCTGCTCGACCACGCGGGCAGCGACGAAGGTGTCCTGACCGCCCAGGCCGCGAGCGAGATCCTGCGCGGCCACCCGGTCTACGGCCAGGCCTGGCCCTGGCTCTTCGGCACCGCCCGGGTCGGTATCACCAAGACCATGTCCGGCGGCGCCGACTACACCTACGGCTATCCGCCGCTGACCGCCCTGCTCGCCGCCCCGGTGCACGCCGTCGTCCACTCGACGGCGGCCGCCACCCTGGTGACCACGGTGGCGCTGCTGGCCTCGTCGGTCCTGCTGTGGACCCTGCTCCCGGCCGTGTGGCGGTCCGCGGCCACGGCCGTCTGCCTCGGCTTCGGCCTGCTGCCCCAGTACGCCTACGACGGCTATCCGGCCGTCACGGCCCTCGCCCTGCTGGTCCCCGTGGTGGTCCGCTGGCCGGACACCGGCGCGGGCGGCTCGCTCGGCTCCCGGGGCATGCTGCGGGCGGCCTGTCTGGGCGCGGCCTGCGCGGCCCAGCAACTCGCCTGGTTCCTCACCCCGTTCCTGCTGCTCGGCCTGTACGCCGTCCGGCGCGGTGAACTCGGCGGCCGGCAGGCCCTGGCGGTCACCGCCCGCTACGCCGCCACCGCCGCGCTCACCTGGGCCGCCGTCAACGCGTACTTCGCCGTCGAGGACCCCGCCGGCTGGCTGCACGGCATCCTGCTGCCGCTCACCCAGAAGGCGATCCTGCACGGCCAGGGCCTGATGGGCATCTCCTACTACTTCACCGCCGGCAGCGGCCGCCTCGACTACTACTCCTACGGCAGCACGCTGTTCCTGTTCGGCCTGCTGGGCGCCACCGTGCTGTTCGTCCGCCGGCTCGGGCCGGCCCTCACCGTCCTTCCGTGGACCGTGTTCTACCTCTCCACCCGTTCGCAGGACGGCTACTTCCTGACGATGACCCCGCTGTGGCTGGCCGCCGCGGCCACCGTCCCCGCCACCGCGTTCGCCGCCGCCTGGCAGCCGCGCCTCGGCTGGCTGTCCGGACGCCGTGCCAAGGCCGCCCTGGGGGCGGCGCTGCTCACCCCCGCCCTCCTGTGCGTCGTGGTGGCCGCCGCCTGCCCACCACCCCTGCGCCTGACCCTCGCGGTGCGTGTCGTCACCCGGCACGCCCGCGTCGGTGTCACCGCTGTCGACGTCCACGCCGTCAACACCACGGGAACCCGGCTCACCCCGCACTTCGCCAGCCGCACCGGCCAGGGCGCCTCCGACTGGTGGACCGTCGTGGACGGCCCCGCCACCCTCGGCCCGCACGCCGGCGCCGAGTACGTCGTCACGCCACCGGGCGGCTTCCGCGCGCTGCGGTCCCGGACCTACCTCATCGCGGTCACCGGCACCCCGATGACGATCACGACGGCCCGCATGCCGTCCGCCCCACCCCCGTCAGCCCACTGACCGTCCCGGCCCACCGTGCGGCCCAGTGGAAACCGGTCGGACCGTGGCTGAAACCCGTCGTGCCGGAGCGGCGTCGTGCACTGAGGGGGCCGGTCCGCCGAGCATGGCGGATGCTCCCGGCGCGCCGTCGACACTACGGCGTGTAGGGTGGGGATTTTCTACATCATGTAGTAGACAGGGGGAGTCCATGACCGGGACTTCGTACGACACGTCCGTCCGTTCCGTACGGCCGTACGATCACGACGGCGCGCGGTGGGACCGGAGAGGGGACGCGTGGCTCGCCGCGGTGGGAGTCGCGTTCACCGTGGCCCAACTCGTCCTCGTACGGCCGGGGATGGGGCTCGGCTGGGACGAGACCGTGTACGTCAGCCAGGTCAGCGGACACGCCCCGGCCGCGTTCTTCAGCGCGCCGCGGGCCCGTGGCACCTCCCTGCTGGTGGCGCCGGTCGCCGCCTGGTCGTCGTCCACGGCCCTGCTGCGGGTCTACCTCGCGGTGCTGGCCGGCGCGGGTCTCTTCCTGGCGCTCCGCGCCTGGCGCGGACTGCTGGCGCCCCGAGTGGTCGCGCTGGGCGGAGCGCTGTTCGCCTCGCTGTGGGTGACGCTGTACTACGGCCCGCAGGCCATGCCCAACCTCTGGGTCGCGCTCGCCGCCCTCGCGGCGGTGGGCTGCTTCCTGCGGGCCCAGGCCGGCCGCGACCGCCGTCCCGGACCGCTCTGGGGGCTCGCCGGCAGTGCCGCACTGCTGGCGCTGATGCGCCCGACGGACGCGGCCTGGGTGTGTCTGCCCCTGCTGGTGGCCGCGGTCGCGGTGCGCCCATGGAGACACGTGTGGCCGCTCGTCGCACTCGTCGGCGGACTGGCGGCGGGCGCCGCCGAATGGGTGATCGAGGCGTTCGTGTCGTACGGCGGCCTCGGCCGGCGACTCTCCGACGGCTCACGCATCCAGGGCGGTCTCGGCTGGCACGACGCCGTGGCCGACCAGCTGCGCAGCCTGGGCGGCCGGACGCTGTGCCGTCCGTGCACGGGGGCGATGCCGCACCCGGCCGTGACACTGTGGTGGTACGTGCTGCCCGTCCTCGCGGTGCTCGGGCTCGCGCTCGCCGTCCGGGCGCGCCGCGCCGCCGCCACCGCGCTCCTCTGCGCCTGCGCGGCCACGGCGGCCTTCCCCTACCTGTTCCTGATCGGCTACGCGGCCCCGCGCTTCCTGCTGCCCGCCTACGCCCTGCTGGCCCTGCCGGTGGCCGAGGCGCTGATCTTCCTGGCGACCGCGCCGCGGGGCCGTCTGCGGCCGTTCGCGGTCGCCGCGGTGGCGCTCGGACTGGCCGGGCACCTGGCCGTCCAGACGGTGGTGCTGGAGCGGACGGTCGCCGGTGCGACCGCGGGCCACCACCGCTGGTCGCAGGTCGCCGCCGCACTGCACGACCACGGTGTACGCGCGCCCTGCGTGCTCACCGGCAACGACCCGACGGCACCCGCGATTCCCATCGCCTTCTACGCCGGATGCGCTTCCGCCGACACCGGCGGCCACAACGAGAACACCACGGCCGCCGCCCTCGTGAGGACCGCGCGGCGGATGCCGGTCGCCGTCATCACCTCCGAGGACGGCAGGCCGCCGCACTACGCCAAGGGTTGGCAGCGGGTCCACCTGGTCGACCGGGTGTACGCCTACGTCGCCCCGTGACCGCGTCGCCCCTCGTCCGTGGGCCCGGCTGAAACCCTCCAGCGCACGCACCCGGCGTCCGGGGCCGGCACGCCGCCGGGTAGCCGTTCCCCGGTCGCCGCACGGGCGGCTCACGGCTCCGGGTTCAGGCAGGCCGGGAGGGTGCTGGTGGCGGGAAGCGGGTCGGCCAGGCAGGCGGCGGCGCGCTCCGGGCCGAGGAACGGGGCGAGTACGGAGTAGGCCAGGGCGGGCAGCAGGGCGGGCAGTTCGGCGGTCCGGTCGGCCGCTATGCGACGGTAGATCGAGGAGTACACACCACCGACCACCGTGTCGACCAACTCCTCCTCGGGGACAGGGAGGTCCCGGTCCGGCAGGTCGGTGAAGTAGTCCCGGAAGCGGGTCAGCAGGTGTTCGCGGGCCTCGCGCCCGGCGGGGCCGACCGCGTCGATCTCCACGAGCGCCATCGCCGCGAACGCGGGCGCCTCGGCGAGGATCGCGAGCAGCGTGCCGAGTCCGGCGAGCACCTGTCCCGGCCAGTCCGCGGCCCGGGCGCGGGCCTCCTCCATCGCCGCGAAGACCTGGGACGTGCCGTGCCGGTGGGCGGCGAGGAAGGCGTCCTCCTTGCCCTTGAAGAGCTCGTAGAAGACCGGCCTGGTCACGCCGGCCGCCTGGCAGATGTCGCTGACCCGGGTACGGGCGTAACCGACCTGGGCGACGGTGCGGACGAACCCGTCCAGCAACCGGTCCCGCTGGTTGGCGGCGACGGCCTCGGGCGAGGTGCGGCGCGGACCCCGGCGCAGCGAACGCTCGGGGTCGCGTCCCTTACGGGTACCGGGCAGTACCAGCGGAGGTGACACCGGCGAGCCTGCTGCCATTTCGTGCCCTTTCTCGCGAACTCACGCAGCGTGCCTTGACGTTGAATACTCGTCAGGTTTACAACCTTCACAGGTTTTCTTCAGGTGCGGACCCCCGGCGAACGACCCGCTGGAGCCGTCAGTTTCACGCACCCGCACAGCGCCAACAAGTGCACCGGCGTCCCTGACGCCGGATCAGTCCAGCACCGCGCACCGGTCCGGCGGCCCCGCCATCCCGGGGCCGCCACGCCCGGGCCGCCGTTCCTCCCCATGTTCGGGACGGCCGCCCCTTCCTCGTCCCACCCGCACGCCCGAAAGAGGACTCCCGCATGCGCAGATTCGGTGTCTCCGCCTTAACCGTCACCGCCGCTCTCTCCGCCCTGGCTCTCCTCCCGGCCGGCTCCGTCTCGGCGGCCGGCTCCGTGCTCACCTACGGCAGCGCCGGCGGCAACGCGGTCGCCGTGGGCGACGTGCTCACCGCGTCCCTGGCGAGCGGTACCAAGGCCACCCTCGCCACCACCAGCGGCGGCTCCACCGGCATCACCTGCACCAGCTCGTCGCTGTCCGCGACGGTCACGTCGAACCCCGCCGCCCCCGGAACCGCGACCGAGTCCGCGACCTCCCAGACCTTCAGCGGCTGCACCAGCAACGTCCTCGGCGTCACCGGCGTGCAGAGCGTCACCGTCAACAACCTGCCCTACACGACGTCCGCGGCCTCGGGCGGCGCGGTGACGGTGACCCCGGCCTCGGGCAGCACCATCCAGACCACGGTGGTCCTGTCCACACTGCTGGGCACCGTCAACTGCGTCTACCGGGCGTCCAGTCTGGCCGCGGTGAGCTCCAACACCGCCAACAGCCTGACCTTCACCAACCAGGCCTTCGCCAAGGCGTCCGGATCGGCCCTCTGCGCGTCCAGCGGATACTTCTCCGCCTCGTACGCGCCGGTCGTCGACGCCGGCGTCAGCGGTTCCCCCGCCGTCTACACCAACTGACCACGGGCCCCCGGCTCCACGGCGGGCGCGGACCGTCTCGGTCCGCGCCCGCCGTGGCCGTCGTCATGGACGGGTCGCCGACGGGCCGGTGAACAGTGGTGGGGTACGAGGGGCCGTCGTTGCTGGGGAGGTAATGTGTTCGGGACTTGAAGGCCGTCCGTCCGGGCGTCTGCACGCGACCCCTGAAAAATGGAGCTGATCAACGTGTCGACCAGCGGCGGACGGCTGTGGAGCCGAGCCACCTTGGCGGCCCTCCTCTGCACGATCACCCTGTTATCCGGCCCGAGTTACGCGACACCTGGCGCACCCGAGCCGCGAGAAGACAGGTCGATAGAGCAGATCCACGACGAACTCGACGCCCTCTACCGCGAGGCGGAGGTGGCCACCGAGGCGTACAACACCGCGGACGAGAAGGCCGCCGGGCAGGAGAGCCGACTGGCCTCCCTCCGCAGGGACCTGACCCGGACCGAGCAGCGGCTGTCCGATCTGCACGACCTCGCCGGAGTCGCCGCCCGCACGCAGTACCGCGGCGGCAACCTCGACTCCACGGGCATCCAGTTGCTGCTCGGCGATCACCCCGACGAAGCCCTGAACGAGGCGTCCCAGGCGCGCCAGGCGATGCGCGGTCTGGTCAACGTCTCCGAGACCCAGCGGACCGTCCGTGCCGAGCTGACCCGGCAGACCGACGCCGCCGCCGACAAGCTGCGGGAGCTGAGGAACAGCCGGGCGGACAAGGCCGACGCAAAACGCAAGATCGAGAAGAAGATCGCCCAGGCCGAGCGGATCGAGGCGGGACTCAAGCAGGAACAGACCCGCCGGCTCGCCCAGTTGGAGAAGGACCAGGCGCGGGAAGCCGAGGCCAGATGGCAGGGCTCCGGTTCCGACGACGGCGGCACGACGGCGACCGGCTCGGGCGGTGGCCCCGCCAAGGCGAGCGGCGCGGCCGCGAAGGCCGTCGACTTCGCGATGGCGCAGATCGGCAAACCGTACGTGTGGGGCGCCGTCGGGCCCTCGTCGTACGACTGCTCGGGACTCACCTCCGCGGCCTGGGCGGCGGCCGGCCACCCCATACCGCGGACCTCGCAGGCCCAGTGGCAGGGGCTGACCAGGGTCAGCCTGGCGTCCGCGCGGCCCGGAGACCTGATCATCTACTACGACGCCACGCACGTGGGCATGTACATCGGGGCCGGGACGATCGTCCACGCCCCGCGGCCCGGCCGCACGGTCACGACCGCCCCGGCCGCCTCCATGCCCGTCCTCGGTGTCGTGCGACCCGGAGTCTGAGCGGATGACCCACTCGCTGACACCCCGTGAGCCGCAGAACCTCCCCGCGCTCAGCGCACCGCCGCTGGTACGGCTCGACGCCTACGTGGCCGAGGACGGGTCGACGGTGGTCAACGGACATCTCCTGGAGATGGGCGGCATGCGACAGCCCAACGAGGCGATCCTGGACGCCATCGCCATGTTCGCCCGCACCCTGGGAGCCCCGGTCGCGGCCACCGTCATCGACCGCACGGTGATGCAGGTGGCACGCCTGCGCGTGTACCCCGACGGTTCCAGCCGGACCATCGGCGAGGAGGAGGATCTGCCGCCCGGGCGCGAACGCACCGCGGCCGAGGAGGAGGCGTTCCCGCCGCTGGCTCGCGTCGAACGCATCATCCAGCACGCGCAGCGCCAGGAACTGCACGCCGCGTTCGTGCTCGCCGGCGCGCTGCGCGAGCACCTCACCCTGCGCAGGGGCGCGGAGGACGAACTCGCCCTCGAGGCCCGGGCGATCGAGGCCTACCTCGCCTTCCTGCGCGGCGACTACATGCACTCCACGGTCCTCGCGCTGACCGTCGCACGCATCCGCTGCCGTACCGACCTGAACCGCGCGGCACCTGAGGTGGCCCGCGCCACCGCGGCCTGGCAACGGCTGTGGGACGAGGGCCAGGTGGTCACCCGAGGGCAGGAACTGCTGCACATGTGGGAGCACTTGGCCGCGGCGGGACTGCTGGTGGATCCGTCCCACCAGGCCATGGCCCAGGCCGTCCGGACCCGGCTCCAACACCGCGTACCGACCGCGTCGGCCGCGCCACCGGCCCTGCCCGCAGGCCAGTCACCGACCGGCCAGGGCCCGACCGGCAAAGGTCCGTCTGGCAAAGTCCCGACCGGCCAAGGGACGGTCGGCCGAGGGCCTGTCGGCCAAGGCCCGGTCGCTCCGGAGGACAAGCCCCTCAAGCCCACACGACGGGGGCTGCGGCGCTTCACCCGGCGGCCCGGCCCGCCGCCCGCCGAGTCGTGAACCCGTTAGCCGGCGCCGACGGACTCACCCCCTTCGGCTCTCCGCGACGGCCACGCGGCCGGACCGCAGGGACGACCGCCGCTCCACCGGGCCGCCCAACGCGTGCGCCAGCGTGAGGAGATCGTCGTCCGAGACCACCTCCAGTCCGTACGAGGCCAGCAGCGCCGCCATCCGGGGCGGCTTCCACAACGAGCGCCACGGCTCACCGGACGTCACGGAACTGCCGAGCAAGCGCGCGAGACGGCGCCCTGCGGTCGCCCGCGGCGACGGGGCCTGGTAGTTGACGACGAGCGTGCTGCCCGGTGCTGTCCGAGCGGCGAGCGCCGCCACCGTGGCCCGTACCTCGTCACGCGTGAGGTACGGCACGACACCCTCCCACAGCCAGGTGGTCGGCGCCGACGGGTCGTGCCCGGCCGCGGCCAGCGCCGCACCGAGATCATCGACGGCGAAGTCGACCGGCGTGAACCGCAGGGACCGGGCGACGGCCGCCGCCTCGACGCTGTCCGCGGCGTCCTCCCCGGGGCCGCGGAGCAGGGGGACGGCGTCGGCGAGACGGGCACGCTTGTCCTGCTGTGAGGCCGGATGATCGACCTCCCACACATCGGTCCCCGCAAGTCCGGGCAACCGCCACGCGCGGGTGTCCAGACCGGCGCCCAGGATGACGAGCTGACCGGTGGAGTGAGTGCGCAGCGCCTCGTCGATCGCGATCGTCCGCGGCACGACGACCTCCGCGCAGGCCCGCACACTCTCGTACGCCACCCGGGCCTGCCAGCCCTGCGGCACGCTGCCCGCGCGCACCTCGTCCACGGGCACCCGCTCCGCGGCGCGCAGCAGCCGTACCGCCACCGGATCCGTGAACCGCCCCGCGGCGGTCGTCCCGTCCGCCGCCGCCCGCCCCTGACAGACGAGCACCGCCGTCCGGCTCGCCGCACGTCCACTCGCGCTCATGAGGTCGCATTCAACACCATGCGCACACCTCGTCGGCCTCACTGCGCGGTGGGACCGGACGGAGCCCCGGAGCCCGGGACTTCGGGCTGTCGGCGGGATGTCGGTCGCGGGCCGGGTCTGTCGGTGATCCGTCGGCCGTCTGTCGGTGCCCGCTGGAACCGTGGACGCCGGGCCGCCCACCGGCGCGGCCCTGGTCCACACCGTCTCCGCAGCAAGGGAGCCCCGTGCTCATGTCGTCCAACTCCACCCGCCGGCCTTGGAACGTGCGCCGGCTGCCGCGTGCCGACGGACGTGTCTTCCTGGTCACCGGCGGCAACGCCGGGATCGGGTACTTCGTCGCCGAACAGCTGTCGACGACCGGGGCCACCGTCGTACTCGGCAGCCGCGACACAGCGAAGGCCGAGGCCGCCATGGCGTCGATACGCGCGCACGTCCCCGACGCGCGGGTACGGGCCGTACGGCTGGACCTGGCCGACCTCTCCTCGCTCAAGGCCTCGGTGGCGGCACTGGGCGTGCGACAGCTGGACGCGGTGGTCCACAACGCCGGCGTCGCGCTCGACGATCCGCCGCGCCGGGAGACGGCCGACGGCCATGAACTCATGTTCGCCACCAATCATCTCGGTCACTTCGCGCTGACCAGGTGGCTGATGCCGTTGCTCTCGGCCGCACCGGCGGCTCGCGTGGTGACCACGGGCAGCTTCGCGGCCAAGTCCGAGCGGCTCGATCTGGACGACCTCCAGTCCCGCGCGGACTACCGGCCCAAGCGCACCTACGGACGCTCCAAGCTGGCACAGATGTCCTTCGGCGTCGAACTCGACCGGCGGCTGCGGACGGCCGGCAGTTCGGTGACGAGCGTGGTGGCCCATCCCGGCGGCGCACTGGACTCCCTCACCCCGTCACGGCCCGCGGTCCATGCGCGAAGTGTCGGAGCCCGGTTGGGCGGGGCGCCCGCGGCCCTCCTCGTCCAGGGCAAGGACGCCGGCGCGTGGCCGGCCGTCCGTGCGGTGCTCGACCCGTCCGTGCACGGCGGTCTGCTGTGGGGGCCACGCGTCTTCGGCCTGCGCGGCGAACCCCGTCCCGAACCGGTGTGGAGTCACGTCGCCGACAGGTCGGTGGCGGCACGGCTGTGGGACGCGAGCCGTGACCTGACCGGCGTCGACCCCGGCACCGTCCTCGGATAGCGCCCGGGCGCCCCGGCCGTCCGCTCACCACCACAGCTGGTGTCCGGCAGGCCGGGGCGCCGGCGACGCCAGGCTCAGGACGTGATGCCCGTACGGCGCCGACGGCTGGTCGGCGCGTAGCGTACGCGGTCCGCACTCATAGGTTCCGCTCCTGGCGCCTCGTGTGACCGGAGCCGCCTTGCTAGCGTCCGCTAAATCGATTTAGCGCGATGGGGCGAACGCCCGGCGAGGAGCCGTACATGACCACCCCTTCCCTGCAGGACGGCATCGACGAGGCCGGATCACCGATCGGGCTGCTGTGGCAGCCGGACGCCGAGCCGTGGACCCCGGAGGTCGTCGAGCCCGAGTACACCGGCTGGCGTCAGGAGCAGGCGGCCTGGCACGAGGGCGTCGCCCTGCTCGACCTCTCGCACCACATGTACGACATGTGGATCGAAGGCCCGGACGCCACCCGGGTGCTGGCCGACCACGGCGTGAACAACTTCGAGAAGTTCGCGATCGGCCAGGCCAAGCAGTACGTCCCGGTCACCCGGCACGGCCACATCGTCACCGACGGCATCCTGCTGCGGGAGGCTGGGAACAGGTACTTGCTGAGCGGGATCCCCGCCGCGCAGCACTGGGTGCGGTACCACGCCGAGAAGGGCGGCTACGACGTCGGCTTCGTCACTGATCCCTCCTCCGCCTTCCGGCCGGGTGGCGGCGGCCCGAAGCTCTTCCGGTACCAGATCCAGGGCCCGCTCGCCGTCGAGCTGGCGGCACGTGCCTTCGGCGGACCGCTGCCGGAGACCACCAGGTTCTTCCACTCCGCCCCGGTCACCCTCCACGGGCGTGCCTTCCGTGCCCTGCGGCACGGCATGGCCGGTCAGGCCGGCTTCGAGTTCATCGGCCCCTGGGAACACGCCGCGCATGTGCAGGAGGCGTTCCTGAAGGCGGGTGAGCCGCTCGGGCTCCGCCGCGTCGGAGCCCTCGCCTATACCACGCCGAGCGTCGAGAGCGGCTGGATCCCCTCGCCGGTGCCTGGCATCTACACCGATCCGGAGCTGTTGGAATACCGCCGTCAGCTGCCCCTGTTCGGTATCGAGGGCAAGCGTCCGCTGGGCGGCAGCTTCTACTCGGAGGACATCGAGGACTACTACGTTTCCCCGTACGAGCTCGGTTACGGGAAGATGATCCACTTCGGCCACGACTTCGTGGGCCGCGAAGCCCTGCTGAAGGCGAGGGACGCGCCGCTGCGCGGCAAGGTCACCCTCGTCCTGGACCCCGACGACGTCCGTTCCGTCATCGGCGGGGGCGAGGACCCAGGCTTCGTCCTCACTTACTCCCGGCACCGGGTCGAGGACGCGAACGGCCTGATCGGCATGACGATGCAAAGCGCGTCGATCGACCCCGTCGGCACGGTCCTGGCCCAGGCCCTGATCGACCGCGACCGCACCGCGCCGGGCACCGAGGTGACGGTCGTCTGGGGCGAGCACCCCGGTTCCGGTACCGATCCCGGGGCCGACCTCGGCTTCCCCCGCATCCGCGCCACGGTCCGGCCGTCCCCGTTCAACGAACACGCCCGCACCCTGTACCGCCACAACCGCTGACGCGGGTCCGCCCAGAAGGAGAACGAGGGACACGACGACGATGCGATCCGCGAGCACGGTACGCACAGCGACCGGCAGTTCACTGCTGGACGACTACTCCCTGGAGATGACCGCGAAGGACGTTCCCAAGCTGGAGGAGGCCCACGACACCATCCCGCGGGGCACCCGCATCCACGTCACCTTCCTCGGCAACGAGGACCTCCGGCAGCGCCTGGACGCCGCCCGGGCGGTCAAGCGCCTCGGCTTCGTGCCCGTACCGCACATATCCGCCCGCCGGCTCGGTTCCCGCGACGACTTCGAGCGGTTCCTCGCCGGACTGCGCGCCGACGGTACCGCCGACAACGTGTTCCTGGTCGGCGGCGACCCGGCCCACCCCGAGGGGCCGTACGCCGACGCGCTGTCCCTGATCGACACGGGGCTGCTGCGGGAGTACGGAGTCCGGCACGTAGGCATCGCCGGCTACCCGGAGGGCCACCCCGCGATCGACGGCCCCGCCCTGTGGTCCGCGCTCCGGGACAAGCACGCCGCACTCGCCGCCCAGCCGCTGGAGGCCGGTGTCATCACCCAGTTCGGCTTCGACGCCGGGACCGCGCTCGCCTGGGTGGCGGAGGTCCGCCGCCGGGGAGTCGGGCTTCCGATCCGGATCGGCGTGCCCGGCCCCGCCGGAGTACGCCGGCTCCTGGCGTACGCGGCCCGCTTCGGCGTCGGCACCAGCGCCTCCGTCGTGAAGAAGTACGGCCTCTCCCTGACCAACCTCATGGGCACGGCGGGACCGGACCGCTTCCTGCACGCCCTCGCGGCGGCCCACGACCCGGGTCGGCACGGCGAGTTGAAAATCCACTTCTATACGTTCGGCGGGCTCGGGGCCACCTCCGAATGGGCCGCCCGCTTCCGGAAGGAGAGCCTCGCATGACCCTCGCCCAGGACACCCCGGCACGCGCCGTCCGCAGCGGTCCGCCCGGCCCGCAGGCCTCACTCGTCGTGCAGGGCGCCGACGCCACCGGCATCGTCGCCGCCGTGACGTCGGTCCTCAGCGGCCACGGCGCGAACATCGTCTCCCTCGACCAGTACTCGGACGATCCGCAGGGTGGCGCGTTCTTCCAGCGGACCGTGTTCGGCCTGGAAGGCCTCCGGGCCGCGCTGCCCGCCCTGCGGGCCGACCTGGACCGGAACCTCGTCGACGGTTTCGGGCTCCGTTACACGCTCCGTGACCTCTCCACGCCGAAACGACTCGCGATCTTCGCCTCCAAGTCCGACCACTGCCTACTCGACCTGCTGTGGCGTCACCGGCAGGGCCAACTCCCCGTGACCGTCTCCATGGTGATCTCCAATCACCCCGATGTGGCCGACGAGGTACGCGCGTTCGGTGTCCCCTTCTTCCATGTCCCCTGCCAGGGAGCCGACAAGGCGGCCGCGGAGGCGGAACACCTCCGGCTGCTCCAGGGCAACGTCGACTTCGTCGTCCTCGCCCGCTACATGCAGATCCTGTCGGCGGACTTCATCGACCGGGTCGGTGTCCCGATCATCAACATCCACCACTCCTTCCTGCCCGCCTTCATCGGCGCCGGGCCCTACGCGAAGGCCAAGGAGCGCGGTGTGAAACTGGTCGGCGCCACCGCCCACTACGTCACCGAGAAACTCGACGAGGGCCCGATCATCGAACAGGACGTCGTCCGCGTCACCCACGCCCACACCGCGAGTGACCTCACCCGCCGCGGCGCCGACGTGGAACGGGCGGTACTCTCCCGCGCCGTCCTGTGGCATGCGGAGGACCGTGTGATCCGCGACGGCAACCACACCATCGTCTTCGCCTGACCCGGGCGCGACGATCCCGTCGCGTAGCCTGGGTCCTGCTACGCGAAGGGAGTGCGGCGGCATGGGCCGTTCCGGCCGGGTGACACTGAGCGACGTGGCCAAGGCGTCCGGTGTGTCACGGGCGACGGTGAGCTTCGTACTGAACGACGACGCACGGCAGACGATCTCCGTCGCCACCCGGGAACGGGTCGTGGAGGCCGCCCGGGAACTGGGGTACGTCCCCCACGGAATCGCCCGTGCCCTGCGTGAGGGGTCCTCACGCATCGTCGTGCTCATCGTCGACCGGGGCATCGAGGGCAATTTCTCCCGGAGTTACGTCCGGGGCCTGGACGAGGAACTGACCGAGCACGACCACGTCCTCCTGGTCCGGCACGGACCAGCGGCGCCCGGGGCCACGCGGAAGATCCTCGACGCTGTCGTGCCGCGGGCGGTGCTCCGGCTGGGCGAGGCCTACCTGCACGGACCCGGACCGGCCGGGCCCGACGAGCAGGACTGGGAGAGCGGCTTCGCCGCCAACGCCGCCCTGCAGATCGGCTTCCTCGCCGAACGCGGGCACACCCGGATCGCGATGGCGCTGCCCGACCACGAGTTCCCGCTGACGGAGGCCCGGCTGGGCTTCGCCCGGGAGGCCGCACGGCGCCTGGGCATCGCGTGCCCGGAGTCCTTCGTCGTGCCGCGGCCGCGGGAGGCCGGCGCCGCCGCCGTCGAGGCGTTCCTGGCGGCGCACCCGGAGGTGTCCGCCCTGGCCGGCTTCGATGACGACATCGCGCTGCGCAGCCTCACGGCCCTGCGTGACCTCGGACTGCGGGTGCCCCAGGACGTGGCGGTGATCGGTTTCGACGACACCGAGTACGGCTCGCTTTCCACGCCCGCGCTCACCACCGTGCACATCGATGCCGAGGTCCTCGGACGCATCGCGGCCCGGGACGCCCTGGGCATCGACACGCAGGGCCTGGCGCCGGTGCGCGGCCAGGTCGTCGACCGCGCGTCCGTGTGACCGCCGCACCGGAGCCCTGCTCGCCTCCTGCGGACCGGGTCCCGGTGGCGGCGTACCGCAGCGGCCCCACGTGCCGGACAGGCGGGGCCGCGGTGCGCTATGTGCCCGGTCCGGACACCGCGTGCGGGACCGCCGCCGCCGGTCTCCTCGCGCTCAGGCGGAGTTGATGACGACGCACTTCACCTGGGTCCAGTCCTCCAGGTAGTCGGGGCCCATGGAGCGTCCGAAGCCGCTGTGCCGGTAGCCGCCGAAGGGCGCGCCGATCGCGCCTGCCGGTCCGCCGTCGCCGAGGGTGTTGACGGCGACCTGACCGGCCTGCACCCGGCGGGCGAGGCGCAGCGCGCGCCCCACGTCCCGTGTCCACACCGTCGCGGTCAGCCCGTAGCGGGTTCCGTTGGCGACGGCGACGGCCTCCTCCTCGTCCTCGTAGGTCAGTACGGACAGCACCGGGCCGAAGATCTCCTCCTGGGCGATCCGCATCGCGGGGGTGACCCGGTCGAAAAGGGTCGGCTCCACGAAAAAGCCGCCGTCGTACCGTACGCCAGTCAACTTGCCGCCGCCGACGACGACTTCGGCGCCCCCCTCGCGGCCTATGACGAGGTAGTCCAGTACCCGCTTCTCCTGCCGGGCGTTGATCAGCGGCCCCATGTCGACAGGCTGGTCCCACAGCCCGACGCGTACGGCGCGGAAGGCGTCGGCGACCTCGGCGACGAGCCGGTCGTGGAGGGAGGAGCGGACCAGGACGCGGGACCCGGCGGCGCAGACCTGCCCGCTGTTCATGACGATGCTGCGCACGATCGCCGGGACCGCCTTGCTGAGGTCGGCGTCGGGTAGCACGATCTGCGGTGACTTGCCGCCCAGCTCCAGTTGCAGCGGGATGAGGTTGCGGGCGCTCGCTCGCCGCCGAACTGGGCGCGCGGGGCCACATCCTCGTCGCCAGCTACCAGTTCAGCCTCGCCGGGCCTGATCCGGCCCTGCTGGGCGGCAGCCTGTACGCCGACCGCGCCGTCCTCGACGTCGTCCGCGCATACCGACTGCCCCTGCTCGCCTGGTCCTCGCAGGCCCGTGGCTACTTCGCCCGTACCGAGGCACGGCAGATCAACGGGGGACCGGATCCCTACGACACCGAGGACAACCGGGCCCGACGCGAGCGCTGTCGGGCCCTCGCCGAGCAACTCGGCTCGCGTCCCGAGACGGTGGCGCTGGCCTGGACCCTCCAGCAGCCCCAGGTGTGGCCGTCCATCGGCGCGAGGACCACCGACCAGATCGACCTCTCCTTGCAGGCTCGTGGTCTCCCCCTCACCCAGGACCAGGCCCACTGGCTCCGGTCCGGACGGTGAGCCCCGCGGCACCGCTGACCGGGAACACCTCGTCCCCGCCGCCGGGCGGCCGGATCATCTCCGCCAAGGCCGCCGTTTGCGGGGTGTTCGTCGCCGCCAACTTCATGGCGATCATGGACACCTCGATCGTCAACGTGGCGCTTCCCGCCCTCGGCCGCGACTTCGGGATGGACGCCTCAGGCCTCAGCTCCGTCAACGTCGGCTACCTGGTCGCCCTCGCGGTCTTCATCCCCGTCTCCGGCTGGCTCGGCAACCGGTTCGGCACCCGGCGCACCTCGCTGACCGCGCTGCTGCTGTTCACTGTGGCGTCCGGTCTGTGCGCCACCGCCCACTCGCTGCCGGCGCTCACCGGATACCGCGTCCTCCAGGGGGTCGGCGGGGGCCTGCTCGCCCCGGTCGGCATGACGATGATGCTGCGCGCCTTCCCCGTGGCCGAGCGGTTGCGCGCGCAGCGGTACGTGATGGTGCCGACCGCCGTCGCGCCCGCTCTGGGACCGGTCCTGGGCGGCTGGCTCGTGGACACCGCCACCTGGCACTGGGTCTTCCTCGTCAACCTGCCCGTCGGCGTGCTCGGCCTCCTCTTCGGGGTGTGGGCACTGCCCGACTTCCCCAGCCCCGGGGCACCCCGTTTCGACCTCCCCGGCTTCCTGCTGGCCGGCGGCGGACTGGCGGCGGTCCTCTACGCCCTGACCGGGGCGCCGGACCGGGGGTGGGGGAGCGGGGCGGTCCTCGTCCCGCTGCTGGGCGGTGCCGTGCTGCTCGTCCTGCTGGTGCTGTGGGAACTGCGTGCCGACCACCCCATGATCGAGCTGCGCATCATGGCGGACCAGCTCTTCCGTACCACCCAGGTGTCCCTGCTCCCAATGGGGGCGGCTTTCCTCGGCGTCCTCTACCTGTACCCGCAGTTCCTCCAGACGGGCCTCGGGTACGACGCCCTCCGCTCGGGGCTGGCCACCTTCCCGGAGGCGCTGGGCATGCTGACGGCATCGCAGGTCGTGCCCCGGCTGCACGACAGAGTGGGCCCACGCCGTCTCATGGTCGCGGGCGGCGCCGGTGCCGCGGCGGTCGCGGTCTACCTGGCGACCGAGGCGGACGGCTCGCCCTCCCTGACGCTGTATCCGTCCATGTTCCTGCTCGGCTGCTCCGTCGGTCTCCTCTTCGCCACCGGTCAGAACGCCGCCTTCGTCACCGTGTCCGCCTCCCGCACGCCCGACGCCACGACCGTCCTCAATATGCAGCGGCAGCTCGCCGCCGCCTTCGGGGTGGCCGTCGCCGGGACGCTGGCGGGAGCGAACTCCGGCGCTGGTTGCCGGACGGGTTTCCTCACCATGGGCGCGGTCAGCCCGGCCGCCTCGCTCCTCGCCCTGCGCGTCAGCGACCGCCGGGTGCGCGAGGGCTAGCGCTCGGACGCCGTACGAGCCCCCCACGACGAGTCCAAGCGCTCGGGGCACGCGGCGGACCCGTGACGGCTCCTGGTGCCGGGCCTCCGGCGAGGACACACCGAGTTCATCGCGTCGGCTCTCCAAGAGGGGCCGGCCCCGTACGACCGGATCTGAGTCCATGACCCACGAACACCACACCCCGGCCGACATCATCACCGTCGGCGAACCGATGCTGGAGTTCAACGCCGACGCGGACGGTGCTCTGGAGAACGCCGAGTCCTTCGTTCGCCGCCCGTCTGGTCCAGGGCGCGTCACCGGTGGACGCCGCCCGGTACGCGGCGGTTGCCGCGGCGCTCACCACCACCGGACACGGTGCTGTACGGCCGATCCCCCGTCGCGCCGAGGTACTTCGGCACCTCACCGAAGGGCAGGACGAGCTCTTCTGAGGCGGGCGGCACCGGCGCGTCCGGCGACGGACCGCAGAGCAGCCGCGTGACCGGACGCCCGGCTCGCTCGACCGGGCGCAGGCCCGGCTACCAGCCGCGGGCGGTGCGCCGGAGGGTGTCACGTACCCGGACCACGTCGGGATTGGCCCCGGCACCGGGTCGCTGCACGAGGAACAGCGTGTTGAGCGGCGGTTCTTCCGCCTCGTGCAGGAGGCGGAGGCGGCCGTCCGCGAGATGGTCCTGGCACAGCGAGCGGGGCAGCACACTGACCCCGGCGCCCGCGCTGACTGCGGACAGCACGGCGTACAGGTTGGGCACGGTGACGGCGGCGCGGGCGGTGAGCGGTTTGCCGAAGACGGTGCGCCAGTAGCGGCGGACGATCGGCAGATCCTCGGCGTACGTCACCAAGGGGACCTCGCGCAGCGCCGTGCACAGGTCGTCCGCCTCGCGGTGCCCGGCTACCCGCCCGGCCCAGGCGGGACTGCCCACCAGCAGGTACTCCTCGTCCGCCAGCGGCACCGATTCCAGCGCCCGGCCACGGGGGCGCCTGGTCGTGATCACCAGGTCGTGCCGGCCGGCGCGCATCTCCTCCAGCAGCGGCTCGGGCAGGCCCTGGGCAACCCGCAACTGGACCCCGTCGGCGACGAGCGGGACGAGCGCGGGCAGCACCCGTACGCACAGCAGCTCGGACGGACCCGCCAGATGAACGGGCGCCACGGCCGATCCGGCGTCCTCCAGACCGGCCAGCGCGTCGAGCGGACCGGCGATCTGCCCGGCGAGCTCGTGCGCGTGCGGCGTGGGTTCCACCCCACGCGGCAGCCGGGTGAACAGCTCGCGACCGGTCCCCTGTTCCAGGGCGCGGATCTGCGCGGTCACGGTCGGCTGGGACAGCGCGAGCCGTGGTGCCGCAGCGGTGAACGATCCCGCGCGGTACACGGCCAGGAACGTACGCAGCATGTTCAGATCGGCGTGGGACGGAAGCTGCTTGCCACCGGCCGCCGAGGGCACGGCCACAGCGGGTTTCCGGTTCGTCATGGCCCCAGGGTAGTACCTGGTGCCATCGGCAATCCGATACCGGATATCGAGGAGCCTATTGGTAACCAGATGGGACACGCGCCTAACGTCGTGGACGTCGCCGAGTGGCGGCGGCCCACCCGAGTGGGGACGATGCAGCCAGGAGCAGGGGAGAAGCACATGGCCGAGATCCTTTTCGTGATGACCGGCGCGGCCCGGTGGACGCTGGCCGACGGCACCGGGCACCCGACGGGTTTCTGGGCCGAGGAGGCCGTGGTCCCCTACGAGGCGTTCAAGGCCGCGGGGCACGAGATCACCGTGGCGACCCCCGGCGGTGTCGTCCCGCCGGTCGACCCGGCCAGTCTCAGCGCCGGTGCGAACGGCGGCGAGGAGAACGCCGCAGGCGTACGAGCCGTGGTGGAGGGCGCCGCGGAGTTCCGCCATCCCGTCGCGCTGGCCGAGGTGCGCCTGGCGGACTTCGACGCGGTGTACGTGCCCGGCGGTCACGGGCCGATGGAGGACCTGGCGGTCGACGCCGACTCCGGCCGTGTCCTCGTCCAGGCGCTGGAGTCCGGTCTGCCGCTGGGCGTGGTGTGTCACGGCCCGGCCGCCCTGCTCGCGGCCGTGAAGGACGACGGCACCAACGCGTTCGCCGGCTACCGGGTCACCGCCTTCACCAACGCTGAGGAGCAGCTGGCCGGCAGCGCCGCGAACGCCAGGTGGCTGCTCCAGGACCGGCTGACCGAGGCGGGCCTGAAGGTCGAGGCCGGTGAGCCGTGGGCGCCGCACGTCGAGGTCGACCGCAACGTCGTCACCGGCCAGAACCCCGCCTCCTCCGGCCTGCTCGCGGCCGAACTGGTCAAGAAGCTCGCCTGACATTCCGCAGTACCAGAAAGGAACCATCCCCATGACCACGCAGAACGCGATCAACTGGCCCGAGAAGTACCTCCCCGGCACCGGCGACAACTTCGTCTCCAACGAGGTGATCGTCAAGGGCGTGACGGCCGCGCAGGTCTGGCACTACCTGACCGACACCTCCACCTGGGAGTCGTACTACGACAACGTCGCCGACATCTCCTTCCCGGACGGCGGTGGCCCCCAGCTGAAGGAGGACACGGACTTCAGCTTCGGCACCTTCGGCTTCCCGCCCCTCGACGCCCACGTCGTCGAGTTCCGGGCACCGGCGGCGGGCACGCCCGGCCGGCTCTCCTGGACGGCCAAGCAGGACGGCACGCCCGAGGAGCGGCTCGACGTGCTGCACGCCTGGCTGGTGGAGGACCTGGACGGCGGACGGGTGCGCGTCCTGACCCAGGAGACGCAGATCGGTCAGCCTGCCGCCGCCCTCGCCGAGGAGCGCCCGAACCCGATGCTCAACGGCCACCAGGCCTGGCTCGACGGTCTGATCAACGCGGCCTCCGAGTAAGCCGTGACCAGGGTGGTGCTTCGCCCGCTTCGACGAGACCCGCTGAGGAAGGACTTCCCATGTCAAAGCCCCCGCTGCCGGCCGAGGCCCAGGAACTGCTGAGCCGCCCCAACCCGGCCGTGATGGCCACCCTCCGCGCCGACGGAGCCCCGGTGTCGACGCCGACCTGGTACGTGTGGGAGGACGGCCGTGTCCTGATCAGTCTGGACGAAGGCCGGGTGCGGCTGAAGCACATCCGCCGCGACCCGCGCGTGACACTGACAGTCCTGGACGGCCAGGACTGGTACTCGCACGTCACTCTTGTCGGACGGGTGGTCGAGACCCACGAGGACAAGGGACTGGCCGACATCGACCGCATCGCCACCCACTACACCGGCAAGGCCTACCCGGACCGGGTCCGCACCCGGGTCAGCGCCTGGATCGAGGTCGAGCGCTGGCACGGCTGGGGCGCCCACAGGGACAGCGATCAGGCCTCCACGTGAGAAAGCAAAGCCGGTGCGGATGATCTGCGTCCTGGACTCAGTGGTCTGGCGTCCCGGTCCCGAGGTTCGCCTGGGCGAAGGTCCAGAACCCCGTTCCGTTGTATCCGGTGTCGAACGGTGTCCCGAAACCGTAGTCGTCACCGC
Organism: Streptomyces arenae; assembly: GCF_022343545.1. Taxonomy (NCBI): domain Bacteria; kingdom Bacillati; phylum Actinomycetota; class Actinomycetes; order Kitasatosporales; family Streptomycetaceae; genus Streptomyces; species Streptomyces arenae. Next base: position 291,586 of record NZ_JAKQYH010000069.1, read on the forward strand.
TGCCGAAATATCTGTTCTCCAGCCAGCTGAACCTGTCTCCGGTCCGGCCGCCGTAGGCCTGGGCCAGGCGGTAGAGCGCGCCTTCGTACTCGTCGTTCGTCGCGCGGCCGTTGCCGAGTCCCGCCCGCGCGTCCGCGACCGCCCGGGCGAAGATGTCGTGGTAGGCCTGGGTGACCCACATCCTGCCCTCGGTCACGTCGGAGCCGTCTCCGGTACCGGACACCGCGACGGTGTCGAGCGCGTTCTCCGCTTTCGCCACTGCCGAGGCCAGCGCGGGCCTCGCACTCGCTCCGCGCGAGAAACCGACGGTGACGCCGGGAGTCGCGAACCACTGGATGGCGCTCACGTTGTTCTCGCCCATCCAGTACATGGCCCTGAACGGCTGCGTAGGCCTGTTCCAGGGTTCCGAATACTGCAGCGTCAGGCGGGAGTCGGTGAGCGCCGCTCCGTCGACCGACTCCGTCGTGTTTCCCGACGAGTCGACGTTCACGTCGAGGACCACATGCCTGCCGGCCGCGTGCTCCAGGTGCCATCCACGGGCGTCCTTCCAGTACAGCACCATGTTCTGGCTCTGCGGACGGCCGTGGACGTTCCTGTTCGGGAAACTGATCGTGGACGGGTTCGGCTTGTCCGTGCTCCCGTCGCCACGGCCCACAATGGAGAAGGCCGTGACATCGCGACCCCTGCTCACCGTGTTCGCGAAAGCGACATCCTTGACGGTCGCGTCGATTGCGGTCACCACGCCGTCCGTCAGGGTGAGCCGATAACTGATTCCGCGCATCAGCGTCACGGCGTCGACGAAGTCGACCACGGCCGCGTCGTACGTCTCGTTCGAGCCCTGCAACAGCACTTGGACGTTGTACGACCAGGTGCCGTCCGCGTTCTCCCACAGCCCGCTTCCGCCGTTGACGTCGAGTCGATCCGCGCCGTACTCGCCGTCGCCGTTCACGGTGGGCACCGGCACGTCGTTGATTTTCACCGCTCCGGCCGTGATCAGGGCCGTCACTCCCTTTTTGGCGTCCCCCTCCCTGAAGAGATGGTCATAGGACGCGTCGGTGATTCCCGTGACGCCGTCCGCATTGATCCGCGTCGCCTTCACGCGAGGAATTCGACCGGCCGCCGCTGAGGCGACCGACGGCGTCATTCCCATGGATATGGCCGGTGCTGAGGCCAGCACCAAGCCAATAAAGCCACGCCGTGATTTCTCCACCGGAGGCACTGAGCCTTTTCCAACCTGTTCGCCGCGAGCGTGGTGCTCGGCTGGTCATGCACCTTCGGTGTCAAGTCGCTCCGCGGACTGGAGTAGGTACTCGGGCAGTTTCGAACTGGCCGCCAACACCTCGATGCCGATGAGGCGGCCCTGCTCGTCAAAGTCGAGGTTGATCATGCCGTCGACGTCCACTGGATCGCAGGGATACATGCGCGCGGACTTCACGCGGGCCTGCGGTTCGGTGAGGTATACGTACGCTGCGTTGACGGTCTTGTCGTAGGTGACTCTGACATCTGTCACGGTGAGTGGTCTCCCT
>NZ_JAKQYH010000039.1:0-35088 GCF_022343545.1 Streptomyces arenae
CCACCCGGGACGGCCCCGCGGCGAGCGCCCGTCGCAGGCCCTCGGCGTGCTCGCGGGTCCGCACCACGAACACCCCGTCCAGCGCGGCCTCCGACTCGACGAACCACGGCCGGGCCCGCACCCCGGTGGCGATCAGCACCCGGTCGAAGGGCACCTCGCGGCCGTCGGCGAGCCACACCCGGTTGCCGGCCAGATCCAGCCCGCTCGCCGGCACTCCCAGCAGCCACTCCGCGTCGACGTCACGACGCCGCGGCAGCCTGGTGCCGTCGGCGGGCACCCACCCCGTCAGCACCTGTTTGGACAACGGCGGCCGGTCATAGGGTTCGCCCAGTTCGTCGCCGATCATCGTCAGCGACCCGGTGAACCCCTCGTCACGCAGGCACTCCGCGGCCCGCAGCCCCGCCAGGGACGCCCCGACGATCACGATCCGGCCGTCGCGCGGCACCCGTTCACGCCGGCCGTCGTCGTCGGGATCAGGGTCGTACATCAGCGCTTCCTCAGGCCGTCGGCGCCTGAATGCCGTCAGAAAATCAGCGTAACAGCGGCACCGGTACCGGCGAGTCGAGCGCTGATCGCGTGGATGTCCGCAGGTCAGCGCGCCGGACTCGGTGTGCCTCGCCGTCTCGTGCGCATCGCGGGGTGTTCCAATGGGGCATGGAATCGTCCTGGACTGGTCATCGGGTACGCCTACGCGCTGTCGAGCCGGACGACTGGACGGCGTTCATGCGGTTCGCGGACGAGGACGGCCGGCGGGGGAGCCGGCTGGCTCTGCCGCGCTCCGCCGAGAGCTGCCGAGCGTGGGCGAGGGAGCAGGCCGTTGCCGAGGGCGAGGACGACTGCTTCCGGTTGGGGGTCGAGGCGACGGCCACGGGAGAGCTGGTCGGCACCGTCGGCTCACATCGCACCGGCCCGCGGTCCGGCTGGTTCGAGCTCGATGTCATGATCGGCGCCGACCACCGGCGCAGGGGCTACGCGACGGAGGCCGTGGTGCTGCTGTCGCGCTTCATGTTCGCCGAGCGCCGCTACCACAAGTGCCTGGCAGCGGTCTTCGCCCACAACGAGCCGTCGCTGGGGCTGTTCCGCGGGCTCGGCTTCACCGAGGAGGGGCGCTTGCGGGAACACGTCTTCTTCGCCGGCCGGCACCACGACCTGGTCATGATGGGCATGCTCGCCGACGAGTTCGACACGAGACACGCGTGACCGTGCTCAGCCGCGCGAGGTGGCGCGCAGGCGCAGGCCGGCCGGTGCGAGGCCTTCGAGGGTGGTGACCCGGTGACTGGGATCCGGGCCGGGCGGTTCGCTCAAGTGATGGCGGCGGGCGGTGTGCGCGGTCAGGAGCGTCAGCATCGCCATGGCCAGTGCGGAGCCCTCGCAGCCGTGCGGCCCGGTACCGAACGAGAGGAACGCCCCGGGTTCCGCCGGTGAGGCCGGCCCATCGAGCCAGCGCTCGGGCCGGAACCGGTCCGGCTCGGCGTACTCCCGTGCGTCGCGCTGGGCGGTGTAGGGGCAGACGAGAACGGTGGACCCGGCGTCGATGGTGTAGCCGGCGAGCTCGGTCTGCCGCGCGGCGCGCCGGGTCAGCAGCCAGCTCGGGGGGTACAGCCGGAGCACCTCGCTCACCAGCGCCTGGGTGTATCGCAGGCCGCCGAGGTGGGCGCTGGTCGTAGTTGCCGGGTCCATGGGCAGCGAGGCGGCTTCGGTCGCCACGCGGTCCGCGGCCCGGGGGTGCCGGGCGAGCTGGAGCAGGATCCATCCGGCCGCCCGGGTGGGGGTTTCGAAGGTGGCGACGGTGATTCCGGGGAGCGTGTCGAGAACGGCCTCCTCCGGCAGCGGACCGTAGCGGGGGGAGGGCCGGAGCATCTGGCCCAGCATGTCGTCACCGAGCGGGCCCGACGAACGACGCCGGCGGACGACGGGCCGCAGAGCGTCGGTGAAGGCGACCTGCTGCCGGGTGCGGAACCGCCGTGCCGGAGTGGGCACCCAGCGCGGCCATACCCAGCGCGACGGCCGCACGAGCACCTCCCGGGCCAGGAAGAGCCGCGCGGCGTACGGCAGCAGGGCGGATGCGTCCGCGGAGAAGAGATAGCCCACGCCGACCTCAGCCAGAGCGTGCCGGACCGCGGGCAGGATCTCGACGTCCTGGCCCGCGGGCAGCTGGTCGGCGAATCGAGCGGTGCGGGGCGCGATCTCACCGACCCGCGCCGCGACCGCCTGGGCGCGCAGTCCACGCATGCGGGAGGCATGGGCGCGCGCACGCTCCTCCGCCGTCGGTGCTCCGCTCGACCGCCTCAACGGCGGGAAGAGGGGCGAGGGAGCCTTGGGGAAGTCCTGCGCGCGGCGCAGCACCGCTTCGCACGGCTCGGCCGCGGCGGCCACGTAGACGCCGGGCTCCAGCTGCCAGACGTCCCCGCACTCCTCAGCGCCACGCCGCGCCATTGCCAGCCGGTCGCGGCTCCAGGCGGCGAAGCCGCCCTCGGGCAACCGCGGTGGCTCGTTCCTTCGGCCCATGAGACCGTCCCTGGCTCGCGTACCTGTCCAGGCCGGTGTCGCCGACGCTGCGGCTCGGGACTGGCGGGCTCCCTCAGGTGCCCGCCAGCGGTGTGCTCGGTCCTAGTGGTCGCCGGCGTACGCGTCCCATTCGTGAGCCCCGTACGCACCGTAGTGGCGGGTGAAGGACAGCTTGCCGAGCAGCTTGGCGATCATGAATGCACTCCTCTCGCCTGTCCGCGGCACCAAAAAGCCACACATGGCATATTGCCACATACTGCATTTCTGCGGTATAGCGGGCATTTTTCCGCCGTGCTGACCCATTTCCGCCGTGCCGGCCGGCTGACCGTGCTCGACGAGCGGATGCTCAGTCGATGCAGAACTCGTTGCCCTCGATGTCCAGCATCGGTATGCACGCGTCGTTGCCGTCGTACAGCGTCCGCACGTGTACGGCACCGAGCGGAACCAGTCGCGCGCACTCGGCCTCAAGCGCGGCGAGCCGCTCCTCGCCCACGAGTCCGGTGCCGACGCGCACATCGAGATGCACCCGGTTCTTGACGGCCTTCCCCTCGGGAACACGCTGGAAGTACAGCCGCGGACCCACCCCTGAGGGGTCCACACACGCGAACCACGAGTCCCGCTGCTCCGGTGGTTCCGCATCCCAGAAGTCGTCCCAGGTGGCGAACCCCTCCGGTGGCGGCGGCACGACGTACCCCAGCACCTGGCACCAGAACCGGGCCAGGCGCTCGGGTTCCGCACAGTCAAAGGTGACTTGGAACTTCTTGATCACTGACATCGGCGCACCGTAGCAGTCGGGTGGGCGTCTCCGGCCCCGGTGTGGCGCGGAACGCTTCGATCACGTACGCCGCGAACCGGCGGGAGGCCGTGATCCGGGCGGCACGGGGTGCGTCCTGAAGACCTCGGTGGGCCATGAGCATGAGGACCAGGTCGTCGATGACGAAGTCGGGGCGCAGCCGGCCGGACTCCTGGGCGCGGCGGGCCAGTTCTCCGACCGCCCGCAGCGTCCGCTCCCGGTCGGCGGCGAAGTCCATCGCCTCGGGGAAGGCCGTCATGAAGGCGTCGGCGAACCCCCGGCTGCGGGCGTGGAGTTCGCAGATGCGCTCGATCAGACTCCGGAACCCGTGCCATGCGTCGGGGTCGGCGAGAGCGTCGCGGACGGCGGTCTGGCAGGCCCGCCGCTGCTCGGCGAAGGTCTCCGTGACCAGGGCCTGCTTGGTGGGGAAGTGCCGGTACAGCGTGGCGGGACCGACGTTCGCGTGCCGGGCGACCTCGCGCACGGGCGCGCTCAGACCCGCTTCGCCGAACACCGTGCGGGCGGCGTCCAGGATGCGGGCCCGGTTGTCGCGGGCGTCGGAGCGCATGGTCTGAGGCAAATCGGCAGTCATCGTTTCTCACTTTAGCCAAACGGACGGGGGCGTCCCTTACGGTCCGAAGGCGGTGTGGGCGCCCGGTCCCGCTGCCTTCCTCGCCTTCCACGCCTTTCTCAGGAGCAGAGCCATGAAAGCCGTCGTGATCAGGACGTTCGGAGACCCCACTGGTCTGGAGGTCGTCGATGTGCCGGTGCCCGTTCCCGCCCCGGGGCAGGTGCGGATCGCCACGGAGGCGGTCGGGGTGGGCGGCGTGGACGCCGTGATCCGGCGGGGAACCCTCGCCGCCTACGGCTTCCGGGAAGGCCACCTCCTCGGCAGCGAGGTCGCGGGCCTGGTCACCGCGGTGGGAGAGGGCGTGGACGCCTCGTGGACGGGGCGCCGGGTGTGGGCGTTCACCGGCCTGTCCGGTGGGTACGCCGAGCAGGCCGTCGCGACGGTCGACAACGTCCTGGCCCTGCCCGAGGGCCTGACCGGCGCTGACGCGGTGACCCTCGGCGGCTCCGGAGTGGTCGCCCACTTCGCCCTGGACCGGGCTCGTCTCGCGCCCGGTGAGACGGTACTCGTGCGCGGCGCGGCGGGCAGTATCGGGATCACCGCGGTCCAGCTCGCCGCCAGGACCGGTGCGAGCGCGGTGGCGGTCACCACGTCGTCGACGGAGCGCGGCGCCCGCCTGCGGGACCTGGGCGCGACCCACGTCCTCGACCGCTCCGGCGAAGCGGCACCGGACGTACCGGGCGCACCGACCGCGCCGGACGTACCGGCGGGCTTCGACGTGCTGATCGATGTCGTAGGTGGGCCCCAAGTACCCGATTTCCTCGACAGGTTGAACGCCAACGGGCGGTACGTGGCCGTCGGCGTGGTCGGTGGGCAGCCGCCGGCGGACTTCGGCATGCGGCTGATGGACGGCTTCCGCAGATCGCTGTCGTTCGCCACGTTCAGCTCCGACACCGTGCCCGGTCCCGACCGGCAGGCCGTGCGGTCGTCCCAGTTCGCCGATGCCGTGCGCGGGGACCTGCGCACGGTCGTGCACGCGGTGCTGCCACTGGACCAGGCGGTGCGGGCCCACCGCGAGATGGACGCGGGGAAGGTGTTCGGCAGGATCGTGCTGACACCTTGAGCAGAGCAGCGACGACGTTCGGCCGGCCTCTCGGCCCCAGGTGCGGCTGCTGCCCTCCCGCGGTCAGGACGACCTCCGCTGCCGCCTGATCGGCTCCCCCACCCGGTGCAGGTGCGCGAGAGCCTCGCGGTAGGACTGGATCAGCCCCGTCTCGTGGTACGGCACGCCGATCTCCTCGCAGTACGCGCGTACGACGACCTGCGCCCGCCGCAGATGAGGCGAGGGCATGCTCGGGAACAGGTGGTGCTCTATCTGGTAGTTGAGTCCGCCGAGCATGACGTCGGTGAGCCGGCCGCCACGCACGTTGCGGGACGTGAGCACCTGCCGACGCAGGAAGTCGGGCCGGTCGTCGCCGCTGAAGGTCGGCATGCCCTTGTGGTTCGGGGCGAAGACGCAGCCGAGATACACACCGAAGAGACACTGGTGCACGACGAGGAACGCGATCGCCTTGCCGGGGGAGAGGACCAGGAACAGCGCGGACAGGTAGGCGGCCAGGTGCAGCAGGAGCAGGCCGCCCTCCAGCCGGCGGTGCTTCATGGACGGTGACAGGAGCGCCCGGACGCTCGCCACATGCAGGTTGAAGCCTTCCAGGGTCAGCAGCGGGAAGAACAGGAACGCCTGGTGGCCGCCGATGAAGCGGGCCAGACCGTCGCTGTCGCGGGCCTGCTCCGTGGACCACACCAGGATGTCCGGGGCGACATCGGGGTCCAGCTGCTCGTGGTTGGGGTTGGCATGGTGGCGGGTGTGCTTGTTCATCCACCAGCCGTAGCTCATGCCGATGCCGAGATTCCCGAAGAGCCGGCCCCAGGCCGCGCTCGGGCGGCGCTGCCGGAACACCTGCCGATGCGCCAGGTCGTGGGCGACCAGCGCGACCTGGCCGAAGACCAGAGCCATGAGGACGGCGACCGCCAGCTGCCACCAGGTGTCGCCCAGCGTGAGGAAGGCCGCCCAGCCCCCCGCCAGCAGCCCGGTCACGAGGGTGAGCCGCACCGTGTAGTAGCCGGTGCGCCGCCGCAGCAGGCCTGCCTCGTCGATGCGCTGGGACAGCCGGGCGAAGTCGCTGCCGGTGTCGGGGCGGGTTCTGCGGGGGTGCGCGGCGGACGGTGCGGTGGTGGTCGGGGCGGCTGAGGAAGTCGTCATGCAGCCGAGTCTCGCTACCACCGTGACCCCGCAACCAGCCGGTCAGCCGCAGGTTTCCCGGGGGGCCGGACCCCCGTCGGCCCATGGGGCTGTCCCCACCGTCGTACCCCCTGAGCTGCGGAAGAAGAACAGCTGGACCGGTCAGCGGCCGACACGTCTCGACGTGGCGCCGGGGCGGCCGCTCACGCGGGGGTCCCGCGGCGCTCGCCGTCCGACCCGGACGTGATCTGGTAGGACAGCAACTGCTGGAACAGACCCGGCTGTCGGCAGAGCTGGGCGTAGGTGCCCTCCTGGACGATCCTGCCTTCGTCGAGGACCACGACGCGGTCGGCGACGGCGACGTTGGTGATCCGGTGGGTCACCAGCAGCACGGCCCGGTCCCGGGCGAGCTTCCGCAGCCGCTGGAAGATGCGGTACTCGGCGCGGGGGTCCAGGTTGGCCGTCGGCTCGTCGAGGACCAGCAGACCCGCCTGGCGGAAGAACGCCCTTGCCAGAGCGATGCGTTGCCACTGTCCGCCGCTCAGCTCCTCCCCGTTCAGCCACTCGCGGGCCAGGAGGGTGTCCAGGCCGGACCCGAGCTTGACCACGACCTCGTCGGCGTCCGCCGCCTCGCACGCCTCCCGCACGGCCGCGTCGCCACGTTCCGTGGGCTGTCCCTGGGTCACGTTCTCGCGCACGGTCAGCGGCCAGTGCGCGTAGTCCTGCGGCACGAGGGCCACCTGCCGCCACAGCGCCTGCGGATCGGCGTCGCCGGTCGGAACCCCGTCCCACAGCACCTGACCGTCCGTGGGCAGGTAGAGACCGCTGACCAGCTTCGAAAGGGTCGACTTGCCCGAGCCGTTGAAGCCGACCAGCGCGGTGACCTCACCACGGCGCAAGGTGAGCGAGACCCCGGACAGCGCGTCACGGTCCTTGCCGGCGTACCGGTGGGTGACCGACTTGACCTCGATCGTCCGCGGCGGTTCGGGATGGTGCGGGCCCCGGCGCATCCGGAAGCCGCCGGCCTTGTCCAGGAAGCCGGTCCAGTCGTCCATGTACAACCCCGTACGCACGGCACGCGCCCCGACGGACACCAGCCCGCGGATCGACGTGCCCACCGTCTGCAACGCGAAGACGGCCGTACCGGCACGCCCGACGGTGATACGGCCGGTCGCGAGCAGCCACACCACCGCCGCCCACACCACCGCCGACCCCAGCCCTCCGCACAGGGCGCCGACCAGGGACATCCGGGCGCCCTTGTCGGCAGCGGCCCGGTCCTCGCGGTTGATCCGGGCCACCGTCTGCCGGTAGCGGCCGGACAGGAACCCGGCCATGGTGCCGGCGCGGATCTGGTCCGCGGCGTCCTTGGTGTAGATGTGCCAGCGCAGCACCGACAGCATCCGGTTGTCGCCGTTGCTGCGCAGGTTCGCGAGGTAGCGCACCCGGGCGGCGCTGACCTGGGCCAGGGCCTGCGGCAGACTGGCCGCGACGAGGAGGGGGAGCAGGACCCAGTGCACCCCGGCCAGGACGAGCGCCCCCGCGAGGAAGCCGGCGCCCGAGGCGATCAGATCCTGGCCCTCGTTGATCAGGTCGCCCGTGACCTGTGCTCCGCGGTCGGCGGCTTCCCGGTCGCGGTTGAAGTCGGGGTCGTCGTAGGCGCACAGCTCGACCTCGGCGCAGCCGTCGATGAGCATCTGCTCGGCTTCCCGTGACATCAGCGGGCCGAGCCGGGACGACAGCCAGCTGACGGTGATGCCGAGCAGCGCGCGCACGCCGGCGGCACCGGCGAGCAGGGCGACGGAGGGCCATGCCTGGAGGAGCCGGTGGTAGACGTCTCCGCTGCGCAGCAGGGCCGTCAGGGTGCCGGAGACGGCGATCAGGCCGAGGGCCTGGGTCACACCGGTGACGGTCTGGCACAGCAGCAGGCCGGCGGTCGCCCGTCGGTCGACGCGCCAGGCCAGGGCCAGCGAGCGGCCCACCAGCTGCGGCAGGCGCCGGGCCATGTCCCGCATCCGGATCGAACGGCCGGCCGCCTCGCGGCTGCCGGTCAGGTCGACGTACCGCATCCGGGGCTCGGCAGCGGTGCGCGGTCCGGGGACACTGCCGGCCGGTGCCTCGGTGGGCTCACTCATGCCGACCGCCCCATCCCGTGTCCGCGGTAGGTGCAGCACCGGACCTGCCGTCAACGTCGTGCCTGGGCGGGCCGGGCCGCCGTTCGAATCCCGGAGGCTGCGGTAAGGGGGCGGGGGCGGGGCACATGGCGTGTCCTCCAGCTGGCGTCGACGTGGCACTGATGCTCTGGAAACGCGCTGGCACGGGTCGCGTCACGGGCCGATCGCAAGGCATGGGGCGAACGTGAGTTCCCATGCCGGCTGCCGGGCGTGGGGGCTCTGGCCGGTCGGGGTCAAACTCGTTCGATCAGGGAGGTGTTCACTCCTCCGGGGGATTGTGGACACCGCGGATCGAGCCTGCGCAAGACGGCCGCCGAGCCTTGTGCCGGCGGCCCCTGCGAGGGTGTGCGCCGTGGATCGACTCGTGAAGCGTGTCGGCGGTCAGGACCGGGTACTGGGGGTGGCCAAGGACCGTCCTGGGGGTGGTCCAGGACCGGGTCCTGGGGGTCGTCAGCCGTCGGCAGGCCGTCGCGGGCGGTCTGGGCCCTCATCGGCTCGGCGTGCCGGAAGCCGTCGTACCACTGGGCGTCGTGGGCCTTGCCGGAGTGACGGTTCACCCCCGACGGCCATGAGTCCCGCCGGGGATGCCGCAGACGCCCGCCGCCTGCTACGCCGAGGTGGCCTGGTGCGGGGAGCGGAGCACGAGCAGGGTGATCTCGCTGGGGGCGAAGACGCGGAACGGCGGGCCCCAGAAGCCGGTGCCGCGGCTGGTGTAGAGAAGGGTGCGGGCGCCGTGCCGGCTGAGACCGGCGACGGTGGGCTGGTCGATCCGGACCAGGTGATGGAAGGGCCAGATCTGCCCGCCGTGGGTGTGGCCGGACAACTGGAGGTCGATGCCGTCGGCCGCCGCCCGGTCGACGAACTTGGGCTGGTGCGCCAGGAGCAGGACGGGCAGGTCGGGGTCGGCGCCGTGCAGGGCTCCGGCGAGATGGGCACGGTGGCCCACCAGGCCGGAGGACTCGGCGGTGACGTCGTCGACGCCGGCGACCACGAGGGTGTCGCCGCCGCGTTCGAGCAGCAGATGGCGGTTGCGCAACGGCTCCCACCCCAGCTCGTCCATCAGGTCGACCCAGCCCTGGGCCTCGCTGTAGTACTCGTGGTTGCCGGTGACGTACACACGCGCCTGGGTGGCGCGCACGGTACCGAGGGGGACGGCCTGGGCACGGCGGCGTTCGGCCGTGCCGTCCGCGATGTCACCGGTGTGGCAGACGAGGTCGGCCTCCAGGGCGTTCACCGTCTCGCACACCCGTGCCGACCAGCGGGCACGATCGAGCGGGCCGTAGTGGGTGTCGGTGATGAGGACGACCCGGAGGCCGTCCAACCCCACGCCCAGCCGGGGGAGTCGCACGTCGAGCCGACGCACGCGCGGCACCCGCCGGGCCTCGGCGTAGCCCCAGGCGAGCAGGACGGCGCTGACGCCGAGCACCGCCCACGTGACGATCCGAGCCCGGTCCTGGGCCGCCCCGACGCCGGCCACGGTCAGGGCGAGCCGCAACAGAACGCCGAGCAGCACGGACCAGGTGAACAGCACCCAGCTGGAGCCCAGCAGGGTGTCTCCGACGATCGCCGCACCGTCCTGCTGACGCCGGCCGTGGCCGCGCACCATCGCGAGCGGCATACCGACGAGACCGAGCGCGAACAGGGCGGTGCCGACGAGCGTGACGGGCAGCGGCCAGTGCTGGCCCGTGAACAGGAGCACCCAGCAGGGCACGGCCCACAGCAGGACGGGAGCGATGAGGGGGATGTAGCGCATCAGCCGGTGCAGGCGGCTCGGCCGCGGGGCCTGTGCCTCACCCTCGGCGGGCCGGATGTCACTGGTGTCGGTCACGCTTTCCCTCCCTGACCAGACTGCCGTACCGCGCACTGTATCCGGTCACCCCCGGACCGTCCGGACCGGCTTTCGGGCCGAGCGCCGGGGGCTCGACGATCGGCGGGGGAATGTCGTACAGGAACGGCTGAGCGGGCGACCGCCGGTCAGGCCGGACGTCAAGTCCATGAAATTACTGGGCGGGTACGGGCGTTGATCACCTCATGACTCAACGCCCAGAGCCTCGCTCGATGTCCGACGAAGCCCTCTCCGCCCTGCTCAGCCGGCAGCAGTTCGGCACGCTAGCCACCGTCAAGCGCAGTGGCCATCCCCACCTGACGACCATGGTGTACAGCTGGGACCCCGAAGCCCGCACGGTGCGGTTCTCGACCACGGCTGACCGGGTCAAGGTCCAGCACCTGCGGCGCGATCCACGTGCGGCGCTGCATGTGTCGGGCGGCGACGTGTGGTCGTTCGCCGTCGCCGAAGGCGAGGCCGTGGTCTCGGAGAGCACGACGGTTCCGGGGGACGCGGTCGGGCGGGAACTGCTCGCGATGATCCCGGCGGCCGGGCGGCCCGAGGACGAAGCCGCGTTCCTGGAGGAGTTGGTCGCCGAGCGCCGAGTGGTCATCCGCCTGAAGGTGGACCGACTGTACGGCACGGCGCTCGACATCGACGGCTAGAACGAACTGGGCGTGCAATTGCCCGGTCAGTATCCGTCAGTATCCGTCAGACCCGGAAACGTCGCACCGGCGTCGGATTCCCGGGCCTACGGTCCTTTCCCGAACCGACACCCAAAGGGGAGGCGCTGCTATGGCGAGCGTGGAAGTGTCACTGAAGGAAATGATGGCCGGGACCGAGGGGGCGCTGGGGGCGGCCGTGGTCGACTACACCAGCGGCATGGCTCTGGGGACGCTGGGCGGGGGCAAGGATCTCGACCTGACCGTCGCCGCGGCGGGGAACACGGATGTGATCCGGGCCAAGGTGCGCACGATGGGGGAGCTGGGTCTGAAGAGCCGGATCGAGGACATCCTGATCACGCTGGAGAGGCAATATCACCTCATCCGTCTCATCACCGGCCGCAGCGGGAACGGCCTGTTCCTGTATCTGGTTCTCGACAAGGAACGCTCGAACCTGGCCATGGCCCGTCACCAGCTCAAGCGGGTCGAGGAACAACTCGAGGTCTAGCAGCGCTCCAAGGCCCGGAACTTTGTGCGCCCATGATGTGAAGACTTCTTCAAGTGACCACATCAGCATGATCCCAATTCATGCCTGCACAAGACCCTGAGCGGCGAGGATCGGCCGTACACGGCCAACGCGGCGGTGCCGCACGGCACCGCCGCGCTCGCCGGTGATCCCACCCCGCCCGACCCGGCAGAGAGCGAACGCTCATGAAAGTCCCCCTCTACCAAGCCAAAGCAGAGTTCTTCCGCATGCTCGGGCATCCCGTGAGGATCAGGGTTCTGGAACTGCTCCAGCACGGGCCCGTTCCGGTACGGGACCTGCTCGCCGACATCGAGATCGAGCCGTCCAGCCTCTCGCAGCAACTGGCCGTTCTGCGCCGGTCCGGCATCGTGGTGTCCACGAGGGAGGGATCCACCGTCCGCTACGCCCTGGCCGGCGGCGACGTCGCCGACCTGCTGCGCGCGGCACGCCGTATCCTCACCGAACTTCTCGACGGCCAGAACGTCCTCCTCGCCGAACTCCGCGAGGCGGACGCACCCCCCGACCCCGTACCGGCGCACGACCACGGCTGACCGACAACCAGTCCGTGCTGTCGTCACTGCGGCCTTTCAGTCCTGCGGTGCGACGCGGATACGGTTCCCGTCAGGATCGGCTGCGAGGAAGGTCAGCCCGAACCCCGCGTCTTGCGGCTCGCGCAGGATCGTGACCCCCTTGGACTTCCACTGTTCGAAGGTCGCGTTGACCTCGTCGGGCCCACCGTCGATGGCCAGGCAGACCTCACTGGTGCGCGGGACGTCCGGTGTCAGATGCTCGAACTGGCCGGACCACAGTCCGAGGTCAGCGCCTGGGCCGAGGTCGAAGGTGATGTATCCCGGAGTCTCGAACGAGGGGCTCATGCCGAGGAGACCGCCGTAGAAACGAGCTGCGGCGGGAGCGTCGTTCACGTAGACGATGGACACGACGGACGTGGTGGTCATGGGTGTTCCTTCCCACGGGTGGCAGGTACGCATCTGCCAGCCTGACCGGGATATGCGCCGCATCCTGTCGCAATTCCTGAAAAAATCGGTGTGTGACCCCAGACCGCTTCTTCACCCTGATGCTGCTCCTCACATCGAGGGATGCCGTGACCACACAGGAACTCGCCTCAGCGCTCGGGGTGTCCCTTCGCACCATCACCCGGGATCTGAACTGGCTCCGCGACGCCGGTCTGCCGGTGACCGCACACCGGGGCCGCCTCGGAGGCGTGACCATGCTGCCCGGATCCGGACCCGACCTCACGCGGCTCACACCGGACGAGCGCGATCATCTGTCGCTCGCCGGGCTGGATGAGAGGCAACGCGCGGAGCTCAACGCATCGGCCGAAAGCAAGCGCGCGCTCTCCAAGATCGCCGCCGCACAGCCACGTCGAGTCGATGAACTCCTGCCGCTCACCGACGTAGTGCACGTGGACAGCCGTCCCTGGCGTCAGGCACCAGTTTCCGGCACGACTCCGGCTTCGCTGATCGGCGCGGTGCGGCGAGGCCGCCGGCTACGGATCGCGTACGACAGCCCACGCGAGTCACGCCCACGCGACCTGGTCGTGGATCCCTACGGGCTGTTCGCCAAGGCCGGCATCTGGTACCTCGTCGCCGACTCCGCCCGAGTGCCACGGATGTACCGACTCGAACGGATCACGACGTGGCAGGAAGTCGACCAGCCTCGACGGATCCGCGAGAACCAGACCCTGGCCACCGTCGCCGCGGCGCTCACCGCTCAGTGGGAACACAACCACGCGACAGAGGTCAGCGCCACCATCGACCAGACCCAGATCGAGCGAGCGCAACGGATCTTCGGCCCCCGGCTCGTCCGGGACGACCACGAAGAATCCGCCACCGGCCACAAGGTGACGATCCGCTTCCTGCACCTGGAGGACGTGCGAGCACTGCTGCCGTTCGGGAGCGCCATCACTGTGCACGGCCCCACCGAAGCCAGGGCCCACCTCCGCGACCTGGCCACCCGTCTTGCCCACCACTATGCCTAGATGCCGGTTCAGTGAAACTCGTGAACCACCGGATCGTGCCGACGATGTGTGCGGTGAACTCGTCCAGTTCCGCAGCCCGCCCTGGCCGAAGGCGGGCTGCTGACCGGGCGTCTGTTCACCCCGCTGTCGGGCTCGGCGACAGCGTGCTGTTGGCCGGTGGCGTGAGGGTGACCTGGGGCTGGCCCGCGATGGCGGGCGGTGGGGTCAGGTCCTGGGCCGGAAGGCCGGGCGAGGTGGTCTCCCGGGCGAGGACCTGGCCGAAGTCGACCAGGCCGGTCTCCTCCACGGCTGTGATGTGGTCCAGCACCGTGGTGTTGGCCTGGTCGGCCAGCGCGCGGATCAGCGAGTTCCTCGTGGTGGTGCGGACGCCGGCGATCGTGGTGAGGAACTGGCCGTTCGTCGCCCGCACGGTGGTCGCCAGGTCGGTGTCGAACTGCTTGCCGCTCTCCGCTTTCAGCCGGGATGCGAAGCCCTGCTGCTGAGGCGACGGCTGGTTGGGCAGTGTGATGCCCAACTGTCCGGCGACGTCACGGCAGGCGGCGTCCAACGCGGCGTCCCCGTCGACCAGTTGCTTCCCGGCGTTCCTGACGGCCTTCGTCGTCCCCTTCTTCGCTGCCGTCTGGCCGACGGGGTACTCCCACAGTCCGGCCGCGCGCACCTGGACCACGAAATCCCGGTCGGCTTCCGTCAGCGGCCCGGTCGCCGGTGCGGCGACGACCCGCGCGGGTGCGCTGTTGACCTTCTGAACTCCGAGCATGGAGGGGTAGAGGAGCGAGCTGAGGGTGATGCTGATCGCACCACCCAGGAAGAGAGTTCCCGCTGCCTTTTGCGAAACGAGCACCGTGTCTCCTGATCCGGTTCTTCGGATCCCGCACACACAGACCTACGGACGCGACGGTTCCCCAAGCCTCTAGAGAGCCTTTTGGGATCGTCATGGCTTGGTAAAGCGGTCGGCGTTCAGCGGTGTGAAGAAGGGCCGTTCGGCCCTATCCGTGGTCAGGGAAGGGACTGTTAGGCCCTATCGGGGACGGGGGCCTCGCGGTCGACCATGGAGCGGCAGCCGGGAGGGGGCAGGTCCAATCCCGCACTTCTGGTCCTTCCCGGCTCACTGACCACACCAAGCTGATGGGGAGGAGACCCTTCGGTCGATGAGACACGCCCGTTGCGCGGGCCCGCCGACCATGCTTGTCTCGCCCGATGAACTTTTTGTTGACGGCGAGCGGCCTGCGTAACCAGACGCTGCGGGACGCTCTGCGGGACATGCTGGGAAAGCCGTTCGAGTCGGCGAACGTCGTGTACGTCCCCACGGCGTCGGTCGCCGAGCCGGGGGACCACGGATGGTTCGTCGAGGACCTGAACCGGCTGTACAGCCTCGGCTGGCGGGAGTTCGACGTCCTGGAGCTGAACGGCTTGCCCCGGCAGCTGGTCCTCGACCGGCTGCTCCACGCCGACGTCGTCTACGTCGAGGGCGGCAACCACTACCACCTCGCGCGCAGCATCACCGGCAACGGGCTGGCCGACGGTTTCCTGGAGGCGCTGAAGAGCCGGGTCTACGTGGGGGTGAGTGCCGGCTCGATGATCTTCAGCCGTCATCTCACCGAGCACTCCGCCGACGTGATCGGGGACACCGCCGACCTCCAGGTGCTCGGCGCGACCACCGTGGAGCCGCCGTTCGGCCTGTTCGACTGGTATCTCAAGCCTCACCTGTACTCGCCGCACTTCCCCGAACGGGACGACGCGTGGGCTGATCGCATCGTCGCGCGGGCCGACTTCCCGATCTACTTCATCGACGACGACACGGCTGTCCGAGTCAGGGACGGCCAGGTGGATGTCGTCACCGAGGGCCGGTGGCGATTCCATCCGTGACTCCACGCGGGGCGGCGGACAAGCGTCACGGCCGGGTGAACGGCCCTGCTGGAGCAGGGCCGTTCACCGCGGGCCGACGTAGCACCGGATGTGACATCGCGGCTTATGGGGGCTGAGCCGAGGGCTCAGGTCAGTCTGATGGTGCCGTCCGTGACGGTTACGGCCGTCGACGGCAGGGGGCGGCTCGCCGGGCCCGAGATGACCTTGCCGTCCGCGATGGCGAACCGGCTCTTGTGGCAGGGGCACACGATCGCGCCGTTCTCCACAGCGGAGACGGTGCAGCCCTGGTGCGTGCAGACCGCCGAGAACGCCTTGAACTCGCCCTCGGTCGGCTGGGTGACGACCACCTTCGCGGCCTGGTCGACCAGGCCGCCGCCCACGGGGACGTCGGACGCCTTGCCCAGCTCCGTACCGCCGCCACTGGAGGTACCGGCGGACGGTTCACCGCTCTGTGACGGGGATGATCCGTCCTGCCCGGTGCCCAGGTCCGGCCCTCTCTCCTTGTCCTTGGTGCCGCACGCGGTCAGTGCGGCCGCGACGCCGGCGGCTCCCACTCCCGCCATGACGTTACGGCGGGTGCGAGGTCCGGCGATGCCGGAGGACTCGGCCATGCGTCACTTCCTGTCACTCGGTTCGAAGCGGGCGGGGCGAGGCGGCACCGCCCGGCACCAGAGGTGAATCGCTCAGCCCACCGTACCGATCAACGACGGCCCCGATCGCGGGATTCAGGTGAACGCCACGTCGTACTTCGGCCATTTCCGGATCGGCCCACGGAACTTCGGGCAGTCCGGGCCCCGCGGCATGCTCACAATGCCGCGGGTGACATGTCAAGGAAGTACCGCCCGGCCTCTCCGGCCGTGCTTGAACGCCGTATGTTCAACCTGTGCGGGGCCGCAGTTGAACGTGCACGTCGGTACGACGGAATATTGATCGCCTGCCGGACATCGGGTCATAGTGCTGTGCGGTGAGGACGAGCCGTGGGCCCGGCCGGTGGAATTCCGCCCGGCGTGCCGGATTCCGTAATTCGTTCTCCCTCCGTTCCGCTTTTTCCCGCCCGCGCTCCGGCAGGGGGTTTCCGTGACCGTGCGAGAGACGACGTACCTCGAGTGGCCCGCACCATGCTGCAACTGACCGACGTGGACGTGGCGGCCCTCCTGGAGAAGGTCGATGTCGTCGGCACCGTGCGCGAGGTGTTCCTCGCGCACGCGGCGGGCCGCACCGTGCTGCCCGAGGAGAGCTGCCTGCGCTGGACCAACGACGAGGGCGAGTCCTGCCGCAGCCTCAACATGCCCGGACTGGTGGAGATCGACGGGCGGCGGATCGCCGGCACGAAGATCATCAACGCGAGCCTGGGCAATCCCGACCGCGGGCTGGCCCGGGCCGGCGGCCTGATCCTCCTCTTCGACCTCACCACCGCCCGGCCGGTGTGCGCCCTGGACGCGGCCCACATCTCAGCCGGGCGCACCGCGGCGGTCAGCGTGCTCGCCACGGAACTGCTGTGGGCGGCGCCCGCGCGGACCATCGGTGTCGTCGGAGCCGGCGCGCTGGCCGAGGCCCACCTGGACCTGGCGCTGCGCAGATGGCCCTCCGTCCGGCGGGTACGGATCCACGACCGGGTCCCCGAACGCGCCGCCCGGCTCGCCGAACGCCTCGGCGACACCTACCGCACGGTCGCCTTCGACGTCGCCGCCACCGCCGAGCAGGCGGTGCGCGAGGCGGAGCTGATCATGCCCGTGACCACCACGACCAGCGGCTACATCCCCGCCGACTGGATCGCCGAAGGGGCCGTCGCCGTCAACGTGTCGCTCGACGACCTCACCCCCGACGCGCTGGCCGCCGCAGACCAGGTCGTCGTGGACGACTGGAGCCTGGTGGCGGCCGACACCACCCGCATCCTCGGCCGGATGCACCGCGCCGGCGACGTCCTGCCGCCGCCGCGCCACCGCGCCTCGCACACCTCGGACGCCCCGGACCACAGGGGCTCCCCGGACGGCCCGCGGAAGCGGCCCGCCGTCGAGGTCACCGCGGAACTGTGCGACCTCGTCGGCGGAACCGCGGCCGGCCGCACGTCCGCCACCGACCGCATCGTCGTCAATCCCTTCGGCATGTCCCTGCACGATGTGGCGGTGGCGGGAAGGATCTACCAGGAATTCCTGAAATAGCCAGCTCCTGCTTTGACCGGCGATGTTCCGGAACGACGCGTCATCGCCCGGTGAGGAGTGCGAAGCAGCGTTCGCTACGGCAGCGCAGAGCACACAGCAATCGGATTTTGTGCGGATGTCGATGTCGAAGGATCGCGACCGACGGTGCCCGAGAACGGGTCACCTCGTCGGCGGCACCTTCTCAACGGGCCGGAGAGAACTTCTCGACGGCGTATCCGGAAATTCGCCCGACCAAGGTATGGAGAGGAACACCAGAATGGACAGGCTGGAACTCGACCCGGTGGAGATCAGCGCGGTCGGCGAACTCCTCGACGAGTGCGAGGACGCCTTCGCCACCCTCGACACCGAGGACGCCCTGCACCGGGCCACCCTGGTCGCCCACGAACTCCCCAACAGGATCCGCCTCCACCTCAACGCCTTCCGCCTGGAACAGCTCTCGGGCGTGCTGTGCATCTCCGGCTACCGAGTCGACCACGCGCGGCTCGGGCCGACCCCGTCCCACTGGCGCGACCGGCCCGCGCCCTCCCCGGCCCACCGGGAGGAACTGCTGCTGATGCTATACAGCTCCCTGCTCGGCGACCCGTTCTGCTGGGCCACCCAGCAGGACGGCCGGATGATCCACGACATCGTGCCCATCCAGGGCCACGAGCACGAGCAACTCGGCTCCAGCAGCGAGGCGTTGCTCACCTGGCACACCGAGGACGCCTTCCACCCGCTGCGCGGCGACTTCCTGTCCTTCGCCTGCCTCAGGAACCCCTACCGGGCGGCGACGACCGTCGGGTACGCCGACGCGCTGCGGCTGCCGGACGACCTGCGGGACGTCCTCTTCCAGGAGCGGTTCGTCATCCTCCCCGACGAGTCCCACCTCGGCAAGAACAACTCCCGCCCCACCGCAGGGGCGTTCGACACCATCGAGCGGATGCAGACGGACCCCGACCGGGTGGCCGTCCTCTTCGGCGACCCGGAACAGCCCTACCTCAGGGCCGATCCGTACTTCATGAGCGTCGGCGACGAGGACGACGAGGCACGTCTCGCGCTGGACGCCCTGGTGAAGGCGATGGACGAGGTGATGTTCGACGTCGTCCTCGAAAGCGGCGACTTCTGCTTCCTCGACAACTTCCGTGTCGTCCACGGCCGCAAGCCCTTCAAGGCCCGCCACGACGGGACCGACCGCTGGCTGAAGCGGATCAACGTCACCGGCGACCTCCGCAAGTCCCGGGCCGCCCGCGAGGCGAGGGCGGTCCGGGCCGGCAGCTGAATCCGAACCGGCCGGCCGCCGGCTCCCACTCCGAGACCGAGGCGACACGATGAGACTGCGCTCCGCGCCCCTCGAAGACTGGCTGCGCGACTACTACTTCACCGCCGAGATCGACATCAGCTCCAGCGGCGTCCACTCCTACTCCATGGCGGAACTGCGGGCGCTCACCGGCCTGCGCCACGCCGACGTCGACCGGCTCGTCTTCGACGACGGCTACTCCCTCGGCGCGCCCGAGGTGCGGGCCGCCGTCGCCCGCCACGTCGGCGGTGTCGAAGCCGACCACGTCATGACGACGAGCGGCTCCGGCGAGGCCGTCTCCCTCGTCCTGAGTGCTCTGCTCCAGGCCGGCGACGAGGTCGTCGTGGTGGAACCCGGCTACCACCTGCTCACCGAGTACGCGACCGCCCTGGGCTGCCGGATCCGGACCTGGGAGCTGGACGCCGAGCAGGACTGGCGGCCGGACCTGGACGCACTCGCCGCACTGGTCGGCCCCCACACCCGAGCCGTCATCGTCAACTTCCCGCAGAACCCGACCGGGGCCACCCTCACCGAGACGGAACTGCACCGGCTGCTCGCCATCGCCGAACGGGTCGGCGCGTACGTGCTGTGGGACGGGGCCTTCACCGACCTCACCTACGACACGCCACCGCTGCCCAGCGTCCCGGCGCTGTACGACCGGGCGGTGGCCTTCGGCACCTTCTCGAAGGCGTTCGGGCTGCCCGGCCTGCGGTTCGGCTGGTGCGTCGCGCCACCCTCCCTGCTCGCCGACTGTGTGCGGATCCGGGACTACACCACCCTGCACGTCTCGCCGCTCGTCGAGCTCCTCGCTCTCGGCGTCCTGGACAACGCGCAGGCGTTCATCCAGCCGCGCCGGGAGCAGGCCGCGGCGGGCCGCGCCACCCTCCTGGAATGGGCGGCGACCCATCCGGACCTGGTGTCCCTGGTGGCACCGGCCGGCGGCGTCACGGCCTTCCCACGGCTGAAGGGGATCGGCGACACGGACGAGTTCTGCGACGAGCTGTTCCAGAAACGGGGCGTCCTGGTCATCCCAGGCTCCTGCTTCGGGCAGCCCCAGTACGTCCGGATCGGCTTCGGCGGCAAGGCCGAACAGCTCACCGAAGGACTGGACCGGCTGGCGTCCGCGCTGAGCGGCACCCGCCGCTGAGCACCGACGGCCACCCGGTCCCTCGGCGGGGGGATGGCGCCGCCCCTCAGGTGAGGGACGGCGCCATCCCTGTGGCAGGGGACGATCCCGCCCGTCCGCGACTGCCATAATGACCGGCGTGAACCGTGCGACAGCCTGGCGCGACGCCTGGACAGGGACGCCGGGACGGATCGCGGCGTCCCCCCGCGCACGGACCCTCGTCGCATGGTCGCTGGGCCTGCTGGCCGTCGCCGAATCCCTGGGGGAGTTCGTCGCCGAGCACGGGTCCATCCCGCGCCTCCTCGCGGACACCGCCTCCACGGCCGCCCGCGACGGCAGCGCCACCGGCGTCCAGTTCACGATGATCGTCGGGCTGATCTGCCTGTCCACCGCGTTGCCGCTGGCCCTCCTGCGGCCCCTGACGGCCGGCCTCACCGTCACCGTCGTCAGCATCGGCTCGCTCACGATCTTCCACACCCTGACCCTGGCGGGAATCGCCGCCCAGCTCGTCGCCCAGTACCGGCTCGCCCGCAGCGGCCGGGTCCTCGTGGCCGGACTGTGCGCGGTGCCCTTCCTCGCCCTGGCCCTGCCCGCGTCCGACGACACCGGCTACCGGGTCCGGGTCGTCCTGCTCGCGGCCCTGGTCCCCGCGGCCGCCCTCGCGGGCCTCGCCCGACGCGCCGGCGAACACCAGCGCGAACACACCGCCGTCCGCGAGGTCATGGCCGGCACCCAGTGGGAGAACGCGGCCCGCGGTGAACGTGCCCGCATCGTCCGCGAACTCCACGACGTCGTCGGCCACCACGTCTCCATGATCGCCGTCCAGGCCGAGACGGCCCGGGTCGCCACCGCCGGCATGCCGGCCCAGGGAGCGGAACGACTGCTCGGCATCGGCGACACCGCCCGCGCCGCCCTCACCGAGATGCGCCGTCTGCTCGGCGTGCTCCGCGAGGACACCGGGACCGTCACCGGCGGCGAGCGCCGGCCGCAGCCCGACCTCGGCCGGCTCAACGAACTGCTCGACGAGGCCCGTACGGCGTCCGGGACCTCCGTTCGCCTCATCCTGAGCGGATCCCCGCGCGCCCTCGACCCCGGCATCGAACTCGCCGCCTACCGCATCGTCCAGGAATCCCTGACCAACGCCCGCAAACACGCCACGGGCGCCGCCGTCGACGTCGAACTGCACTACTCCGACGACGCGTTGCACGTACGGGTCCGCGACAACGGACCCGGCCCGCCCGACCCGGCCACCGACGGGGGACACGGGCTGCTCGGCATGCGGGAGCGTGCCGCGGCCGTCGGCGGAGACGTCCGCACCGGCCCCGCCGCCGGCGGCGGATTCCGCGTCGAGGCCCGCTTTCCCGCCGCGCCGCACGGTGAGACCCGCCGGGTACCGAGCCCGGTGGCGCCCGCGCCGGAAGCCACAACGGAAGAGACCTCATGAGCACGCCGTCCGCGCCGATCCGGATCGTGATCGCCGACGACCACCTGGTGGTCCGCACCGGCTTCGCCGCGCTGCTGGACTCCCAGCCCGACTTCACCGTCGTCGAGACCGCCTCCAACGGAACCGAGGCCGTGCGCGTCTGCCGCGAGAAGTCCCCGGACGTCGTCCTCATGGACATCCGCATGCCCGAGATGGACGGCATCGAGGCCACCCGCCGGCTCGTCGGCGCCGCACCCGACTCCGGCGGCGCCCCGCGCGTCCTCATCCTCACCACGTTCGACCTCGACGAGTACGTGTACGACGCCCTGCGCGCCGGCGCCAGCGGCTTCCTCCTCAAGGAGGCCACGGCGGAACGCCTCTTCGACGCCGTACGCGTCGTCGCCGCCGGGGACGCGCTCCTCGCACCCGGCATCACCCGCCGGCTCATCAGCGAGTTCGCCCTGATGCCCGCCAGGGCCGAGACCGCGCCCCCGCCCGGACTACAGGCCCTGACGGCCCGTGAGACCGAGGTGCTGCTGCTGATCGCGGAGGGCCTGTCCAACCCGGAGATCGCCGCCCGCCTCGTCGTCGGCGAGGAGACGGTCAAGACCCACGTCAGCCGCATCCTCACCAAGCTGGGGCTGCGTGACCGCACCCAGGCCGTCATCGCGGCGTACGAGTCGGGACTCGTCGTCCCGCGCTCGCGGAAATCCGGATAGCCGGGCCCGGCGCCGGCTTCCCGCGCCGGCCCGCGCGGCCGCGAAGGAACACCAGTACGCGGGTGTTCAACTGCGGCGCCGCGGCATTTGAATGCGTCTGAATCCGCCCGGGAACTGAACGCGTTGCCACCTCAGGCAGCCCTCGGCGATGCTTGCAGCCGAGCGAAGCTGTGCCGTGAGGAATAACGCGAGGAAATCCCGTGAGGAGAGGTCAGCTGTGAAAGTGACGGTACAGGCGCCGGCGGGAGAGAATCCCGACGAACTGCCGGACATCGGCCCGGAATCCGACCGGCCGCAGGAATCCCTGGGAATTCGCCCCGGAACAGTGGGAAGAATTGTTCCGTTCGCGAAACCCTATGGATGGCGGCTGCTGTTCCTGGTGACCGCGTCCGCACTCGGCGCCGTCGTCACCGCGGCCGGCCCGCTGCTGTTCGGGGTCGTCATCGACAAGGGCATCGTCCCCGGCAAGACGGACGTCGTCATCGCGGTGGCCGGCGCCCTCCTGGGCCTGGCCCTCCTCGACGCGCTGACCCAGTACTTCCAGGCCAGACTCTCCGCACAGATCGGCGAGGGCCTCGTCTACGACCTGCGCACCCTGGTGTTCCGGCACGTACAGGCGCAGCCCCTGGCGTTCTTCACCCGCTCCCAGACCGGGTCCCTCGTCAGCCGCCTCAACACCGACGTCATCGGGGCGCAGCAGGCGATCACCGTGCTGATGGCGGAGACCGTCAACACCGTGCTGACCCTCGTCCTGGTGCTGGCCGCGATGTTCTACCTGTCGTGGCAACTCAGCCTCGTCGCTCTGCTCATGGTCCCCTTCTTCCTCATCCCCGGGAAGATCATCGGCCGCCGCATGCAGCGGCTCGCCCGCGGGACGATGCAACTCAACGCCGAGATGGGCTCCTTGATGAACGAGCGCTTCAACGTCGGCGGAGCGATGCTCAACAAGCTCTTCGGCCGCCCCGAGCGCGAGGTCGCCCACTTCTCCGAACGGGCCCGCGGGGTCCGCGACATCGGCGTGCAGACCAACGTGACCGCGCAGATGCTCGGCATCGTCATGGGGCTCACCGCCTCCGTGACCCTCGCCATGCTCTTCGGCTTCGGCGGCGTCCTCGTCATCCACGACACCTTCGCCCTCGGCACCCTCGTCTCCCTCGTCACACTCGTCGGCCGCCTCTACACCCCGATCCAGCAGCTGTCGAGCGTGCAGGCCAACGCCATGACCGCCCTCGTCAGCTTCGACCGCGTCTTCGAGATCCTCGACCTCGACGCCCTGGTGAAGGAACGCCCCGGCGCCGCCCCCCTGCGCGCCGGCCCGCCGACCCGCGACACCACCGCGCCCGAGGTCGAGTTCGACAAGGTCTCCTTCCGGTACCCGACCGCCTCCGACGTCTCCCTCGCCTCCCTGGAGTCGATCGCCCGGCCCGCCGAAGAGCGCGAGGACGACGCATGGGTCCTCGACGAGGTGAGTTTCCGGGCGCCCGCCGGGAAACTCACCGCCCTCGTGGGCCGCTCGGGCGCCGGCAAGACCACCATCACCCACCTGATGCCCCGCTTCTACGACCCCGTCTCCGGAGCGGTACGGATCGACGGCCAGGACCTGCGTGACGTCACCCTCAGCTCGCTCCAGGACACCGTCGGAGTGGTCACCCAGGACGCCCATCTCTTCCACGACACCATCCGCCACAACCTGCTCTACGCCCGCCCGGACGCCACCGAGCCCGAACTCGTCGAGGCCTGCGAGGCGGCACAGATCTGGACCCACATCGCCGCGCTCCCCAACGGCCTCGACACCGTCGTCGGCGACCGCGGCTACCGCCTGTCGGGCGGGGAGAAACAGCGCCTGGCGCTGGCCCGGCTGCTGCTGAAGGCGCCGCCCGTGGTCGTGCTCGACGAGGCGACCGCACACCTGGACTCGGAGTCGGAGGCCGCGATCCAACGCGCCCTGAAGACCGCGCTGGCGGGCCGCACCTCGGTGGTCATCGCCCACCGGCTGTCCACCATCCGCGAGGCCGACCAGATCCTCGTCGTCGACGGCGGCAGGATCCGCGAACGCGGCACCCACGAGTCGCTGCTGTCCGCCGGCGACCTCTACGCGGACCTGTACCACACGCAGTTCGCCCGCCAGCCGGCCGCTGCCGAGACGGCCGCACCCGACCCCGCGGGCACGGCGAGCTGACCGCCCGCGGCCCGTATCCCAGGACCCGGGCCGCGACCGTGCCGTTCGCCCACGCCCAGCCACCCGTTCCGCACCCCTGTTCGGAACCAGTCATGTCCTTCGTCGTGCAGAGGAGACCACCGTGCGCACCGTGAGCTTCGACTTCGAAACCCCCGGAAAGCGGTTCAAGGTACTGATCAACCACGAGGAGCAGTACTCGCTGTGGCCCGCCGACCTCGACGTACCGGGCGGCTGGGAGGAGACCGGCGTGTGCGCCTCCAAGGAGGAGTGCGACCAGTACCTGGAGGAGACCTGGACCGACATGCGGCCCAAGAGCCTGCGCCTCGCGCTCGACGGTGAGCAGTAGGCGACCAGATGCCGCACGTATTCACCAACGGCATCCGGCTCTCCTACGAACGGTCGGGCCGCGGTGAACGAGTACTCATGATCATGGGTTCCTCGGCCGGGGGTCGGGTCTGGACCCTGCACCAGACCCCCGCGCTCACCAAGGCCGGCTACCAGGCCATCACCTTCGACAGCCGGGGCATCGCCCCGTCCGACATCCCGCCCGGCAAGTACAGCCTCGCCGACATGGTCGCCGACACCAAGGGCCTCATCGAGGCGCTGGGCGCCGGCCCCTGCCGTATCGTCGGCACCTCGCTGGGAGCGCTGATCGCCCAGGAACTCGCCATCGGCTGGCCCCAGCTGGTCCGCTGTGCTGTCCTGATCGGCACCAAGGCACGTTCGGACGCCGTCCGGGTGGCCCTCGGCCGGGCGGAACGCGCACTGCTGGACAGCGGGGTGAAACTGCCCGCCGAGTACGAAGCCGCCATGTCGGTGCTGCAGATGCTCTCGCCGGCCACGGTCAACGACGACAAGGCCGTCTCCCTGTGGCTGGAGACGTTCCGCCTCTCCGGCGGCGCGGCGTCCCCCGGCCAGACCTGGATCGACACCGACCAGGACCGCCGTAAGGCACTGCGGGAGGTGACGGCACCCTGCCGCGTCATCGCCTTCGCCGACGACTTCGTCACCCCGCCCCACCTGTCCGCGGAAGTCGCCGACGCCATTCCGGAATGCGACTACGTCGAGATTCCCGAATGCGGCCACTTCGGTTATCTGGAACGCCCGGACGAGGTCAACAAGGCGATCATCGAATTCCTGGACACGCACTAGAAGCACACGCACTAGAAGCACAGGCACACACGCGCGGAAAGCGCGCGAGTGGTTTTCACGCGAGTGGCTTAGTGGGGGCGTCATGCACGGTGAACCGAACTCCTGGCGTGGCCGGCCGGCGGACCTGCCGGCGCTGGAGCTGCCCACGGACCGCCCTCGCACCACGGGTGGCTCCGTGCGGACCGCGGTGGTCGGGTTCGAGGTGCCGCCGACGACAGCCCAGCGGCTCAGGAACCTGTCCCGCGCCGCCGGAACACCCGTCCGCGCCCTGCTGCTCGCGGCCCTGAGCGCCCTGATGGGGCGCTACGCGAGCACGGACGACGTGGTGCTGGCCACGGACGGAGCGCTCACCCGTACCGACCTCACCGGTGAACCGTCCTTCACCGAACTGCCCGACCGGGTACGCGAAACACCGCGAGGCGTGTCCCGGCACCCCGTCCACTTCGCGTACACCGAACCCGGTGAACCCGGTGAACCCGGTGAACCCGGTGAACCCGGTGAACCCGGTGACCTCCGTGCGCCCGAGGTGGACGGCGAACTGCTGCTCCGGGTGACCGACGACCGACACGGGCGCCTGTCAGGGGAGTTCGCGTACGACACCGCGCTGTTCGACGAGGCGACGGCGCAACGGATGACCCGCCACCTGCTCGCCCTGATCGAGGCGGCGGCCACGACCCCGGACCGCTGCGTGCACGAACTCGCGGTCCTGGCACCGGACGAGCGCGACACCCTGGCACGCGCCGGCACCGGGCCGACGCTGACGCTTCCGCCGGTGGGCGCGGTGCACGAGCTGATGGCCGGATGGGCCGAGGAGAGCCCGGACGCGGTCGCGGTGGTGGCCGGTGACCGCGTGCTGACCTACGGCGCGCTGCTGGCGCGGGCGAACCGGCTGGCCCACCACCTGCGGGGGATGGGCGTCGGCCCGGACTCGGTCGTGGGGCTCTGCCTGGACCGCGGTGCCGACATGGTCGTCGCCGTACTCGCCGTGTGGCAGGCCGGCGGCGCGTACCTGCCGCTCGACCCCGCCTACCCGGCTGACCGACTGGAGTACATGCTCGCCGACAGCGACGCCCAAGTGCTGATCGGTGGTTCCCCGTACGTCGACCGGCTGGCAACTGCCGGCCGCGTGGTGCGCCTGGAGGACCGAGCCCGGTGGGAGACGCTGCCGTCGTCCACGCCCCCCACGCGGGTACACCCCGACCACCTTGCCTACGTCATCTACACCTCCGGATCCACGGGACGGCCGAAGGGCGTCCAGATCCCGCACCGAGGGCTGCTGAACCTGGCGGTGGCCTTCCGCACCGTGCTGGGTGCGGCTCCCGGAGCGCGCGCCCTGCAGTTCGCCTCGCTCAGCTTCGACGCCGCCGCCCTCGACCTGGCGATGACGTTGGCGGCCGGCGGCACGCTCGTGGTGGCCTCGGCGGCCGACCGCGCGCAGCCCGGCGTCCTGGGGACCCTCGTACGGGCCCAGGCGGTGACGGCGGCCAGCGTGTCGCCGTCCCTGCTGGGCGTCCTGGAACCAGCGGCCCTGGCGGACGTCGGGTCCCTGCTGGTCGGATCGGAGCGGGTCGGCGCCCAGGTGGCACGGCACTGGGCCCCCGGACGGCGGCTGGTGAACGGGTACGGGCCGACCGAGACGTCGGTCATCGCCTGCGTGGGCCCCGTGGACGCCGACGCCCCCGGAGCGCCGCCCATCGGCGGCCCCCTGCCCAACACTCGTGTGTACGTCCTGGGCCCCACACTGGAACCGGTGCCGGCGGGCGTCGTCGGCGAGCTGTTCATCGCCGGCCCCCAACTCGCCCGCGGCTACGGCGGGCGTCCCGCGCTGACCGGTGAGCGGTTCGTGGCCGATCCGTTCGCCGCCGACGGCTCGCGCATGTACCGCTCGGGCGACCGCGTCCGGTGGCTGGCCGACGGACGCCTGGAGTTCGTCGCGCGGACGGACCTCCAGCTGAAGGTCCGCGGCTTCCGTGTCGAGCCGGGCGAGGTGGAGGAAGCGCTGGCAGCGCACGACGGCGTGCGCGCGGTGGCCGTGACCGCGTTCGGTGAGGGCGAGGCGCGCCGGCTGGCCGCGTACGTGGTGCCCTCGGACCCGACGCTCGGCATGCCGCCGGTGGACACCCTGCGTGACCTCGCGGCACGACGGCTCCCGGACTTCATGGTGCCGTCGGTGTTCGTGGAACTGGCGGCGCTGCCGCTGACCACCAACGGCAAGCTCGACCGGACCGCCCTCCCCGCACCGGACCACACCCACCTGCGCCGGAAACCGTACGTCGCTCCGGCCCCCGGCACCGAGGAGATCCTCGCCGGCATCTGGGCGCGGCTCCTCGGAGTGGACCGGGTGGGCGCCGACGACGGCTTCTTCGAACTGGGCGGACACTCGCTGCTGGCCACCCAGGTCATGTCCCGCATCCGGGAGACCTTCGGCACCGAACTGCCCCTCGCGGCCTTGTTCCGGCAGCCGACCGTCCGGCAGCTGGCGGCGGCCCTCGCCGACGCGGCCACCGGAACGGGGTCAGGGTCATACACGGCCACGCCCGCCGGCACGAGTGCTCAGCCGGTCGCGTCCATCGCGCCGGTCGAGCCGATCGTGCCGGTCGACCGGGACGGCGACGACCTGCCCCTGTCGTTCGGACAGCAACGCCTGTGGTTCCTCGACCAGCTGGAACCGGGCTCCGCCGAGTACAACCTGCCGCTGCGCCTGCACTTCGACCACCCCCTGGACGTCGCCGCGCTCCGGACCGCCTTGGACGCGGTCCTGGCCCGGCACGAAGCGCTGCGCACCCGCCTGGTACCCGGACCCGACGGCACCGTGCGCCAAGAGATCGACGAGCCCGCGCCCTTCCCGCTCCCCGTGATCGACGTGTCCACCACCCCGGACCCCCGACGCGAGAGCGAACGGCTGGCGCAACAGGAGGCGATGGCGCCCTTCGACCTCGCGCACGGCCCGCTCGTCCGTGCCGTCCTCATCCGGTCGGCCCCCGACGACCACCTCCTGGCCCTGTCCGCGCACCACGCCGTCTTCGACGAGTGGTCCGACCTCGTCCTCCAACGCGAACTGCGGTCCCTCTACGACGCGTTCCGCGAGGGCCGCCCCGATCCACTGCCGCCGCTCCCGGTCCAGTACGCGGACTTCGCCGTCTGGCAGCGACGACGGCTGACCGGCGACGTACTGGACGAAGAACTCACGTACTGGCGTCAGCAGTTGACCGACCTGCCGGTGCTGGAGCTGCCGACCGACCGGCCGCGCCCGGCCGTGCGGTCCACGGCGGGAGCCGTCACCCGGTTCTCGGTCCCGGCGCACACAGCCGAGGCACTGCGCACGGTGTCACGGGAACACGGCACGACGATGTTCATGACCCTCCTGACCGCCTTCGACGTCCTCCTCGGGAGGTACGCCGGCTCCGAGGACGTGGTGGTCGGCACCCCGGTGGCGAACCGGCACCGGGCCGAGACCGAGGACCTGATCGGGTTCTTCGTCAACACCCTGGTCATGCGGACGGACCTGTCCGGCGACCCTACCTTCGCGGAACTCCTCGGGCGCGTAAGGGAGACGGCCCTGGACGCGTACGCCCACCAGGACCTGCCCTTCGAACAACTCGTGGACGCCGTCGTGACCGAGCGCGACCGGTCCCGCAGTCCGCTCTTCCAGACGATGTTCAGCTACGGCGCCACGGGCGGCGCCTACGTCAATCCGGGCACCCTGCCCGTGAAGTGCGACCTGGCCCTGCGCCTGGTGGAGAGCGACGAGGGGCTGCTGGGAGAGGTCGAGTACAGCACGGCGCTGTTCGACGCGGGGACCGTGGAGCGGTTGTCGGGTCATCTGGTGCGGCTGCTGGAGGCGGTGGCGGAGGACGCGGGGCGGCGGGTGGGTGAGCTGCCTGTGCTGTCCAGTGACGAGCGTGAGCGGGTCGTGCGGGAGTGGAACGGGGTGCCGGTTCCGCTTCCGTCGGCGGGTGGGGTGCATGAGCTGATCGCCGGGTGGGCTGCCGATACTCCGGATGCGGTGGCCGTGGTGTCCGGTGGTCGGGTCCTGACTTATGCCGGTCTGCTGGCTCGGGCCAGTCGGCTGGCGCATGAGCTGCGGCGGCGGGGTGTCGACGCCGAGTCGGTGGTGGGGCTGTGTCTGCCGCGTGGTGTCGACCTGGTGGTGGCGGTGCTGGGGGTGTGGCTGGCGGGTGGTGCGTATCTGCCGCTGGATCCCGAATACCCGCTGGAGCGGCTGGAGTTCATGGTCGCCGACAGTGGGGCGCAGGTGGTGCTCCGCGAAGGAGATCTCGCGCGCACGGGTGACCTGCCGTCGACGGCTCCCGAAATCTTCGTAACACCTGGCCAGTTGGCGTATGTGATCTATACGTCGGGTTCGACGGGGCGGCCGAAGGGCGTGCAGGTCTCCCACGGCAGCGTTCTCGGCATGGTGACCGCGTTGGGACCGGAGCTGGGTGCGGAGCCGGGTGTGCGGGTGTTGCAGTTCGCTTCGTTCAGTTTCGACGCGGCGGTGCTGGATGTCGCCGTGACCCTCGCCCGTGGCGGCACGCTCGTCGTGGCGACGGCGCAGGAGCGGGCGGAGCCGGAGGCCCTGACCGCCATGATCGGCGCGCAGGGCGTCGGGGCGGCGAGCGTCGTGCCGTCCCTGCTGGGCGTGCTGGATCCGCAGCAGGTGCCTGGTATCGAAACCCTTCTGCTGGGTGCGGAGCGGCTGACCGAGCAGGTGGCGCGGGCCTGGGCGCCGGGCCGGCGGCTGGTTAACACCTATGGGCCGACCGAGGCGACGGTCATGGTCACCGCGGGCCAGGTCGACGGCCACGGGCTTCCTCCCATCGGCTCCCCGGTCGCCAACGCCCGCCTGTACGTCCTGGACGCATCGCTCGATCCAGTCCCTGTGGGTGTGGCGGGTGAGGTGTTCATCGCGGGGCCGCAGGTGGCCCGTGGCTATGCCGGCCGCCCGGCTCTGACCGCGGAACGCTTCCTCCCCGATCCGTTCGCCTCCGATGGTTCGCGTATGTACCGCTCCGGTGACCGTGCCCGCTGGCTCCCCGACGGACAGCTGGACTTCGTCGGTCGCGTCGACCAGCAGGTCAAGGTCCGTGGCTTCCGTATCGAACCCGGTGAGATCGAAGCCGTCCTCACCGCACATGCCCAGGTCCGTACCGCCGTCGTACTCCCCTTCGGTGACGAGGACGACCGCCGACTGGTGGCCTACCTCGTCCCCGAGGACCCCACCACAGGCATCCCGCCCGTCACCGACCTGCGCGCCCACGCCGCCGCCCACCTGCCCGCCTTCATGATCCCGTCCGTCTTCACGCTGCTCGACGTCCTGCCCCTCACGCCGAACGGCAAGCTCGACCGCGCTGCCCTCCCCGAGCCGGACGTCGCGCAGCGAGGGCTGCCCGCGTATGTTCCG
Source organism: Streptomyces arenae (assembly GCF_022343545.1). Classification (NCBI taxonomy): domain Bacteria; kingdom Bacillati; phylum Actinomycetota; class Actinomycetes; order Kitasatosporales; family Streptomycetaceae; genus Streptomyces; species Streptomyces arenae. The sequence continues at coordinate 30,605 of NZ_JAKQYH010000039.1, forward strand.
CCGGCCTCTCCCACCGAGGAACTGCTCGTCGGCGTCTGGAGCCGTCTGCTCGGTGTCGCCCGGGTCGGGGTCACGGACAACTTCTTCGAACTGGGCGGGCATTCGCTGCTCGCGACCCGGGTCGGTTCCCGGATCCGCGAGCTGCTGTCGGTGGATCTGCCGCTGTCCGCGATGTTCGACCGTCCCACCGTGCGGGCGCTCGCGGAGGTGGTGGACCGTTCGGCGCGGGGGACGGCCGTACCTCCGGTGACGGTGGCGGACCGGGACCGGCCCCTGCCGTTGTCGTTCGCGCAGCAGCGCCTGTGGTTCCTGGACCAGTTGGAGCCGGGTTCGGCGGAGTACACCATCGCCCTGCCGGTGTGGCTGCGCGGGGAGAAGCCCGACGTGGAGGCGTTGGGTGCCGCGCTGGGCGCGATCGTGGCGCGGCACGAGGTGCTGCGGACGCGGCTCGTCGTCGGTGCCGACGGAGTGCCGTACCAGTGTGTCGACGAAGCGCCGTCCGGGTTCCCGCTGCCGCTGGTCGACGTGTCCGGTGAGCCGGACCCGTTGGCGGTGGCACGGGAGTTGGTGACCGCGGAGGCGGCGGTTCCGTTCGATCTGGCGGAGGGGCCGTTGGTGCGGGCCGTCCTGGTGCGGCTGGCTCCGGATCAGCACGTGCTGGCGGTGACCGTGCACCACGTCGTCTTCGACGAGTGGTCGGACCGGGTCTTCCGGCGTGAACTGCTGGCCCTGTACGAGGCGTTCCGGGACGGGCGGCCCGTGCCGCTCGCGCCGCTGGAGGTGCAGTACGCGGACTTCGCGGCCTGGCAGCGGCAGTGGCTGACCGGAACCGCGCTCGCATCGCAACGTTCCTACTGGGTGTCCCAGTTGGCGGGCCTGCCGGAGTTGGAGCTGCCGGTGGACCGGCCGCGTCCGCCCGTGCGGTCCACCGCGGGCGCGGTGCGGCGGTTCACCGTCCCGGCGCACACCACCGAGGCCCTGCGGAGCCTGTCCCGTGCGCACGACTCGACGATGTTCATGACGCTGCTGGCCGCGCTCAGCGTGCTGCTCGGCCGCTACGGCGGCGGGGAGGACGTGGCGGTCGGCACCCCGGTGGCGAACCGGAACCGGGCCGAGACGGAGGACCTGATCGGGTTCTTCGTCAACACGCTGGTCATGCGCACCGACCTGTCGGGGGACCCGACGTTCGCCGAACTCATCGCCCGTGTACGGAAGACGGCGCTCGGCGCGTTCACCCATCAGGACCTGCCGTTCGAGCAGTTGGTGGACGAGCTGGTGGCCGACCGGGACCGCTCCCGAACGCCCCTGTTCCAGGTGATGTTCAACTACGCCACGTGGGAGGCGGGAGACGTCCTCACCGACGTGCTGCCCGCCAAGTACGACCTGCTCGTGACTGTCGGCGACACCGGCGGTGAGCACGGTCTGCGCTGCGAGGTGCAGTACGGCACCGCCTTGTTCGACGCGGCGACGATCGACCGGCTGACCGGGCACTTCGTGAGCCTGCTGGAGACATTGGCGGCGGACCCGGAGCGGCCGCTGTCGCGGGTGCCGACGTTGCCGGCGCACGAGCGGGACCTGCTCGCAGCCGAGTGGCAGGACGGCGCTGCCCCCGACCTCGCCGCCCGTGAGGTGCACGAGCTGGTCGCCGCCCGGGCCGCTGCCAGTCCCGACTCCGTGGCGCTGGTCTGCGGTGAGCGGAGGCTGACGTACGGCGGGCTGATGGAGCGCGCGAACCGGCTCGCCCACCGGCTGCGCGGCGCGGGGGTGGGCGCGGAGTCCGTGGTCGGGCTGTGCCTGGACCGGGGTGTCGACACGGTCGTGGCGATGCTGGCCGTGTGGCAGGCCGGCGGGGCCTGGCTGTCCCTGGACCCGGAGTATCCGGCCGAACGGCTCGCGTTCATGCTCGCCGACAGCCGGGCCGCGCTCGTCGTGACCCAGGTCCACCGGGCCGGCGTGCTGCCCGAGGACGCGGTGCCCCTCCTGGTGCTCGACGACCCGGCGACGGCCGCCGCGATCACCGCGGCTCCGCACACCGCCCCCCGGGTCGCCACCCACCCGGAACAGCTCGCCTACGTGATCTACACCTCCGGTTCCACCGGCCGGCCCAAGGCCGTGCAGGTCGCGCACGCGAGCGTGAGCCGCCTGTTCGAGGCCGCCGGCCTCTCCGGCGCCCTCACTCTCGCCGCGGACAGCGTGTGGAGTGTCAGCCACTCCTTCGCCTTCGACTTCTCCGTCTGGGAGGTCTGGGGTCCGCTGACCCGGGGCGCCCGCAGTGTCGTCGTGCCGATGGACCGCGTGCGTGAGCCGTGGCGGCTGCGGGACGTGCTGGCCGCCGAGGGCGTCACCCACCTGAGCGCCACCCCGGAGCTGTTCCGTCAGCTGTCCGAGGCGGTCGAGCCCGGTCGCGACCTGCCCGCGCTCCGCTACGTGGTGTTCGGCGGTGACGCGCTCCGGCGCCCGCACGTGGCCCGCTGGAGCGAGGCGCGCGGCCTGGACGCCCCCGCCCTGGTCAACATGTACGGCATCACCGAGACAACCGTCCATGTCACCCACCATCGCATCGATTCCGCCGACCTGGCCGGCGACCCGGGGCTGCCGGTGGGGCGGGGGCTGCCGGGCTGGCGGGTGTACGTGCTCGACGAGCGGCTGAGCCCCGTACCGGTCGGCGTACCCGGCGAGTTGTACATCGGCGGCGCCGGTGTCGCGCGAGGGTACGGCGGCCGGGCGGCACTGACGGCGGAGCGGTTCCTGGCGGATCCCTTCGCCGGGGACGGCACGCGGATGTACCGCTCAGGCGACCGGGCGCGTCGACTGCCCGGCGGCGTACTGGAGTTCGTGGGCCGTGGGGACAAGCAGGTCAAGGTCCGGGGCTTCCGGATCGAGCCAGGTGAGATCGAGGCCCTGCTGACCGCTCACCCGGGCGTTCGCTCGGCGGTCGTCACGGCCCACGGCGACGGCGCGCACCGGCAGCTCGCGGCCTACCTGGTCCCCGAGGACCATTCCGTGGGCGCTCCGCCGGTTACCGAACTCCGGGAGCACCTGCGACACGGGCTGCCGGACTTCATGATCCCGGGCGCCTTCGTCGAACTGGCCGCGTTGCCGCTGACCGCGAACGGCAAGCTCGACCGGGCCGCGCTGCCCGCGCCGGAACCGCACCCCGGTGAACGTCCTTCGACAGGCGGGGCACCGGACGACGACGGCTTCGTGGCGCCGAGGGGCCCCTCGGAGCGACTGCTGGCAGACATCTGGGCCCATGTCCTCGACGTGGAGCGGGTCGGCGCCCATGACGACTTCTTCGACCTGGGCGGGCACTCGCTGCTGGCCACCCAGGTCGTGTTCCGCATCCGGGAGGCCTTCTCGGTCGAGCTGCCCCTGGCCGACCTGTTCGACCGGCCGACGGTGCGCGACCTCGCGCCGCTCCTCGACCGCTCGGGTGCCGGCACCGTGGTGCCGCGCATGGCACGGGCCGACCGCGACCGCACAATGCCGCTTCCGCTGTCGTTCGCGCAGCAACGCCTCTGGTTCCTCGACCAGTTGGAGCCCGGCTCCGTCGAGTACGCCCTGCTGTCCCCCGTGCACTGGACCGGGCCCCTGGACGTCGCCGCACTCGGGGCGGCCCTGGGTGCGGTGGTGGCGCGGCACGAGGTGCTGCGCACCCGGCTCGTCGCGGACGCCGACGGCGTACCCCGGCAGGTGATCGACCCGCCGTACCCGTTCGCGCTGCCCGTGGTGGACGTCTCCACCGGGACGGACCCCGCAGCGGTCGCGCGACGCCTGGTCGCGGCGGACGCCGGGGTGCCGTTCGACCTGGCGGCCGGTCCGCTGGTGCGGGCCACCCTGTTCCGGCTGGCCCCCGAGGAGCACGTGCTCGCACTCGCCATCCACCACGTGGTGTTCGACGAGTGGTCCGACCGGATCTTCCATCGTGAACTGACGGCGCTGTACGAGGCGTTCCGAGTCGGGGAGCCCGACCCGTTGCCGCCGCTGGAGGTGCAGTACGCGGACTTCGCGGTGTGGCAGCGGCAGTGGCTGGACGGCGACGTGCTGGAGCGGCAGCTGTCGTACTGGCGCGAGCGGCTGGCCGGCATCCCCGACACCGAACTCCCCATCGACCGGCCCCGGCCGCCCGTGCGTTCGTCCGCGGGCGCCCGGTGGCGGTTCGCCCTGCCGCAGGAGGTCGTCGAGGGCCTGCGTGCGGTGTCGCGTGAGTGCGGTGTGTCGATGTTCATGACGTTGTTGGCCGCGTACGCGGTGTTGTTGGGGCGGTATGCGGGGTCGGAGGACGTGGTGGTGGGCACGCCGGTGGCGAACCGGAACCGTGCCGAGACGGAGGATCTGATCGGGTTCTTCGTGAACACGTTGGTGATGCGGACGGATCTGTCGGGTGATCCGTCGTTCCGTGAGGTGCTGGGGCGGGTGCGGGAGACGGCTCTGGGTGCGTACGCGCATCAGGATGTGCCGTTCGAGCAGGTCGTGGACGCGTT
>NZ_JAKQYH010000005.1:0-33191 GCF_022343545.1 Streptomyces arenae
CCGGCCCCGGCTGCTCCGGCGCCCGCGCCGGCCGCTGCCGCCCCGGCCGCCCCGGCCCCGGCTCCGGTCACCCCGGCCCCGGTCACCCCGGCTGCCGCGCCCACCGCGCCGACCGCCACCCAGGCGACCGACGAGGGCGCCTACGTCACCCCCCTGGTGCGCAAGCTCGCCGCCGAGAACGGCGTCGACCTGGCCGCCGTCAAGGGCACCGGTGTCGGCGGCCGGATCCGCAAGCAGGACGTCATCGCCGCCGCCGAGGCCGCGAAGGCCGCCGCCGCCGCTCCGGCTCCCGCCGCTGCCGCCGCCGCTCCGGCCGCCGCCAGGAAGGCCCCGGCGCTGGAGGCCTCCCCGCTGCGCGGCCAGACCGTGAAGATGCCCCGCATCCGCAAGGTCATCGGCGACAACATGGTCAAGGCGCTGCACGAGCAGGCGCAGCTGTCCTCGGTCGTCGAGGTCGACGTCACCCGCCTGATGCGGCTGCGTGCGCAGGCCAAGGACTCCTTCGCCGCGCGCGAGGGCGTCAAGCTCTCCCCGATGCCGTTCTTCGTGAAGGCGGCGGCCCAGGCGCTGAAGGCCCACCCGGCCATCAACGCCCGGATCAACGTCGAAGAGGGCACGATCACCTACTTCGACACCGAGAGCGTCGGTATCGCGGTGGACTCGGAGAAGGGCCTGATGACCCCGGTCATCAAGCACGCCGGTGACCTCAACATCGCCGGTATCGCCAAGGCCACGGCCGACCTGGCCGGCAAGGTCCGCGCCAACAAGATCACCCCGGACGAGCTGTCCGGCGCGACCTTCACCATCTCCAACACCGGCTCGCGCGGCGCGCTGTTCGACACGATCATCGTGCCGCCGAACCAGGTCGCGATCCTCGGCATCGGTGCCACGGTCAAGCGTCCGGCCGTCATCGAGACGGAGGAGGGCACGGTCATCGGCGTCCGCGACATGACGTACCTGACCCTGTCCTACGACCACCGCCTGGTGGACGGCGCCGACGCGGCCCGCTACCTGACGGCCGTCAAGGCGATCCTGGAGGCCGGCGAGTTCGAGGTCGAGCTCGGCCTGTAGGTCTCAGCAGGTCCTGCACGGTGCCCCGTCCGGAGTCCCTCCGGGCGGGGCACCGTCGTGTAAGTCTCGTCTCACCTGCGCGAAAGCGCCGCCGCACGCCCCTCCCGAAAGCCGGTCCGGCCTTATTGTCTAAACGTCAAACGCCCTTAAGGAGCTCTCATGACCGCGCCCGTCGTCCACTCGCTGCGCGAACAGATCCGCGAGCACATCGTGGAGGGGATCGTCAGCGGGCGCTGGAAGCCGGGCGAGCGGATCGTGGAGCGGCGGATCGCGACCGAGCTGGAGGTCAGCCAGACGCCGGTCAGGGAGGCGCTGCGGGAGCTGGAGTCCCTCCGCCTCATCGAGTCGGCGCCGAACAAGGGCGTGCGGGTGCGGAACCTGACGGCGGCCGACCTGGAGGAGAGCTACCCGGTGCGGGCCGGTCTGGAGGCGATCGCGGCGGAGCTGGCGGCGGAGCGGCTGGCCGGGGACTGCTCGGCGCTGGAACCGCATGTCGCGGCCCTCTACGACGCCGACCGGGACGCCGACGGCACGGCCCAGGTCCGGCACACGGTCGGCTTCCACCGGGAGCTGGTGCGGGCGGCCGGCAACTCGGTGCTGCTGCACACCTGGGAGGGTCTGGGCATCGAGGTCTTCACGGCCCTGTCGATCCGCTGGCTGGGGACGGTCCAGCAGTCGTACGCGGAGGAACACCAGGAACTGGTCGCCGCCTTCCAGCGCCGGGACCCGAGGATCGCCGAGATCGTGAAGGCCCACGTCCTGGGCTGCGCGCCGAGGGCGTAAGCAGGCCCCGGGCGCGTCCGCCCAAGCCGCGTCCACACACGAGCGCACCCTCGCTCAGACACCGTCTCACCTGCGAAAACCCCGCCCCGGGAGCGTCACCCGGTGCCACTGCCGGAGGCACCCCGTGCCGACTTTCTCGGAATCGAGAAGTTTTGCCCCTCAACCCTTTGATCGATCATCGATCAGGGAGTTAAAGTCGCCGACGGACCCGCACCCGGGTCCATTGCCCTGTCCTGCCAAAGACCAAGGGCACCCGAACCCTTACCGATGAGGGAACCCCCTTCGACTGAGGAAGGCGGCGACATGACCGACCCCCAGGCCATCCAGCCGAGCGCGCTCGACCAGCTCCCCGACCGGGACCCGGAGGAGACCGCCGAATGGCAGGCCTCACTGGACGCCGTGGCCAGGGAGGCCGGGCCGCACCGCGCCGCATACCTGATGCGCCGCACGCTGGAACGCGCCGAGGCGGACGGCATCGCGCTGCCGAAGCTGCTGGAGACGGACTACGTCAACACCATCCCCACCGCCGCCGAGACGGCCGTCCCCGGCGACGAGGAGATGGAGCGGCGGATCACCGCGTGGAACCGCTGGAACGCGGCCGCGATGGTCACCCGGGGCGCGAAGCACGGCGTCGGCGGGCACATCGCCACCTTCGCCTCCGCCGCCTGGCTCTACGAGACCGGCTTCAACCACTTCTTCAGGGGCAAGGACGCCCAGGACTCCCCCGGCTCCGGTGACCAGCTCTACATCCAGGGCCACGCCTCCCCCGGCATCTACGCCCGCGCGTTCCTCGACGGCCGGCTGACCGAGGCGCACCTCGACAACTTCCGCCAGGAGGCCGGCGGCAACGGCCTCCCGTCGTACCCGCACCCCCGCCGCCTGCCCTGGCTGTGGGAGTTCCCGACGGTGAGCATGGGCCTCGGCCCGCTCTCGGCCATCTACCAGGCCCGCTTCAACCGTTACCTGACCGCCCGCGGCATCAAGGACGTCTCGGCGTCCCACGTCTGGGCGTTCCTCGGCGACGGCGAGATGGACGAGCCGGAGTCGACGGCGGCGCTCGCACTCGCCTCCCGTGAGGGCCTGGACAACCTCACCTTCGTCATCAACTGCAACCTGCAGCGCCTCGACGGCCCGGTCCGTGCCAACTTCAAGATCGTGCAGGAGCTGGAGGCCCAGTTCCGCGGCGCCGGCTGGAACGTCGTCAAGACGCTGTGGGGCACCGCCTGGGACGAGCTGTTCCAGCTCGACACCACCGGTGCGCTGCTGCGACGGCTGCGCGAGGTACCGGACGCGCAGGTGCAGACGTACCAGACCCGGGACGCCGCCTACATCCGCGCCGACTTCTTCGGCAAGGACCCGGCGCTCGCCGAGATGGCGAAGCTGCTGAGCGACGACAAGATCCTGGAGTGCTTCCACCTCTCCCGCGGTGGTCACGAGGCGCGCAAGGTGTACGCCGCGTACAAGGCCGCCGTCGAGTTCAAGGGCGCGCCGACCGTGATCCTGGCCCAGACCGTCAAGGGCCACACCCTCGGCGAGGGCTTCGCGTCGAAGAACGCCAACCACCAGATGAAGAAGCTGACGGTGGACGAGTTCAAGGCGATGCGGGAGCTGCTGGAGCTGCCCATCCCGGACAGCGCCTTCGTCGACGGGGTCGTGCCCTACGGCCACCCCGGCGCGGACTCCCCCGAGGTCCGCTACCTCCAGGAGCGCCGCGCGGCCCTCGGCGGTCCCGCCCCGGCCCGCCGCACCCACGCCCTGGCGCCCCTGCCGGCCCCCGCCGACAAGGCCTTCGCCTCCTTCGACAAGGGCTCCGGCTCGCAGAACGTGGCGACCACCATGGCCTTCGTCCGCCTCGTCAAGGACCTGGTCCGGGACAAGGAGACCGGGAAGCGCTGGGTGCCGATCGTGCCCGACGAGGCGCGCACCTTCGGCATGGAGAGCCTCTTCCCGTCCCTGGGGATCTACTCCCCCAAGGGCCAGACGTACGAGCCGGTCGACCGTGACCAGCTGATGTACTACAAGGAGGCCAAGAACGGCCAGATCCTCAACGAGGGGATCACCGAGGCCGGTTCGATGGCCGACTTCATCGCCGCGTCCACCGCGTACGCGACGCACGGCGAGGCGATGATCCCGTTCTACATCTTCTACTCGATGTTCGGCTGGCAGCGGACCGCCGACCAGATGTGGCAGCTCGGCGACCAGCTCGGCCGTGGCTTCCTCGTCGGCGCGACCGCCGGCCGTACCACCCTGACCGGTGAGGGCCTCCAGCACGCCGACGGCCACTCGCCGGTGATCGCCGCGACCAACCCGGCCGCGCTGTCGTACGACCCGGCGTTCGCCTACGAGATCGCGGCGATCGTCAAGGACGGTCTGCGCCGGATGTACGGCGAGGCGCTGCCCGGCGAGGACCCGAACGTCTTCTACTACCTGACGGTCTACAACGAGCCGCTCCCGCAGCCCGCGAAGCCGGCCGGGCTCGGCGTCGACGAGGGCATCGTCAAGGGCCTGTACCGCTTCAACACGGCGGAGTCGGCGGGGCTGTCACTGCCGGCGAACGCGCCGCGCCTCCAGCTGCTCGGTTCCGGTACGGCGATCCACTGGGCGCTGAAGGCGCAGCGGCTGCTGGCCGAGGAGTGGGGCGTGGCGACGGACGTGTGGTCCGCGACGTCCTGGACGGAGCTGCGCCGCGACGCGATGGAGGCGGACGCGGCCCTGCTGCGCGGCGAGGAGCGGGTGCCGTACGTGCGCCAGGTCCTGCACGGCGCGGAGGGCCCGGTGCTCGCGGTCTCCGACTACATGCGTCAGGTCCCGGACCAGATCGCGCAGTGGGTCGAGCAGGACTACTCCTCGCTCGGTGCCGACGGTTTCGGCCTCTCCGACACCCGCGACGCCGCCCGCCGCCACTTCGGCGTCGACGCGGAGTCGATCGTCGTCGCGTCCCTGGCCCAGCTGGCCAAGCGCGGCGAGGTAAAGGCAACAGCGGTAAAGGAAGCCCGCGAAAAGTACAGCCTGTAACAAAACCGACGGCCCGGGGCGCAGGCCGGCACCACCGGCCTGCGCCACCCCGGCCGAACGCCCATGCGGCGGACCAGAGGGTGTCCCACCTCCAGGTCCGCCGCGTCCCGTTTCTACGCCTTCTCCCGCCGCGACGGCGTTCTCCGGTGGTACCGGACCGGCCCTAGCGGCGGGTACGGCACCGCCGGATCGGTTCGTTCGGGCTGAGCGCCGTCGCGGCGGGACATGACTGCCGCCGGGGTGGCGCTCGGTCACGGTGGCGGTTTTCGGCTGTGGCGGGCCGCGGTCGGCCCGCGCTGCCGGTGGGGCCCGGCATCATGGGGCGCATGCGTGCCGCTCGGCTCATCAAGATGGTGCTTCTGCTGCAGGCTCGGGCCGGTATGACGGCCGGGGAGCTGGCCGCCGAGCTGGAGGTGTCCGAGCGGACCGTGATGCGGGACGCGCAGGCGCTGTCGGAGGCGGGCGTGCCGGTGTACGCGGACCGGGGGCGTGCGGGCGGGTACCGGCTCGTCGGCGGGTACCGGACGCGGCTGACGGGACTGGCCCGGAGCGAGGCCGAGGCGTTGTTCCTGAGCGGTGTGCCGGGCGCGCTGCGCGAGATGGGTCTCGAGGACGCCGCGAGTGCCGCCCGGCTGAAGGTGTCCGCCGCGCTGCTGCCGTCCCTGCGCGACGCGTCCCGTACCGTCGCGCAGCGGTTCCACCTGGACGCGCCGAACTGGTTCGCCGACCCGAAGACCCCCGCGCTGCTGCCCGCCGTCGCCGACGCGGTGTGGGACGACCGCCGCGTGGTCGCGCACTACCGGCGCGGTGAGTCGGAGGTGCGGCGGGAGCTGGAGCCGTACGGACTCGTGCTGAAGGCCGGGGTCTGGTACCTGTGCGCCCGGGTCGCGGACAGCGACTCCTACCGGGTCTACCGGATCGACCGGTTCACCTCCGTCGAGCCCGGTGCGGAACGGTTCGCGCGGGACGCCGAGTTCGACCTGCCCGGGTTCTGGGAGCAGCGGGCCGAGCAGTTCGCGCGGTCGGTGCTGCGCGCCGAGGTGGTGGTGCGCCTGTCGGCCACCGGCGTGCGGCGGCTGCCGTACGCCGTCGATCCGGTCACCGCCCGGCAGGCGGTCGCGGGCGCCGGTGATCCGGACGCGCGGGGGTGGGTGAAGGTGACGCTGCCGGTGGAGAGCGAGGAGGTCGCGCACGGCCAGCTGACCGCGCTGGGACCGGAGGTGGAGGTGCTCGCGCCGGAGCGACTGCGGGCCCGGTTCGCGGCGGACGCGGCACGGCTCGCGGCGCTCTACGCGCGCCCGGGTGACGGCGGATAACAATCCGCACCACTCCGCGTGCGCCCCCGGCGCCCAGGCACGATGCTGGACCCGTGATGGACGAGACGGAGTTCTGGGAGCTGGTCGACGCGACCCGTGAGGCCGCCGAGGGCGACCCCGAGGACCAGGCGGACCTGCTCGTGGAACGGCTGCTCCAGCTGGAGCCGGACCTGGTACTGGACTTCGCCCGTCACTTCGAGGCCCGTTACAACCGCGCCTACCGCTGGGACCTGTGGGGTGCCGCGTGGGTGCTGCTCGACGGGGCCAGCGACGACGCGTTCGACTTCTTCCGGTGCTGGCTGATCGCCCAGGGCCGGGAGGTCTTCGAGGGCGCCCTGCACGACCCGGACGCGCTGGCGGAGCTGCTGGACGACTTCGACGAGGAGGTCGACGGCGACGGCGAGGAGCTGGGGTACGCGGCGGACGAGGCGTACGAGCAGCTCACCGGGACCGTGGCCCCGGACCTGGGCATCGCCCCCGCGCCCTCCGAACCGGAGGGCACCCCGGTCGACCTGGAGAACGAGCGGGCGCTCGCCGAGCGGTTCCCGAGACTGTGGGAACGCTTCAAGGAGTGAGGTTCACGCGGCGGTACGGCGGCGGGTCACGTCCGACGGGATGTACGCCTGCGTCTGCTCGGCCTTGACCGCGTGGTGCATCGGCGCCGCGTTGGCCTGGTCGAGGGCGGACGCGGTGACCGCGGCCGGTCCGAGGACGACGGTCGCGACGGCGCAGACCACGGCCCAGGGCCCCCGGGACGACCTGACCCAACCGGCCTTCTCGGCCCTCTCGGCCTTCTCCGTGGTCTCGGCACGGGCTTCGGTACGGCTGCTGTTCATGATCCCCGCCTCCGGTCGGCTGCTGATGTCCTCGACGGTAGGGCGCGGGGATCTGAGCGGCCTGCGTGCCGCCTATGGCGTTCCTGTGGACGTCCGCGCGGGGGTCGGGCCGGGTGGGTCCGACCGGGCCGGCGTGGGCGCGGGCGTCGCCACGGGCGCGCGCACCGGCGGCGGCGTAGGCACCGCCGTCGGGGACGGTGTCGGCGTGGCCGGGGACGGGCTCGCCGGGAGTCTGCCCTGGAGGCGGGCGGCGGCCGTCCTGATCTCGGGCAGGCGGGCGGCGAGGGCGGCGCCGGGGCAGGTGGTGCGGTAGCCGTCCTGGTGGCCGGCCACGGCGGGCAGTGTGACGGCCGTGCCCTCCCGGTAGCGGCTGAGCCCGTTGCTGGAGACCAGGTGGGCCCCGGCGCGCGGGTCGACGTCGGCCAGGCCGAGTTTCCAGGCGGCGAGCGCGGCGATCGCGTCGGTCATGGCACGCGGCACCGGCACTCCGGCGGTGAAGGTGCCGAGGGCGGCGATGCCGGCGGTGCGGTGGTTGAAGCCCTGGGTGTGGGCGCCGGTGACGGCCCGCTCGACACCGCCCGCCCGGCCCTCGTAGATCGTGCCGCAGCGGTCGACGAGGAAGTTGTAGCCGATGTCGTCCCAGTCGCGGTCGCCGGTCTGCCCGGTGTAGAGGCGGCGGATGATCTCGGGTGCCTGGGCGCAGGAGTAGCCGTTGGGCGAGTCGGTGTGGTGCACGAAGACGGCGACGACCCGGTCGTCGTAGCGCGGCGGCGGCTGGGTGCGACGGACGCCGGTGTCCAGCCAGACCGTGCGCGGCACGATCCGGGGCCGGGGTGCCCGGTGGGCGGCGGGGCTCGCGGGCGCGGGCGCGGACAGGTGGATCGCCACGGGGCGGTCGGCGCCCTGGGTGCACAGCACCAGCGCGAGGACGGCGACGAGGCCCGGCAGACAGCCGAGCAGTGTCAGGGCGGTGACCCGGGTGCGCCGCCCTGCTCGGGGAAAGACACGCATGGCCCCCACTCTCGGGTCGATCGACTCCGCCCGCGATGTGTGCTGTGCCACCTGGTGGAACCATCGTCCCGGTCCGAGGCGTTTCAGTGGGTACACGCACGCGTGGCCGGTTCCCGGGGTTCCCGCGGGCGTGAGCTGATCACTGGACCTGTCCCGAGCGTATTAAGGGCACCGAGAGAAAGGCGGCTCCGTGGACCTGCTCGACCTGGTGCTCGTACTGGTGGTCCTCGTGTACGCGGCGGCCGGTTACCGGCGCGGGCTGGTGGCCGGCTGCGTGTCGCTGGCCGGGTTCGTGGGCGGCGCGGTCGTCGGCGTGTGGGTGCTGCCCTGGGTGATGGAACTGGTCACCCGCGGCACGGCGACGGCGACGGTGGTCGCGGTGCTGACGGTGCTGGTGCCGGCGGTGGTGGTGCACGAGCTGGCGGGCCGGCTGGCGCTGCGGCTGCGCCGGGAACTGGACGAGGGGCCGCTGCGGGTGGCGGACGGGGTCGGCGGGGCGGCCGCGAACGCGGTGGCGGTGCTGATCGTGGCCTGGGTGGCGGCGAGCGTGCTGGGTGCGTCCTCCTCGCCCGCGGTGACGACGGCGATCCGGGACTCCAGGCTGCTCGGCGCGGTGCAGGACACCATGCCGGACACCACACCTGCGTGGTTCTCGCGGGCCACCTCGGCGCTCACCGAGGCCGGTTTCCCCCAGGTCTTCAACCCCTTCGAGAACGAGTCGACGGCCCAGGTCGCCAGGCCTTCCGGGGACAACGTGACGGCGGCGGCCACGAACGCGGCCAGGCGCAGCACGGTCAAGATCGAGGGCTCCGCCGGCACGCAGGGCCGCGAGGGCAGCGGGTTCGTGTTCGCGCCCGAGCACGTGATGACCAACGCGCACGTGGTGGCGGGCATCGACGACCCGAGCGTGCGGATAGGCGGGGTCGGGGCGTCGTACGACGCGCAGGTCGTGCTCTTCGACCCGGACCGGGACGTGGCGGTGCTGTACGTGCCGCAGCTGCGGGCGCCGGTGCTGAGGTTCGACACCACGGCGGCGCGCGGGAACTCCGCGGTGGTCGCCGGCTATCCGCAGGACGGCGACCTGAACCTGCAGGCGGCCACGGTGGCCAACAAGGTGCAGGCCACCGGGCAGAACATCTACAGCGACGCCACGGTGACCCGGGAGATCTACTCGATCCGCTCCACGGTCCGCCCCGGCAACTCCGGCGGCCCGCTGCTGACCACCGGGGGCAGGGTGTTCGGGGTGGTGTTCGCCCGCTCCACCTCCGACAGCGAGACGGGGTACGTGCTGACGGCCGACGAGGTGGCCGCGGACGCCGCGCGCGGGGCGCAGGCCACCTCGGCGGTGGACACCGGCGAGCTGATCACCCCCTGACCGTCACAGCGGCCGGCCCATGATCACGTCGTCGACGTACTCGCCGTCCAGGAGGAACTCCCCCGGCAGCACGCCCTCGACGGCGAAGCCCTCGGACGCGTAGAGCCGGCGTGCCGGGGCGTTGTGCCCGAGGACGGCGAGCCTGATCCGGCGGGCGCCACGGCGGCGGGCCTCGTCCATGGCCGCCCGCAGCAGCGCCCGGGCGACGCCCCGGCCGCGGGCCTCCTCGGCGACCGCGAGGCCCTGGATCTGCCGGACGTGCGCGTTGGCCGCGAGCTTGTAGGCGAGGCCGAGGCGGATGTAGCCGACGATGCGCCGGTCGAGTTCGGCGACCAGGGTGTCCTCGGGGGCGTGGCGCTCATCGAAGAAGGGCTCGTACGGCGGTTCCGGCCGGGGCAGTACGGCGTGCAGGTGCGACCAGGTGGCGCGGTCGAGGACGGCGAGTTCCTCGTCGTCGTCGGGCAGGGCGGTGCGTATGTACGGCTCTGGCATGCGGTCACCCTAAAGTCGGCCGGAGCCGGGGCCCACGGGTTTTTGCGGCCCGGGTCCACGGGTTTTCCTGCCCGGGTCCCACGGGTTTTCCTGCCCAAGGCCCGGCATGCTGGGGCCATGGAACGCTCTCGTATCGCGGTGGCCGGTGCGTCCGGCCTCATCGGCAGCGCCCTGGTGCGGTCCCTGAGGGCCGACGGGCACGAGGTGGTGCGGCTCGTGCGGCGCGCGGCGCACGGCACCGACGAGGTCTGCTGGGACCCCGGCGGGCAGTACGTGGACACGGCCGGGCTGGCGGGCTGCGACGCGGTGGTGAACCTCGCCGGGGCCGGGATCGGCGACCACCGCTGGACGCCCGCCTACAAGCGTGAGATCCGGGACAGCCGGGTCCTCGGCACGGCGGCGCTCGCGGAGGCGGTGGCCGCCCTGGAGGAGCCGCCGCGGGTGTTCGTCAGCGGCAGCGCGATGGGCGTCTACGGCGACACCGGCGACCGGGCCGTCGACGAGGACGCCCCGCCCGGCGACGGTTTCCTGCCGTCGGTGTGCGTGGCGTGGGAGGCGGCGGCGGCCCCGGCGCGGGAGGCGGGGATCCGGACGGTGTTCGCCCGGACCGGCCTGGTGGTCGCCCGCGACGGCGGGGCGTGGGGGCGGCTGTTCCCGCTGTTCAAGGCGGGCCTGGGTGGCCGGCTGGGCGACGGGCGCCAATACTGGTCGTACATCGCGCTGCACGACGAGGTGGCCGCGATCCGCTTCCTGATGGACACCGAGGGCCTTTCCGGTCCGTTCAACCTCACCGCGCCCGACCCACTGACGAACCGTGAGATCACCGAGGCGATGGCCCGGGTGCTGCGTCGCCCGGCGCTCTTCCCGGTGCCCGCGGCGGCCCTGCGGGCGGCGCTCGGTGAGATGGCCGGGGATGTGCTGGGGAGTCAACGGGTGGTGCCCAAGCGGCTGCTGGAGTCGGGGTTCACGTTCGCGTTCCCGGGCATCGAGGACGCGATCCGTGCGGCCTGACGGCCCGTGTGACCGAATGCGACCGCCGTGCGACCGTGCCCTGCTCATGCGCGACTGCCCTTGACCGATCACCGCCTTAACCTCGACCCGAACTCGGGTATCCCCGGAGCGGGTTGGGGGCATCACGTCTCCACCGGACGCGCAATCGAGGAGGGGCCTCGTGCATGAGCCCGCGTACCAGGCGGACGTCGTCATCGTGGGAGCCGGCATCGCCGGTCTCTCCGCGGCTCATCGGCTGAACAGCGCAGGAGTAACGACCGCGGTCCTGGAGGCCGCCCCTTACGTCGGGGGACGCATGTCGACCGAGAAGGTCGACGGTTTCCGCCTCGACCGGATCGGCCAGCTCCTGTCCACGTCCTATCCGGAGCTACGGCTCACCCCGGGACTGGACGCCCTGGTTCTGCGCCGGTTCGCGCCCGGCGTACTGCTGCATCGCGATGGGCGCAGGCACCGGGCGGGCGCTCCGGCGGGCGGCGGAAGCGCGAGGGGCGCACTGTATGCGGTGCGCGCCCTGGCAAGCGCCCCCAGGGGCGGCTCGGCCGCGTCCCCGGTGCGGGCCACCGCGCCGATGGGCGGTGCGGTGGACCAGGCCCGGCTCGGCGCCGCGCTGGGCCGGCTCGCCGGCACGCCCGTCGAGCGGATCCTGGCCCGCCCCGAACTCCCGGCCGCCCGCGCCCTCGCCGAGCGCGGGGTGTCCACCCGCACGATCGACGGCTTCCTGCGCCCGCTGCTGGCGGCCCTGCTGTGCGACCCCGAGCTGACCACGTCCAGCCGCTGCGCCGACCTCGCCCTGCGCTCCTTCGCGAGCGGGCGGCTGTGCGTGCCGGAGGGCGGCGCGGACGTCCTGCCGGAACTCCTCGCCCGGGCCCTGCCGCCCGGCACCGTGCACACCGGGGTCCGGGCCACCTCGGTCTCGACGACCTCGGTGCGAACGGCGGAACACGGCGAGGTCCGCTGCCGGGCGGTGCTGCTGGCGACCGACGCGCGCGCGGCCGCCGAGCTGCTGCCGGGGCTGCGGGTGCCGGACTTCCACGAGGTGACGGTGGTCCACCACACCACCGACGAACCGGCGACCCTGACCACCGGGGCGTCGCTCCTCCTCGACGCCGACCGGAGCGGCCCGGTCTCCCACACCTGCGTGGTCAGCAACGTCGATCCGAGCCGAGCACCCCAGGGCCGCGCCCTGATCTCCTCCACGGTCCTCGGCACGCCGCCCGCCGACATCGACACGGCGGTCCGCATGCACCTGGCGCGGCTGTACGGCACGTCGACGCGCCGCTGGGAGACACTCGCGGTCCACCACACCCCCGAGGCGCTCCCCGCCATGCGTCCCCCGCACGACCTGCGCCGCCCGGTGCGCCTCCTGGCGGGCCTGTACGCCTGCGGCGACCACCGGGACACCAGCACGGTCCAGGGAGCCCTGCACTCGGCCCACAGGGCGACGGCAGCGATCCTGACGGACCTGGGCGCGGGCTCCATGCACAGCGCGGAAACGATGCAACCCCGAGCAGCGTAGAGACGTAGGGGCGCTGGGGGTGCCCCCGGCCGAAGGCTGGGGGAGGAACTGCGCGACCAGCCACGACGGCCCGGCACCGAGCCGACAACCGCCACCCGCAACGGCGAGTGGCAGGGCCCGGCCCGGCACCGCCGAAGACGCCGTCGTGGCTGATCACCGCCGCGGCGGAGGAAACGAGCAGCACGTCAGTTCAGCGCTGCCACCTTCTCGCGGTAGCCCTTCACCGGTGCCGCGTCCTTGTACGGCTCCAGCCGGCGTTCGAAGTCCCGGACGTACTCGGCCGCACGTACCGAGCGCATCTCCACGGCCGCGCCCGCCGCCTCCACGCCGAGCGCGCACGCCTGGTCCAGCTCGCCGAGGCCCAGGCGGGCCGTGGCGAGGACGACCCGGCAGAACAGCCTGCTGCGCGCATAGGAGGGCGCACGCAGTTGCAGCGAGCGCTCCGCGTGCTGCGCGGCCGCGCGGAACTGCTGGAGGTCCCGGTGGCAGTGGCCGAACTCGTCGGCGAGCTGGGCCTCGTCGAAGAAGCGCGCCCAGTAGGGGACCTCGTCGCCGGGCCGGGACGCCTCCAGGGCGCGTTCCGCGCGGACCAGCGCGCCGGTGCACGCTCGTACCTCGCCGAGCACGCCGTGCGCGCGGGCCTCGGCCGCGTGCAGCAGGGCCTGGACCACCGGCGGGGCGTTCGTGCCGACCCCCTGCTGGGCCACCCGGGCCAGCTGGACCGCCTCCCGGCCGTGGCCCAGGTAGACCGCCTGGCGGCTCATGGTGACGAGGACGTAGGAGCCGTACGCGCGGTCCCCCGCCGCCTGGGCGAGCCGCAGGGACTGCACGAAGTAGCGCTGGGCGAGCCCGTGCGCCGCGATGTCGTACGACGTCCAGCCGGCGAGCCGGGTCAGGTCGGCCGCCGCGCCGAACAGCCGGCGGCCGGTCTGCTCGCCGTAGGTGCCGCGCAGCATGGGCTCGCACTCGTGCTCCAGATACCGCACCAGTGCCTGCCGGGCGTGCCCGCCGCCGTACGCGTCGTCGAGTGTGCGGAACAGCTCGCCGACCGAGCGGAGCGCGGCGATGTCGCCGCCGGTGACCTTCTGGCCGGGTCCGCGCTCGGCCGTGCCGCGGGGCCGCACCGGCACCGCCGGCGGCTGCTTGGCCGCCGTGAGGCGGGTCTGCGCCGGTACCCGGGCCGCGGTAGCCGGGCCCGGCTCACCGCGGGCCACCCGGTCGTCGGCGCGGCCGATCAGCCAGTCCCGGCTGGGGACCACGAGTCCGGCCGGGGTGAAGGCGATCTTGCGGAGCTCGGCGTGGCTGCCGGAGTCCTTGCGCCACAGCCCGCCGACGATGTCGACGGCCTCCTCGGGGGTGGCCGCGAACTCCAGTCCGGCGTAGACCGGGGCGCAGGCGTCCAGGCCGAGGTCCTGGGCGGTGAGCCGGCGGCCGAGGCGCCGGGTGAAGACCTCGGCGATCAGGGCGGGGGTGGTGCCCCGGGGCTGCTGGCCGCGCAGCCACCGGGTGACGGAGGTCTTGTCGTATCTGAGATCCAGTCCGTGTTCGAGGCCGAGCTGATCGACGCGACGGGCCAGACCCGCGTTGGAGAACCCCGCTTCTGCGATGAGCGCGGCGAGCTGGCGGTTGGGGGTGCGCTGCGCGGGTCGGTCCGTCATCTGGAGTGCGGTCTCCTGCCTTCTGGCTCAGCTCGGTGGCTTGTGCCCGGATTGCCGGTGAGCAGCCCTTTTGGCGCTCATGGACGGCGCGAATGTAGCGGAGAGTGAGCAGTCGATCGCACATTTCGACCTTCATTCATCCGATCGTGTGAGGATTGCCCTCGGGGCTGACGCGCGGCGGGCGGACGTACAGTTGCTTGGGCGCGTTATGTGCCTGACACACCCGTCGCCAAGGGAGGCGCTTGCCGTGAGTGAGTTGCGGTTCGTCCGTATGGGGTTCGGCGCGGACGCGGTCGAGTACCAGGAGGCGTGGGACGAGCAGCGCCGGGTGCACGCGGCGCGGTTCGCCGACGAGGTCCCCGACACGGTGCTGCTGCTCGAACACCCGCCGGTGTACACGGCCGGCCGGCGCACCGCGGACAGCGAGCGCCCCCTGGACGGCACCCCGGTCGTCGACGTGGACCGCGGCGGCAAGATCACCTGGCACGGTCCGGGCCAGCTGGTGGGCTACCCGATCCAGAAGCTGCCGCGCCCCGTGGACGTGGTCGCCCACGTCCGGCGACTGGAGGAGGCGCTGATCCGCGCCTGCGCCGAGTACGGCCTGGAGACCACCCGGGTCGAGGGCCGGAGCGGGGTGTGGGTGCTCGGCGACCCGGTCGAACAGCGGCCGGCGCTCGGGGGGCTCTCCCTGGACTTCGATCCGCGCCTCCAGGACGAGGAGTTCGACCCGCGCCTCAACGGCCCGGAGTACGCGCCCTCCAACGCGGGCCAGCGCCGCGAGGACCGCAAGATCGCCCAGATCGGCATCCGGGTCGCCAAGGGCGTGACCATGCACGGCTTCTCGTTCAACGTGAACCCGGACATGAAGTGGTTCGACCGGATCATCCCGTGCGGCATCCGGGACGCCGGCGTCGCCTCCCTCGCGGCCGAACTGGGCCGGGACGTGACGGTCGAGGAGGTGCTGCCCGTGGTGGAGCGGCACCTCAAGGACGTCCTGGAGAACGCCGAACTCGCGCCGAGGGTGATCGAGAAGACACCGGCGGCCTGACTCCGGCCAGCAGGCTTTCGAATCCACGGGCGTACGCTGGAGCACGCCGAAGAATCAATCGCTAGGGAGCCGGTCGTGTCCGCAGTCGCACCCGACGGACGCAAGATGCTGCGCCTGGAGGTCCGTAACAGTCAGACCCCCATCGAGCGCAAGCCCGAGTGGATCAAGACCCGGGCGAAAATGGGCCCCGAGTACACGAAGATGCAGAACCTCGTGAAGAGCGAGGGCCTGCACACGGTCTGCCAGGAAGCCGGCTGCCCGAACATCTACGAGTGCTGGGAGGACCGCGAGGCGACCTTCCTCATCGGCGGTGACCAGTGCACCCGGCGCTGCGACTTCTGCCAGATCGACACCGGCAAGCCCGAGGCGCTGGACCGCGACGAACCGCGCCGCGTGGGCGAGTCGGTGGTCACCATGGACCTGAACTACGCCACCATCACCGGCGTCGCCCGCGACGACCTCGCGGACGGCGGCGCCTGGCTGTACGCGGAGACGGTCCGGCAGATCCACCAGCAGACGGCGGAGCGCGCGGCCGGCCGTACCAAGGTCGAGCTCCTCGCCCCCGACTTCAACGCGGTCCCCGAGCAGCTCGCCGAGGTCTTCTCGTCCCGCCCCGAGGTCTTCGCGCACAACGTGGAGACGGTGCCCCGGATCTTCAAGCGGATCCGCCCCGGCTTCCGCTACGAGCGCTCGCTCAAGGTCATCACCGAGGCCCGCGACTTCGGCCTGGTCACCAAGTCCAACCTCATCCTCGGCATGGGCGAGACCCGCGAGGAGGTCAGCGACGCGCTGCGCCAGCTGCACGAGGCGGGCTGCGAGCTGGTCACCATCACGCAGTACCTGCGGCCGAGCGTCCGGCACCACCCCGTGGAGCGCTGGGTCAAGCCGCACGAGTTCGTGGAGCTGAAGGAGGAGGCCGAGCAGATCGGCTTCTCCGGGGTGATGTCCGGGCCGCTCGTGCGGTCCTCCTACCGCGCCGGGCGGCTGTACCAGATGGCCGTCGAGAAGCGGGGCGCGTTCGTCGCCACCCAGGCGGTCTGACGGCCCTCCGCTTGCGGCCGTGTGAATTCACGCACAAGATACTACTGGTTGGTAATGACCGAATGGCTGCGGTCCTGACCGTCCTCGCAGATGAGGGCGTACGTCAGGGCCGCGGCAGCGTTTCGGGCCCGCGCATCAAGGCTTCATTGGTGTTTGACCGGTCGGTCACGCCCTGGTAACACCAAACAGTGACCCTGGTATCACAGCACGTACACCCACTTCAGGGAGGACCTCCGCCATGCAGGCCGCGCCCGTCCGCGCCACCGCCATCCCGTCCTTCACCGACGCGCTGCGCGCCGTCGAGTCGCTGCTGATGAGCAGCGGCCAGCGCACCGCGCGCCGCAACGCGTGGACCTCCGTGCTGGAGGACCGCCGTCGCGCCAAGGACCGGGTCGAGGCGCAGCACTTCCTGGAGCAGGCCGCCGGCCGCTCCTGACGCTCTCCGCAAGGACCTTCCAGGGACACTGCCGTCGTAGCCACTCCCAGGGACACGTAGACTTCGGGACATGGCGAGGAAGGAACCCGCAGCGGACGCTGCGAACGCAGGGCGGCTGAAGCAGATCGCCCTCACGTACAAGATGACCCGAAAGGCCGACAAGACGATCGGCCTTGTACTCGCGGGTGTCGGTCTGGGCACGCTCGCGATCTTCCTCGTGATCGGCTTCCTGATCGGCCATCCGGTCTATCTGGGCATTCTGGGCCTGTTGCTCGGCTTCCTCGCGACGGCCATCGTCTTCGGCCGGCGGGCCGAGCGGGCGGCCTTCGGCCAGATGGAGGGCCAGCCGGGCGCCGCGGCAGCAGTGCTGGACAACATCGGCCGGGGCTGGACGACGACGCCGGCGGTGGCGATGAACCGCAGCCAGGACGTGGTGCACCGGGCGGTCGGCAAGGCGGGCATCGTGCTGGTCGCCGAGGGCAACCCGAACCGGGTGAAGACCCTGCTGGCCGCCGAGAAGAAGAAGATGGCGCGCATCGTGGCGGACGTGCCGGTGCATGACGTGATCGTCGGTACGGGTGACGGCCAGGTCGAGCTGAAGAAGCTGCGGACGACCATGCTGAAGTTCCCGCGGGTGCTGACTGGTCCCCAGGTGACGACGACCAACGACCGGTTGCGGGCGATGGGGGACCTGATGTCCAACATGCCGTTGCCGAAGGGGCCGATGCCGAGGGGTATGCGGATGCCTAAGGGTGGGCCTCGGGGGCGGTAAGCACGCCTACGAGCTCGGGGCGCGGTGGTTGCTTGTGCGACTGCCGCGCCTTTGTGGTTTCTCGCGCAGTTCCCCGCGCCCCTACGGGGCGCTTAAGCGGGGCCGGCGTGACACGCCGCCGGTCGGCGTATCCGGCGGGTTATCGGGTCATTCACTCTTAGCCTTCCAAATGTGACAAAACGCCATATCACAAACCTCGTGTGCGGTACCGCCCTCTGCGGTGCCCTCCTCGGCGCCGCTCCGGCGTCCGCCGCCCACCACGTGCACTGGGTGCACCCGGGCGAGTCGATCCAGAAGGCGGTCGACGCCGCCCAGCCCGGCGACACGGTCCTCGTCCTGCCCGGCACCTACCGCGAGAGCGTCAAGGTGACCACGCCCGGCCTGACCCTGCGCGGCATGGGCCCCGGGACCGTGCTCCAGCCCGCCAAGAAGGCCAAGGCCACCAAGAAGTCGGCCGCCGCCCAGAAGTCCTGTGCGGAGATGGGCAACGGCATCTGCGTGGTCGGCACCAAGAGCAAGCCGGTCGAGGACGTGACCATCGCCCGGCTGACCGTGACCGGGTTCTCCCGGACCGGCGTCATGGCCGTCGGCACGGCCGACCTGAACGTGCACGGCGTGGCCGCCGTGAAGAACGGTCAGTGGGGCATCGCCGAGGAGCGCGCGGTGCACAGCACCTACCGCAACAACGTCGCCCGGAACAACGGCGACGCGGGGCTGTTCCTCGCCAACTCCGTCACCGCGGAGAAGGGTGCCACCGACACCGCCGGCACGGTCGTCGAGCACAACCTCCTGGAGGGCAACCGGATCGGCGTGACCGTGCGCCGGCTGCGCAACCTCGCCGTCGCGGACAACTCGATCACCGGGAACTGCGCGGGTGTGTTCGTCGTCGGTGACGAGAACAAGCCGAAGGCCGGCAACATCGCCGTCACCGGGAACCAGGTCGTCAAGAACAACAAGTACTGCCCGAAGACCGCCCGGCTGGCCTTCCTCCAGGGTTCCGGCATCGTGCTGACCGGCGCCGAGAACACCCTGGTCAGCCGGAACCTGGTCACCGGCAACTCCGGCAAGTCCCCGCTGTCGGGCGGTGTCGTGATCTTCAAGAGCTTCGTGGGCGTCACCAGCGACAAGAACAACGTCACCGACAACAGCCTGTCGGGCAACGCCCCCGCCGACCTGGTCAACCAGGAGGCCGCCAAGCACGGCAACGCCTTCAAGGGCAACACCTGCAAGAAGTCCAAGCCCGCGGGTCTGTGCTGACCGGTCGGCCGTACGACACCTCTACAAGGAAGGAAGGCGGCACATGACCGCACCAGCACGTGACCTCTCGGCGTCCGCGAAGGAGTCCGGGGCGCCGACGCAGGAGGGCGCCCCGCCGCCGTCGATGCGGCTGCGCGAGCTCGTGTTCGGGGCGGCGTGTGCCGCCGCCGTCCGCGCGGCCGCCCGACTGCGGGTCGCCGACGCGCTCGGAGACGCCCCCATGACCGTGGAGAGCCTGGCGTCCGCGGTGCGCACCGACCCGAAGCCGCTGCGGCGGCTGCTGCGCGCGCTGTCCTGCTACGGCGTCTTCGCCGAGCGCCCCGACGGCACGTTCGCGCACACCGACACCTCCCGGCTGCTGCGCGAGGACGACCCGCACAGCCTGCGCTACATCGCCCTGTGGTGCACCGAGCCGTGGACCTGGGACGCCTGGCCGAAGCTGGACGAGGCCGTGAAGAGCGGCCGCAACGTCATCGAGGACCTGTACGGCAAGGAGTTCTTCGTCTACCTGAACGAGGACGCTCCGGAGTCCGCGGACGTCTTCAACCGGGCGATGACCACCTCCAGCGAGCAGTCGGCGCGGGAGGTCGCCGCGCTGCTCGACCTGTCCGGCAGCCGGTCGGTCGCGGACCTCGGCGGCGGCCAGGGGCACGTGGTGGCCAGCCTGCTGGACAAGTACCCGGTGATGAAGGGCTACCTGCTGGACCTGCCGAAGGTGGTGGAGAAGGCGCTGCCCCGGCTGCGTGAGGGCGGTGACCTCGCGGACCGGGCGAGGATCGTGCCCGGCGACATCCGGGAGGCCGTACCGGTCGACGCGGACGTCTACGTCATCAAGAACATCCTGGAGTGGGACGACGAGTCCACCGCGCGGCTGCTCGCCAACGTCGTCGCGGCGGGTGGTCCGGGTGCCCGGGTGGTGGTCATCGAGAACCTGGTCGACGACAGCCCGTCGATGCGGTTCAGCACCGCGATGGACCTGCTGCTGCTCCTGAACGTCGGCGGGGCCAAGCACACCACCGACAGCATGGTGCGGCGGCTGACCGAAGCGGGACTGACCGTCGAGGACATCCGTCCCGTCAACCCCTATCTGCACGCCTTCGAGTGCGTGGTGCCCGCCTGAGCGGCCGTGCACGTGCCGGTGCCGGGCCCGCGTCGTGCGCGGGTCCGGCACCGTTGGCCGGCCGGCGGTTCAGGAACCGCCGTCACGCTCCCAGAGGTAGAAGCGCTGCGCCATCGCGTCCTTCGGGGAGCGCCAGGTCTCCGGGTCGTACGCGCTGACGTACGCCTGGAGACGGTCGCTGACGTCCCTGAACTCGGGGTGCGAGGTGACCTTGGCGATGGCCGGTCCCGGCTCGCGCTCGGACTCGATGAGGTGCATGTACACGTCGCCGAACTGGAAGAGGCTGCGCCGGGTGACCCCGACGAGACGCGGCAGCTCTCCCCGGTCGGACTCCGCGAACACCTTCGCGATGTCGGGTGCGGAGCCCGGGGCCATACGGGCGACGATCAGGGCCTGATGCACGGTGTCTCTCCTGTCGTACGGCTCGTGCGGTTCGGTCGGTTCGGTCGGTTCAGTCGGCCAGGGCCGGGTCGGGGCGGCGGCCGGTGGCCGCCTTCTCGATCTTGTCCCGGATGAGGGCCATCTGGACCTTGGAGTTCCGGTTGATGTTGTCGGTCATCCACTCGTCGTCGACCGGGGCCTCCGGCTTCATCGCGAAGTCCTGGGTCCACACCATCCGGGTGCCGGCCGGTACCTCCTCGTACCGCCAGTGGATGTTCATGTGGGCGAAGGGACCGGTCTCGACGCGGCGGGCCCGGACGCTGAGGCCCGCGCGGTCCGTCTCACGCTCGGAGACCCAGCTCCACACCTTGCCGTTCTCGTCGGGGTGCATGGTCAGCCGGAAGGTGACCTTGTTCCCCTCCTCCTCGAGGATCTCGGCGCTGGCGTACTCGCTGAAGAGCTGGGGCCAGTTGGCCACGTCGTTGGTCATGTCCCAGACCAGGTCGACGGGGGCCGCGATGGTGATCTCGTTCTGGGTGTGTCCGGTCATGTCAGGCTCCCGCGGGCATGGCGCTGTTGACGAGGTCGAGGAACTGGCGGGGCGTCTTGCACCGCTCGGCGTCCACCGGCATGGGCACGCCGTGCCGGTTCTCCAGTTCGCCGACGATGCCGAGCAGGCCGAGCGAGTCGACCCCGAAGGCGTCGAAGCCGGTGTCGGCGCGGTCCTGGAGGTCGGCCGGGGAGACGGTGACGCCGGCGGCCTTCTTCATGAGTTCGGACAGTTCGTCCACGGTGATGCTCATAGCGACTCCTCCTTCTTCGCTGCCGGTCAGCAGCTGGTTGTGCACGTCACCCGGTTGCGCCGTGGCGCAGCACGAGTGCCGAGTTCGACCCCATGAGTCCCCGGCTGAGGACCAGCGCCGTGCGCGGGGCCGCGGCGCGGGCACTGCCGGTCACGAGGTCGAGGTCGTGGCAGATGTCGAGGACACCCGGGGTCGGCGGGATCAGCCCGTGTTCCATGGCGAGCACCGCGGCCGCCGTGTCGAGGACGGGGGCCGCGCAGTAGCCGCGGCCGATCCCGGTCTTGGGCGCGGTGACCGGCACCCGTCGGCCGTGCGCGCCGAGAGCGTCGGTGATGGCCAGCGCCTCCGCCCGGTCGGCCTCCGGGACACCGAGGGCGTCGGCGAAGACCACGTCGACCTCCTCGGGGGCGCAGCCGGCCTCGGCGAGGGCGCCGCGGATCGCCTGGGCGAGCCCGGCCCTGGACTCGGCCCAGCGCGAGGCACCGGTGAAGGTGGACGCGTGGCCGTCGAGGGTGGCCCGCACCGGCAGCCCACGCCGGCGGGCGGAGCCGGTGTCCTCGACGACGAGCATGGCGCCGCCCTCGGCCGGCACGAACCCGCAGGCCTGTTCGGTGAACGGGCGGTAGGCGCGGGCCGGGTCGGTCTCCCGGCTGAGCTCCTCGTAGCCGAGCTGGCAGACCACCGAGTACGGAGCTATGGGTGCCTCGGTGGAGCCGGCCACGATGACGTCCGTGCCGCGCCGTACCGCGCGGGCGGCGTGCGCGAGGGCGTCCAGCCCGCCGGCCTCGTCGGCGGCGACCACCGAGCAGGGTCCCTTGAAGCCGCGCCGGATGGAGATCTGGCCGGTGCTGGCCGCGTAGAACCAGGCGATGGACTGGTAGGGGCCGACGAACCGGCTGCCCTTGCCCCACAGCTGCTGGAGCTCGCGCTGGCCGAACTCGCCGCCGCCGGAGCCGGCCGCGGTGACCACGCCGATGTCGAACGGCGATTCGTCGGTGTCGGCGCGGCCGAGCCGGGCGTCCTCCAGGGCGAGGTCGGCCGCTGCCATCGCGAAGTGGGTGAAGCGGTCGGTCTGGACGATGAGACGTTCCTCGACGGCGGCCGCCGGGTCGAAGTCGCGGACCTCTCCGGCGACCTTCATGGGCAGGTGCTCGCAGCCCTCGCGGGTCACCTTGTCGAGGACGTTGCGTCCCTCCTGGACGGACTTCCAGAAGGTCTCGGTGCTGGATCCGTTGGGCGCGACGACACCGATGCCGGTGACGGCCGCCCGCCGGGCAGGCGGTTCGCTCATCGTGTCCGTCCTCTCTGCCGGGTCAGGATCACCGCGGACTGGAAGCCGCCGAACCCGCTGCCCACGGACAGGACGCCGCCGAGCTTCCGTTCGCGGGCGACCCGCGGCACGTAGTCGAGGTCGCACTCGGGGTCGGGGGTCTCGTAGTTCGCGGTGGGCGGGACGACCTGGTGGGCCAGGGCGAGCACACAGGCCACGACCTCGATCGCGCCGATGGCGCCGAGTGAGTGGCCCACCATGGACTTGATGGAACTCATGGGCGTGCCGTAGGCGTGCTGTCCGAGTGCCTTCTTCACGGCGGCGGTCTCGTGGCGGTCGTTCTGCCGGGTGCCGGAGCCGTGCGCGTTGACGTAGTCGATGGCGGTGGGGTCGAGACGGGCGTGGTCCAGGGCGGTCTCGATGGCGCGGGCCATCTCCAGGCCCTCACTGGTGAGACCGGTCATGTGGTAGGCGTTGCCGAAGGTGGCGTAGCCGTCGAGCCGGCAGTAGATGTGCGCGCCGCGGGCCTTGGCGTGCTCCTCCTCCTCCAGGACGAGCACCGCGCCGCCCTCGCCCATGACGAATCCGTCACGGCGGTTGTCGAAGGGGCGGGAGGCGTGCTCGGGGTCGTCGTTGTTCGGGGACGTGGCCTTGATCGCGTCGAAGCAGGCCATGGTGATCGGTGAGATCGGGGAGTCCGAGGCACCGGCGATGCAGATGTCGGCGCGGCCCTCCTGGACGGTGTGGAAGGCGTAGCCGACGGCGTCCAGGCCCGAGGTGCAGCCGGTGGAGACGGTCTGCACCGGACCCTGGGCGCCGAACCGTTCCGCCACGGCGGAGGCCAGGGTGCTCGGGGAGAACGCCCGGTGCAGCTGGGGCTGCGCCTGCCGGTGGTCCACGTCCCAGTGCCGGCCGCCTTCGCTCACCAGGACGTAGTCGTGCTCCAGACGGGTGGTGCCGCCGACCGCCGTGCCCAGGGAGACCCCGACCCGCCAGGGGTCCTCCCGGGCCAGGTCGAGACCGGAGTCACGGACCGCCTCGTCACCGGCCACCAGGGCGAACTGTATGTAGCGGTCCGCCCGCTCGATGTCCTCGACGGCCAGGCCGTGGGCCACCGGGTCGAAGTCGCATTCGGCGGCGATCCGCGACCTGAGGCCGGACGGGTCGAAGAAGGTGATGCCGCGCGTCGCGGTCCGGCCGGCGGCGAGCAGGTCCCAGAACGCCGGTACGCCCACACCCCCCGGAGCCACGATGCCTATGCCCGTAACCGCCACGCGCCGGGTCACGACCGGACCTGCCCCACGGCGACGGCTTCCGTCTCCTCCGTGTCGACGTGGCCCAGGGCCGGGCGCGGGGCCAGCGGACCGAGGTGGAAGACGAGCCGCGCCTCGACGTTGCCGACGTTGCGGAAGCGGTGCTTCATGTTGATCGGGATCATCAGACCCTGCTCGGGGCGCAGCGGGTGCGGCTCGCCGTCCAGGTCGACCTCGAGGTCGCCGCAGACGACGTACACGAACTCCTCGGAGTACGGGTGGTAGTGCTCACCGATGCGGTCGCCCGGCTGCACGATGGCCACACCCATGAATCCGCTGGTGGAGCCGCAGGTGGCGGGGGTGAGCATGGCGCGCAGGTCGCCACCGCGCTTGGTGTTGGGCTCGACCTCGCTGAGGTCCACGATCTTCGGAATGGGCTTCATCACGTACTCCTCCGTGAATGCGATGCCGTGTAGGTGATGCCGTGCATGTGATGCCGTGTGGGCGGTGCCGTACGGGCGGTGCCGTGGTCTGACGCGGCGCGGGCGGGGGTCAGGCGCCCGGCGAGCGGCGGTCGGTGATCAGCCGCATCCGCACCGCCTCGCCGTCCAGCAGGGCGGCCAGCTCGGGGGCCGGGGTGACGTCCAGGGCGGCGCCGGACCGGTGCTCGACCAGTCGTACGACGACGTCGTCGCGCTGGAAGATCGTGCTGTGCACCACCGGACCCGCCGGGTCCTCGGTCGCGGCCTCGTCCTGCTGCGCGAGCAGCTCTGCGAGCCGCATCCCGCGGCCCGGCTTGGCCGGGTAGTACAGCGCGTGCCGCTCGCCCTCGGTCTGCTCCTCGGCGCTGACGTGGTGGACGGCCGGCAGCGCCGCCCGGGTGAAGAACACCCGTGCGGACTCCTGGTCCTCGAGGTCGCGGTCCTGCTCCAGGTAGGGGTTGATGGCCTCCTCGACGGCCCGTACCTCGGGCTGCCGGGCGACGTGGCGCAGGGCGGCCATCAGGTCGCCGCGCACCTCGATGGCCCGCACGACCCGGTTGCCGTGCATGAACAGGGAGGTGCGGCACAGCCGGGTGGAGTCGTCCACCCGGGCCTCGGGCGAGGCGTAGTCGGCGAGGATCCTCGCGACCTCGGCCTCGCTGCCCGGCCGGACCGTGAAGGTGAGCGCGTGGCGGATCACGCCGTCGCCCATCCGCGGGTTGGCCTGGAGGACGCGTACGGCGTCCGCCGACGGGCCGCCCGTCTCCCGTACGACGTGGAAACGGAGCGAGCGGGTGTCCCGGACGCAGTTGTGCAGCGGCTTCACCATCTCCACGTGCTCCTCGCTGTTCACCCAGGCGAGGAACGGCGGGGCGCTCTCCCACTCGCTGGTGATCAGCCACTGCGAGGGGTTCTCGATGGACTGGCAGAGCTGGTCGCTGACGTGGCCGGGCACCTTGGCGACCTGGCTGCACAGTTGCTCGTAGGCCTCCAGGAACTGCTGCTGCGCGCCGTCGTGGACGTCCACCAGCAGGACGACCCGGAGCCGGGAGCCGTCGAAGACGGACTGGGAGACCCGGGTCGACACCGGGCGGGTGGTTCGGGTCGGCTTCTCCGTGACCTTTTCCGAGATCGTCGTCATGCTTCGCACATCTCCTTCGCGGGGGCAGCGGCCTGCGCCTTCGCCGATGACGCGGCGTCAGCGCTTCTTGATCCTGTGCCGGTCCTCCGACGCGCGCGACTCGCGTGAACCAGGTGGGTGATTGAGCACGCGGAACCCCTCCGGAAGGGGCATGGAAGTTGCATCGCACCTGACGCACCAACACCCGCCCCTGGAGTGCCCGATGCACCAGAAAACCGATCACCAGGTCCCCGTCCTCGTGGTGGGCGGCTCCCTAGTGGGCCTGTCCATGTCCCTGTTCCTGGGCCGTCTAGGCGTACGTCACATGCTCGTCGAACGGCACTCCGGGACCTCGATCCACCCACGCGGCCGGGGCAACAACGTGCGGACGATGGAGCTGTTCCGGAAGGCCGGCATCGAGTCCGACATCAAGGCTGCGGCCTCCCTGCTCGCGGAGAACCACGGCATCCTGCAGGCCCCGACGCTGGTCGGCGACGCCGGTGAATGGCTGTTCAAGGAGATCGACCCGGGCGGCGGGCTCGCCCGGTTCAGTCCGACGGGCTGGTGCCTGTGCAGCCAGAACGACCTGGAGCCGGTGCTCCGCCGGGCGGCCGAGTCACTCACCGGCGAGCTGCGCTACTTCCATGAGCTGGAGTCCTTCGAACAGGACCCCGAAGGAGTGACGGCGTACGTCCGCGACCGTGACTCCGACCGGATGTACACCGTCCGCGCGGACTACCTGGTCGCCTGCGACGGGCCGCGCAGCCCGGTCCGGGGGCGGCTCGGCATCGGCCAGTCGGGTCCCGGCGACCTGTTCGCGAACGTCAGCATCACCTTCCGCTCCAAGCTGCTCGCCGACACCGTCGGGGACCGCCGCTTCATCTGCTGCTACCTCACCGACCCGGAGGCGGACGGCGCGCTGCTGCCCGTCGACAACAAGGAGCGCTGGGTCTTCCACGCCCCGTGGCACCCCGAGCGCGGCGAGACCCTCGACGAGTTCACCGAGGAGCGGCTCACCCGGCACATCCGCCGCGCGGTCGGCGTCCCCGACCTCGACGTGGAGATCACCGGCCGCGCGTCCTGGCGTGCCGCCGAACGTGTGGCCGAACGGTATGCGGACCGGCGGGTCTTCCTCGCCGGTGACTCCGCGCACGAGATGTCACCGACCGGCGCGTTCGGCTCCAACACCGGCATCCAGGACGCCCACAACCTGGCCTGGAAGCTGGCGGCGGTCCTGGACGGCTGGGCCGGACCGGAGCTGCTGCATTCGTACGGCACCGAGCGCCGCCCGGTCGCCCTCGCCACCAGCGCCCGTGCCTCGGCCCGCTCGGTGGAGCACAGCCACCCCGGCTTCGCGCCGGCGCCCGGTGTCGGCGCGGACCGGCGCGGCGGGATCCTCAACGTCGTCCTGGGCTACCGGTACCCGAAGGGGGCGGTCGTCGGGGCGGACCCTGAGCAGCCGCTGGTACCCGACGGGATGAACCTGACGGGTCAGCCGGGCAGCCGGGCCCCGCACCTGTGGCTGCGCCGCGCGGGCGAACGCGTGTCCACCCTCGACCTGTACGAGCGGTCCCTGGTGCTGCTCAGCGCCCCGGATTCGCCCTGGCACCTGGCGGCCCGCCGGATCGCGGACACGGAGCGGGTACGGCTGGACGCGTACGGCATCGGAGCGGCGGGGTCGGGGGCCGACCTCGTGTACGACACGGAGGACGGCGACTGGGCCACGGCGCACGGGACGACGGCGGCCGGGGCGGTACTGGTCCGCCCGGACGGATTCGTGGCGTGGCGTTCGGACGGGGCCGTACCCGACCCCGAGGGAGAACTGCGGGAGGTACTGGCGCGGGTACTGCGGAGAAGGTGAGCCGGGGCGGCGGCGGGCGCGGGGCCGCTAGAAAGACACGGCTGGACAACGCGCCCCAAAGGGGCGCTGGGGGTACCCCCGGCCGGAGGCTGGGGGAGGAACTGCGCGACCAGCCCCCGCCGACCCGCAGCCGCCGACGAACCCACCGGCCCGCAGCCGCCGGCGAAACAGAACCCCGCAGACGACCGGGCGCCCGAACCCCCAGCCCCTCAGATCCGGACCTCTACGGTCTTCGCCAGTCGGTCGTGCAGGCCCCTGCCGTCCCGGTCCCAGACCAGTGCCGGGATGGCGAGGCACAACAGGACCGTGCGGGCCAGCGCGCGCAGCGGCTGTACCCGCCCGGTCTCCACCCCGACCACCCGCAGCCCGAAGAGCCGCTTACCCGGTGTGAAACCGACCGTGCCCACGGTGAGGACACCCAGGACGAGGAAGACGAGCAGGGCCCAGTTGCTGGTGGCCGGCGTGTAGCCCTTGGTGATCAGGCCGTATGCGATCAGGACGCACAGCCCCCAGTCCACGACCAGCGCGCCCAGCCGCCGCCCCGGGCGGGCGACGGAACCCGGTCCCTGCTCCGGCAGACCCAGCTGCTCGCCCCGGTACCCGAACTCCGCGCCCGCCTCTTCCAGGGCCGCGCGGGGTCCGGAGAGCCACGATCCGACTGCTTGCCTGTTGTCCACCCGACAACGGTACTGCGCGGGGGTCCACCGGGGTCCCGGCGGGGTACCACGGGCTACGGTGGAAGCGAGCCCGGTTAACTTCAGCGAAACAAATGGGTCACGCCCGAGAAATCACCCGTCCCTAGGGTCGAGGACAGCGTGTGCCACCGCACTGGCCGCACGAACGAACTACCACCCCGGCACGGGAACGGCCGGGAGTAGGAGGAGCTGGATGTTCCAGAACGCCGACGAGGCCAAGAAGTTCATCGCGGACGAGGACGTCAAGTTCATCGACGTCCGTTTCTGCGACCTGCCGGGCGTCATGCAGCACTTCACGCTGCCCGTCGAGGCGTTCGACCCGGACGAGGAGCTCGCCTTCGACGGATCCTCGATCCGTGGTTTCCAGGCGATCCACGAGTCCGACATGGCGCTGCGCGCGGACCTGTCGACCGCCCGGGTGGACTCCTTCCGCCGGGACAAGACGCTCAACATCAACTTCTTCATCCACGACCCGATCACGGGCGAGCAGTACAGCCGTGACCCGCGCAACGTGGCGAAGAAGGCCGAGGCCTACCTCGCGTCGACCGGTATCGCCGACACCGCGTACTTCGGTCCCGAGGCCGAGTTCTACGTCTTCGACAGCGTCCGCTTCGCCACCTCGGCGAACGAGAGCTTCTACCACATCGACTCCGAGGCCGGTGCCTGGAACACGGGCGCGCTGGAGGACAACCGCGGTTACAAGGTCCGCTACAAGGGCGGCTACTTCCCGGTCCCGCCGGTCGACCACTTCGCCGACCTGCGCGCCGAGATCTCCCTGGAGCTGGCCAAGTCCGGCCTCCAGGTCGAGCGCCAGCACCACGAGGTGGGCACCGCCGGCCAGGCGGAGATCAACTACAAGTTCAACACGCTGCTCGCCGCCGCCGACGACCTCCAGCTCTTCAAGTACATCGTGAAGAACGTGGCCTGGCGCAACGGCAAGACCGCGACCTTCATGCCGAAGCCGATCTTCGGTGACAACGGCTCGGGCATGCACGTGCACCAGTCGCTGTGGGCCAACGGCGACCCGCTGTTCTACGACGAGGCCGGCTACGCGGGCCTGTCGGACACCGCCCGCTACTACATCGGTGGCATCCTCCGGCACGCGCCGTCGCTGCTCGCGTTCACCAACCCCACGGTGAACTCGTACCACCGTCTGGTCCCGGGCTTCGAGGCGCCGATCAACCTGGTGTACTCGCAGCGCAACCGCTCCGCCGCGATGCGTATCCCGATCACGGGTTCGAACCCGAAGGCCAAGCGCGTCGAGTTCCGCGCGCCCGACTCCTCCGGCAACCCGTACCTCGCCTTCTCGGCCCTGCTGCTCGCGGGCCTGGACGGCATCAAGAACAAGATCGAGCCGGCCGAGCCGATCGACAAGGACCTCTACGAGCTGGCTCCCGAGGAGCACGCGAACGTGGCCCAGGTCCCGACCTCGCTCCCGGCCGTCCTCGACTCCCTGGAGCGCGACCACGAGTTCCTGCTCGCCGGTGACGTCTTCACGCCCGACCTGATCGAGACGTGGATCGACTTCAAGCGCACCAACGAGATCGCCCCGCTCCAGCTCCGCCCGCACCCGCACGAGTTCGAGCTGTACTTCGACGTGTGATCGACGCCTCCCCGGCGGCCGGCGCCCCCGTCCCTGTTTCTCAGGGCGGGGGCGCCGTCGTATCGTGCCGGGGTACGGATGTTCGAGACGGGGGTACGGGGTGTCGCAACAGGACGACGGGGAGCAGGAGTTCGACTTCAGGTGGGCCGCCGACGCGGAACACAAGGAGCCGTCCGCGCGGGCGCGCATGCTGGCCGCCCGGTGGCGGGAGAACCCTCCGGACCCGGCGCCGTTCCGGGCGGACCCGGGACCGGTGGCACCACGGCGGTCGTCGTGGGTGTCGACGGCGATCGTGCTGGGGTGTGTGGCGGCGGTGATCCTGTTGTTGGGGTACATACAGACGCGGTCGCCGTACTAGGGGCCGCGGCACACCTCACGCGCACCTTTTGCCGCTACTAGGGACGTTCGGAACCTCTCCTTGGCCACGGGCAGGTGCACACTGGACAGCGGGACGAGTGCCTGACTGCGGGGTGGTGCAGATGCAGAGCCGCTTCCGGAGCGACCGGCGGCTGACCGTGCGGATGACGGTCACGCTGTTCCTGCTCGGGTTGTTGTACGTGGGGTTCGTCGCCGCGCTGATCGTGCTGCTGAAGTCGTGGCTGCTGGTCGTCGTGCTGGTGGGCGCGATGTTCGTGGCGCAGTTCTGGTTCTCCGACCGGATCGCGATGTTCGCCATGCGCGGGCGGGTCGTGGAGCGCGAGGAGTATCCCGAGCTGCACGCCGTCGTGGACCGGCTGTGCGCGATCGCGGACATGCCGAAGCCGGTGGTCGCCGTATCCGACATGGACATGCCGAACGCGTTCGCGACCGGGCGCAACCCCGATCACGCCGTGGTCTGTGTGACCACCGGGCTGCTGCGGCGGCTGGAGCCCGCCGAGCTGGAGGGTGTGCTCGCGCACGAGCTGTCCCATGTGGCGCACAAGGACGTCGCCGTGATCACGATCGCGTCGTTCCTCGGTGTGATCGCCGGCCTGATCGTGCGGTTCGCCTTCTACTCGCAGCTCTTCGGGGGCGGGCGCCGGGACCAGAACACCGCCGCCGTGTTCGCCGCCGTCATCGGGGTCTCCGCGGCCGTGTACGCGATCAGCTTCCTGCTGATCCGGGCGCTGTCCCGGTACCGGGAGCTGGCCGCCGACCGGGCCGCCGCCCACCTCACCGGCCGTCCCTCCGCCCTCGCCTCCGCGCTCACCAAGGTCTCCGGCGACATCGCCCGGATCCCGACCAAGGACCTGCGGACGGCCCAGGCCTTCAACGCGTTCTACTTCACCCCGGCCGCCGGCAAGGAGCCCGGCATCGAGCGCTTCTTCTCCACCCACCCGCCCCTGGAGCAGCGTCTGGAGCAGCTGGGGCGGATCTCGGCGGAGCTGGGCGAGGCGGCGACGCCCGGAAAGGCCGGGTGAGCATGGGGCTCCTGGACATCCTGCTCGGCCGTACGAAGCCCGTCGCGCCCGACCTCGACCAGTTGTTCGCGCTGCCGTCGGCGGCGGTCACGCTGGAGGCGGCGGCCGGGTTCACGCCCACCGGCGGGGGCGCGGTGTGCTTCGCCACCGTGGAGGGCGCGGCCTTCGAGCAGACCCACCGCGAGGTGCAGGCGCTGCTCGACGCGGACGCGGACCGCGGCGGGGTGCCCGTGGAACTGCACCAGGACGACTACGGGTACTCCTGGCTGGTCTCGCAGCGCTCCCCCGACCAGCTCGTCCAGCTCGTCAACGACCTGCACGCGGTGAACAGTTCGATGGAGGTCAACGGCTTCGGACCGCAGCTGCTCTGCTCCCTGGCCTCCTTCGGGGACGAGCGCGGGCGCCGGCTCGCGCTCGTCTATCTCTACAAGCGGGGCACCTTCTACCCGTTCGCCCCGTTGCCCGGCACCGGGCAACGGCGGGACAGCGCACTGGAGTTGCAGGTGAAGGCGGCGCTCGTGAACGACCTCAGGATCGAGCAGGACCTCAGCCGCTGGCTCCCGGTGTGGGGTGCTCCCGGCCTCTGAGCGGCCGGGAGCACCTGCCTACTTGGCCTTGTCCCGCTGCTGGCGCCGGACCTCCAGGGGGCGCTCGCGACGGTAGCGGCGCTCCCACTTGGCCTGCCGGTCACGGCGGTCACGATAGGACTTGTAGTCGTCGGCCATGCCCCCGCCGGACGAACCGCCCGACGCGCCGCCCGAGGTGGGGGCCGAGGCCGAGTCCCGGCCGTAACGGATGTACAGGAAGAGCAGGGCGACGGCGGCGAGCCACCAGTTGTGGTTGCCGAAGCCGAGGACGACCAGGACGACGGTTCCGGATAGGACGATGGTGCCCATGACGGGCCTCCGTGGCGTGGGTGTGTGAGCGTTTCGACGGACCCGACGGCACGCGGGGGACGGGCGGCCGTCCGTCGGTGCGTAGCAGATTTCCCGGCGGGCGTCCGCGGCGGCGGTACGCGGCCGGCTCAGACCCCGCGCACCGCCGCCAGCACCCCGGCCGTGACGGCGGCGTCGAGGACGGCGTGGTCGGCGGTGGTCCGGTCGGCGTAGGCGAGGGCGAAGTCGGTGATCGCCCGGTCGAAGGTGTCGGCGCCGCCCAGGTAGGAGGCGATGGCGATGCGGTCGCCCGAGCGGGCGTGGGCGCGGGCCAGGGTCGTACCGCACAGGGCGGCGTAGACGCGCAGTCCCGTCGGGTCCATGGCGGCGACCTCGATGGAGCCCTTCATGTCGCGCAGCTGGCGCCAGTAGAAGGCGCGGCCCTGGGGGCCGGTCATCCAGCCGAGGAAGATGTCCCCGGCGGCCTGGAGCAGCCGCTGTCCGGCGACGACCCGGTGGCCCTGGTGGACGTACGGGCCGCCCGGCAGGTGGTCCTCCAGCACGGACGCCCGGGCCTCCTTGATCTGGAGGAACAACGGGTCGTCGGCGTCCCGGCCGACGAGGAGCACGATGAAGCAGCGGGTGCCGACGCTGCCGACGCCGACGACCTTGCGGGCCGCGTCCACGAACCGGTAGCGGTCGAGGAGCAGCCGGCGCTCCTCGGCGACGGTGGAGCGGTAGTCGCTGAAGGCCTTGCGGAGGAGGGCCATGTCCGAGGCGCCGGCGGGTTCCAGGAGCGGCGGGTCCTGGATGATGCGGCGCCGTCCGCCGGTCACCTCGGTGAGCTTGCCGAGCGCGTGCAGGCTGGTGCGGCGCCGGGCCCGGCTGAGGCTGTCCTCGATCCTGCGCCGCCTGCGGGCGGACCGGACCAGGGAGATCAGGCTGTCGGCGTCGACCCGCTCGTACCAGACGTCGAGTTCACCGAGGCCCGCGAGCCGCCGCACGGCGGCCCGGTAGGCGGCCACGCCCGCCCGGGTCGCGGACCGGGCCTCCGGATCGCTGTGCCCGTTCTCGCGGGCGGCGACGGCGACGGAGGCGGCGAGCCGTTTGACGTCCCACTCGAAGGGTCCGGGGTACGTCTCGTCGAAGTCGTTCAGGTCGAAGAGCAGGGTGCGCTCGGGTGAGGCGTAGAGCCCGAAGTTCAGCAGGTGCGCGTCGCCGCACAGTTGCACGGTGAGCCCGGTGTGCGGCTGGGCGGCGAGGTCGGCGGCCATCACGGCGGCGGCACCGCGCAGGAACGAGAAGGGCGAGGCCGCCATCCGCCCGTACCGGATGGGCAACAGATCGGGCAGCCGGTCGCGCCCCTGCCGCTCCAGTACGGCGACGGGGTCGGGCCGGTCCACGGAGGGCGGCCAGAGGACGTGCGCGGACCGGGGGGCACGCTTGCGAGCGGCCTTGCCGCGGGCGGCGCGCTCGGCGGGTGTGGACATACGGCGCTCCCCTCGGTCGGCTGCCCCTCCGTCACCTGCTGATCGCAGTGAAGAGTCTCCGCCCGGCCCCCCGCATGCCGAACCCGGCGAACGGGTGACATGGGGGGGAGGCCGTACGGGGGGGACGGGGGCCGGGCGCGAGGGTGCCGCGCGGGGGGGCCGCGCGGGGGGGTGCCGCGCGAGGGGGGCGCGCGGGGGGG